>DATNPT010000076.1:0-7022 GCA_036703075.1 Chroococcales cyanobacterium
GCGATCGCAAGGTTAAAATGTCCTTGCCTCCTGTGCCTCTAGTATTCAATTAGCTACAATTGCCACGCCACATCAAGCAAAAGCATCTTCTTCTTCGGGCTCCTCTTCTGGCTCGGTGCCATCTACTAAATCTTGAGGATCTGGTAAGGGAAACGTTTCGACCGTTTCGTCCTCATCTTCCTCCTCTTCCTCCTGGATCGCCTGGGTTTGAGCTTTGAACGCCTCCAGTTTGCGATGTTCTGCTTCGTAGTCGTACTTGGCTACATCTTTAATATCAATCTTCCACCCCGTCAGGCGAGCCGCAAGCCGGACATTTTGTCCCTCTTTCCCAATTGCCAAACTCAGCTGATCTTCTGCCACTAAAACATGAGCCTGACGACCTTCCGGATTGACCAATAGTACCTGCTCGACCCGCGCTGGACTCAGGGCATTGGAGATATAAGTGGACGGGTCAGGAGACCAGCGAATTACATCAATCTTTTCGCCCCGTAATTCATTCACGACCACTTGAATTCGCGATCCCCTCGCCCCGATACAAGCCCCAACTGGATCTACATCTCGCTCTAAAGTATCGACCGCGATTTTAGTCCGAGGTCCAACATGCCGTGAGGGGGGATTAGCCTCTCGCGCTACGGCAACAATCCGAACGACTTCATCTTCAATTTCTGGGACTTCATTTGCAAACAGATAGACAACCAAACCAGCAGAGCCACGAGAGACTACGAGTTGAGGTCCCCGATGTGGACCTTCTCGGACCTTTTTGAGATACACCTTGAACGTGGCATTAGCACGATAGTTGTCGTTGGGTAGCTGTTCCCGCTTGGGCAGTTCCGCTTCCACTTCTGGCTGACCGAAGCCACTGGAAAGAGCCATAATCACAGATTGTCGCTCAAACCGCAGGACTCTGGCTTGGAGAACCGTTCCTTCTAAATCTTCAAACTCCTCTTGGATCAGCTTGCGTTGCTGATCCCGTAGTTTTTGTGAAAGCACCTGCTTGGTTTGAATCGCCGCCATGCGACCAAATTCGCCTTGGTCAGGTGTCACATCTAGAACCACCGAGTCACCCAACTGCGCTTCGGACGCCACTTCCTGAACTTCTTGCAGCGAAATTTGATGGTCGCTGTTACTCACCTCTTCAACAATCGTTTTAGTCGCCAGAACGCGGAATCCTTCTTCTTCCACATCAAGATCGACTTCAAAGTTGTCGAAGTAGTCTTCCTCAAAATGAAATCGGTCAAGACGTTGAGCGCGACGATAGCGCTCGTATCCTTTTAACAAAGCTTCTCGTAGTGCCTGCTGAACTGCGGATTTGGGGAGATTGTGGCTTTGACTGATCTCCTCGATCATCTTTTTCAGTCCAGGCAGATTAACAATTGACATAGGCGAATCTCCATAATGATGAATGCATGAAAATCAAAAGGTTTGCCCGATGGTTGAAAGTGGGTCTGCCTCTTTACAACCAACTGGCAAACTTTTCTTCTCTGGTGAACTCGATCGCGCGCTCAATTAGCGCGAGAATGACGTTTTAACCGTTATCGTCCAGTTGCACCCTCGTCACTAGCTCCAGAGGAATGGCGATTGTGCGACCTTTTTGGTTCAGGTGAACTTCGGTCTCATCCCGACGAATCAACTTCCCTCGCCACTCGGTGTGACCTGTATAAGGTTCAGAAGTCTGAACAATCACCGAGAACCCTTTAAAGGCAATGAAATCTCGGTCTGTCGTCAACTCGCGTGAGATGCCAGGACTGGAAATTTCTAAGACATAAGCATCTGGAATAAGATCCACTTCATCTAATCTCTCTTCCAGAACCCGACTCATCCGTTCACAATCATCCAAACCGGTATCACCGGCAGGGTTACGGATATCCACACGCAGTACGGGTGGGCGTCTGTTAGTGTGAAAAACCGCCCCTACAACCTCCAAGCCCAAGTTTTCAGCCAACGGTGTTGCCAAATCTATTAGCTGTGGGATTAGGGGATGGGTCATTCCAGAACTCCAACAAAAAAAAGTGGGTTCAACCCACTTCTAGGTAAAATATTTTCCAAGAAGTTTAGCAACGGATGAAATTTCATCCGTTGCTCTGTTTCGAGTTTAGCGCAATCAGCTGGCTTTGTGGGGTTGCTAAGAGACTAGACGAGACTGACCCAAACCCCTGTTAATTATGAGAGATTTGGCGGATCGCTCGGGTTTGTTCTAGGATTTCCTCCAAGTCTTGCTCGGACAACCGTTCAACGTAATTGATTTTGACCTCCTCTAACAAATCGGTGAGTAAGGACTGAATCTTTTGTAACGTTTGCTTAGTCTGAATTTCCGAACCGAGAGCTTCACTAAGGTTTTGGATCAGCCGTCGAAACAGTTCGTCCCCAACCGGATCGGGTTCTAACGCCATATTCAGACCGTCGTAGAGGGCTTGAGTCATTTCTTTGACGAGCCGTTGTGTCAGCTCGGTTTGTAATTTTTCTACCCCTGGCACTTGGTGGAGTCCCTGAATGGCTGGAGACTGAGTGAGGATCTTGTCTAAGTTATGTTGTAGCAAGGCTTCGATGTCGGTTCGGATTCTGGGGAGAACTTGATACACGGCTAGCTGAACCATCAGAGTTGTAAGTGCTGCCACTTCATCCGTGTTATTCAGGTCAATGTAAGGACGAACTGGGCGCTGCGATAGCCACTTGGCTAAATCTCCTCCCCGAATCGAGCTTTGAACTTGATTAATCACGCGAATAACGACGACTTCTGTTAGATCTTCCGCAATATTGGCAACAAAGCCTTGGCTGATCTGCCGTTCGATGGGTTGCAGGTCTATGAGTTTGGCGTGATCTAAGCGTACTGTTACAGGGATAATGCGTAAAAAACGCCACAACGGGAGTAGCAGAAAGACATCATACCAGCGCCACAGCATCGCATCTAACCAGCTAACGCCTGTGTGACGACGACTGATTAACCAGGTTCGTGCGAGAAACTCTAAGCTAAAGAGAACAAAAAACGGGAAGTCAAGCAACCCAAAATAATCGACAAATTCGCCATTTTCCCCGATTGGGCGGTAATAGTTGGTTTCAAATAGAGGGCGAATCTCGCTATCGAAAAAAACTAGTCCATCGCGTGTTGCGAGGTAGTCTGGGCTCCAAAACCGCCTAAATGCCTGTTTAGCTGAAGCCTCTTTATCGTTGAATACATGCTCGCGCATGCGATTTTTAATCTTCTCTAGGCTGCCTGTTTTGTTGGCAAGCTGAAATGGATTGGTATCGATGATTTCTTCGCTGCGACGCTGTAAGTCTTGGAGCATGACAGCTACTTGCGGCGATCGCACTCCGGTTAGGCTAATCTGGGTTTCCAGATCGCCCACTCGTTGCAAATACTGCTGCGTATCGCGATAGGGTTCAATTCCCTTGATTGGGTCATACCACTTTGCGATCGGAGGTAGGGGAATCTTAATAAAAAAGCCAGGAACTTGTACCGGACCTAGAGTAAAACTTAGAACTTTGACTTTGCCCTGTAGCCAGAAGTCGCGTAGGGGAATGTAGCTCAAGTCAAACAGCACTAACATCAGGTTCGCTAACGCTAAAAGCGCCATCACGCGTTCAAACCAAAGGCTTCGGCGGACTTGACTTGGTCTTTGGGGCAGTCTTTGCAGGGATGACATGGTTCTTGTACTCAAAGATAATTCCGCAGTGCGAGTATCGCAGTCCAGATGTTAGGCAGGGTATCTCGACGGGCATCACAAGCAATTGGATTTCGGTCAGCTGCCATTTCCACTGCAAAGCATTCAAAAGCTGATACAACTTCAACAGTAGACTGCTCAAAATTATCAGTCAACAAGAGTTTTAGCCATCCGAAGCGATACTGTCCACGACGGACAAAAATGTGAATAAAAACTGAAAAACGGTACCTTTCAGCTTAAACTGTTCCTGTTCAAATTGCGATCGAATTCAATTGCCTATCTGAGGAGTGCAACTATGTGGATTCGTTATGGAATGCCAATCGCTGCTATCAGCATCGGTTTAGCCGCCAGTGTGGTGAGTTACGAAGTCGCTTACGCCGCTCGCAGCCGAGACTATACTCCTAGTGAGTTTCGTGCTGTCTTGCGTGGATTTGGATACAACGCCACGCCCGGAAATACTCTCAAAGATCAGGAAACTCTAGCTGCAATTCGTGCCTTTCAACAAGGCTATAAGCTCCAAGTTGATGGGATAGCAGGTCCTGCCACCCAAAATCTTTCCGCCGATTTGGTGAGGATTCTAAAATCCAACCTGAACCTTGTTCTGAAGCCCAGTCCCGTCTTACCTCCAACCCAGTTTTATGATACACGGACTGAAGAGGCTGTGAGGCGGTTTCAACAGCAAGTTAATTTGCCAGTTACGGGTATTGCTACCCTAGAAGTCCGGCAGAGACTCGACCAAGAAGCAAGGAATATTCTGGGCAAACCTGCTCAAACCCCAACGCCTTCACCGGCTCCAGCACCGGCACCGGCACCTGCTCCCTCTCCACGTCCAACGCCTTCGCCTTCACCGGCTCCAGCACCGGCACCTGCTCCCTCTCCGCGTCCAACGCCTTCGCCTTCACCGGCACCAGCACCGGCACCAGCACCTGCTCCCTCTCCGCGTCCAACGCCCTCACCGGCTCCAACACCGGCACCAGCACCTGCTCCCTCTCCGCGTCCAACACCCTCACCTTCACCGGCTCCTGCCCCCTCACGCTAAAGTCCCAGACAATAGCGTTATGTTGCCTTCAGGACTTAGCTTGCTCTGGTAACGGTCTGCCTTTTGGCTCTGGCAAAGCTGGACGAGGTTGGTAAGGCATCGGGATATACTGCACCGAAGGACGACCTCCTTGGGGTTGTGGGTATAGTTCCATGAGATTGTAGATAGCTGGCGGCAGACCAACGGTAATGGGCAACCCGAGTTCTGTCGCCTCTTCTACCGTAATCGGATAGTCATGGGTTACTTTCCCGGTAGTCAAGGCATCGACAATTTTTTCAACATTTTCGGGTGCAATCTTCTGTTTTGGTATTTCGTCTTTTAAGAGTGTCCGCACAAACCGCTGTACCTGTGCGATCGCTTTGCGGGACAGGTCGGCCATAATTAGAGTCTGGTCGTCAATTTTCTCAATCGGCTTGTGTTCGACCACACTGAGGACACTTGCTGCTGCCATATTGCCCAGTTGCGGATCGACAGGGCCCAAGACAGCATTGGCATCCATGACAATTTCATCGGCTGCTAGAGCTAGCATAGTGCCGCCGCTCATGGCGTAGTGAGGGACAAACACACTAACTTTGGCTTTGTGGCGAATTAGCGCTCTGGCAATCTGCTCGGTGGCGAGAACTAGACCACCTGGTGTATGCAAAATCAGATCGATAGGTACATCCGGAGGGGTGAAGCGAATTGCTCGCAATACCTGTTCTGAGTCTTCGATAGAGATGTAGCGCGATAGGGGAATTCCCAATAAACTAATTGACTCTTGTCGGTGAATCAGCAAAATCACCCGGCTTCGACGCTGCTGCTCAAAGGCTTGTAAGGTTTGAACTCGGCGCATTTCCATCTGGCGCTTTTGCCACCAAGGCTGGAGCGAAGAGAAAACTAGAAAAATCCAGAATAGGTCAAAGAAGTTAAAATTCATGGGTTTTGCACCAGATATTGAGAAACGTGCGATCGCGTTCCTTCTTTAATTACCAGTCGCAGGAATTCTCAGGCATCCAGCTTTGGTCATAAGTAGGTTGGCAACTCGGCATCAATCAGTTGCGAGTTCCAACAGTTCAGCATCAGCTCGCTCTGTAGCGGTGGAGACATCCTTTCTTCACTGTTGTATTTTTCCGACTTTAGACAGAAGAGAAAGATAGTTTTTGGCTGGGTAGGGAAAAGACTTTTGAAATACTGCTAAGCAGTGTTCAGCGATTTGTGAAAGATAATTAACCGCAGAGGACACACAAGAGAAATTTTTTAAATTTATCGTAATTCTCAGTAGCCTGTAGTACACGCGGTAATGTGAAGTAAGAACGCTAGACTAGACAATACTGCTTAGAGTTTCATCGTATGCAATCTCAGAAACAAACCTTTGTCTACCCATCCACTCGTAAAACTGACCAAGTTGATAATTACCACGGGACGAAGGTAGCTGACCCTTATCGTTGGCTGGAAGACCCAGACTCCGAGGAAACAACAGCTTGGGTGGAGGCGCAAAACAAAGTTACGTTTGGTTATCTGAGTGACATTACCGTGCGAGAACCGATTAAGCAGCGAATCACTCAATTGTGGAATTACGAAAAGTATGGAATTCCTTTTAAGGAAGGAAATCGCTACTTCTATTTCAAAAATGATGGTCTTCAAAACCAAAGCGTTCTCTATACCTTAACTTCTCTTGATGCTGAACCCAAGGTAGTAATTGACCCCAATACCTTATCAGAAGATGGCACGATCGCGTTATCCGGATTGGCTATTAGTGAAGATGGTAAGCTGATGGCTTATGGTCTATCGACTTCTGGTTCGGACTGGAATGAGTGGAAAGTTCGCGATATTGAAAGTAGTGAAGATTTACAAGATCATCTCAACTGGGTGAAGTTTTCTGGCGCATCTTGGACTCATGATGGTCAAGGTTTTTTCTACAGCCGATATGATGAACCCGACGAGGCAACCAAACTAGAAGATACTAACTACTACCAAAAGCTCTACTATCACAAAGTTGGGACATCACAGTCAGAGGATATTCTGATTTATCAGCGCTCCGATCGAAAAGAATGGATGTTTGGGGCAGGTGTTACGGAAGATGGTCGCTACTTAATTATCTCTATTGACCGAGGCACTGACCCCAAAAATTTGATTTTTTATAAAGACTTGCAGACACCTGATTCTCCAGTAGTTGAATTGATTAGCGAGTTTGAGGCGAACTACAGTTTTATCGATCGCGATGGTTCAACATTCTGGTTTCGCACAGATTTAGATGCGCCTCGCGGTCGGGTTATTGCCATTGATATTAACAACCCAGCACGAGAAAATTGGCAAGAACTTATTCCTCAATCTGAGGAAACCCT
>DATNPT010000133.1:0-3921 GCA_036703075.1 Chroococcales cyanobacterium
ACTTTAATTTCTACAGTCGGCTCGTTTGCTAGTTTAATCGCCCGAATACGAATTTCACCGGTTTCAGTAAATTTGAAAGCGTTAGAGAGTAGATTGGTGAAAATCTGCCTGAGCTTTCCTTCATCGGCATAGACGCTATCAACTTCACACTCAACAATTAGGGGAACTCCCTTACGCTGACTTTCGAGGCTAAAGAGATCGCGCTGCTCTTGGAGAAGGGGCTGAAGATGGACTTGTTCCCAATCGACTGTCATACCACCCGCCTCGATTTTAGCAATGTCCAAGACTTCGTTAATAATCGTGACAATGTGTCGAGTGGATTGCTCTGCTAATTGGATGTATTTTTTTAGCTCGTTCTCACTTTTGTAGAACCCTTTTTTAAGGATTTGCAAACAGTTTAGTGTCGAGGCAAGAGGCGTGCGTAATTCATGGCTAGTAGAGGCGAGAAAGTTAGATTTTAAACGGCTAGACTCCTCAGCAACAGCACGAGCAATTTCCAGGTCTCGGTTATGCAGTTCTAATTGGTAAAGGCGATTTTGCGTTAGCGCCATGGCTAAGTGGATCGACAGTGATTGGATCAGATCGATCTCCTCAGATGTCCATTTCGGGGGTTGGTTTTTTTTGTGTTCTCGCCAGACCTCGAAGGATTCGCGCGGTCGTTGTTGACGCTCGTCCCTATCCCAATATCCTGCCCAAATTATCGAGGTATCGATCGCGTTTCGGAAGATAGTGAGACAGCCGAGCAACTCTCGACCATAGTGAATCGGCATCACCAACATTCCCCTGATACGGGTGGATTGGAAGGTTGAGAATAGAGATTCTAGTTGAGGTTCTTGGTAGAGGTCACTCACAACTCGCAGGGTGGGATCGAGAGAGCGGGAATGCTGGCCTTCCGGTTGCATCAGGTCTTGCCACAAGGCATAGTCTTCCAGGAAGCGCGATTGATGGTGTTGTGAAAGGGTTGGCTGAGCACCGTAGGTATAGAGAACTGGTGAACTCTTATCCATTGACGTGAGGTAAAGCCTACCACCCGAACCCTGAACTGCCCTAACAATTCTTTCTAGAACCAGTTGCAGGATTTCTTGAATACTGCGGGGTGAGTGCAGAAGCGGGGTAATCTGATTGAGCGTAGCTTCCTGAAAGACTTGCTCTCGGGTTTGACTGAGCAACTCGGATTGAGCGATCGCGATCGACAATTGATCGGCGACTAATTGGACGAGCTGTAAATCCTCCTCACAAAACGCTAGCGGCTGGGCATGATGGGATACCAACAGACCCCAAAGCTTTTGCTGGTGGAGAATTGGCACCACCAGAGAAGACATTACCCCCATCGCGGTGAGATATTCGACATGACAGGGGTCTACTGGACGATTGAAAATATCTCCAAGCGGCTGGTTGCGGATAGCTTCAACTGTCAAATCCCCCATGGTTGGGAAAGCATCAACCCGACTCAAAATAATTCGCTGTTGCGCCACATCAACGATGGAACGCTGGTGCGCTTTGATAAATAGTTCGCGGGCTGCTGGGGGAATGTCTCCAGCCGGAAAGTTGAGCCCCACTAACGAGGGTAGGCGTTTTTGAGCGATCGACTCGGCAATCACCTGACCGCTACCATCGGGATGAAAACGGTAGACTTTAACTCGGTCTGTTTGTAAAAGCGATCGAACTTCTGCAACAGTCGCCGATAAAATCTCCTGTAGCTCCAGCGATTGGCGAATACGAGTCGTTATGCGATGCAACACCCCCCCGTAAGCCAGAATGTCCAAGCCATTCTTGTTTTTTCTCGGAGAGTTCATCTTTATCTTTTATTAGTAAATTTGTAGTTTAGTTAACAAAGGTATAATAAAACTTATAGTAATTTTCTTTACTCAATGTTTAAATAACTTTTTAAATTCGTGGCAGTCTTTGTTCTGAAACCACAACGGATTCTACTGTAAAGCGGAAGTTAGCAATTACACGTTCTACTAGCATACCCATTGAGACTGATTGGACCCAACGAAAAAGGCTCCCGCCTAAGCGGGAGCCTTTCAATTGTCTAGTTTTTAGCTTTGACTAAATTCATAACCTTAGTCAAGGTCGGGCATAGACAGCACTGGTTCAGTTGCCCGGTCAATACCCTTCTCAAATCCAGCAGCTGCCGCACGAGCGCGACCAGCGTGCCAGAGGTGACCCACTAAGAAGAAGAAGGCCAACACGAAGTGAGAAGTAGATAGCCAAGAACGTGGAGACACGTAGTTGAACGAGTTGATTTCTGTCGCAACGCCACCCACCGAGTTCAGAGAACCCAGAGGAGCATGAGTCATGTACTCAGCCGCGCGACGAGCTTGCCAAGGCTGAATGTCGTTTTGGATCTTGTTGAGGTCAAGACCGTTGGGTCCGCGCAGAGGCTCCAACCAAGGACCTTGGAAATCCCAGAAGCGCATCGTCTCACCACCGAAGATGATCTCGCCAGTGGGAGAGCGCATCAGGTATTTACCCAAGCCCGTTGGACCTTGAGCAGAAGCAACGTTCGCACCCAGGCGTTGGTCGCGAATCAAGAAAGTCAGCGCTTGAGCTTGAGAAGCCTCAGGGCCAGTCGGACCGTAGAATTCGCTGGGGTAAGCAGTGTTGTTGAACCAGACGTAGCAAGCTGCAATGAAGCCCATCATGGACAGCGCACCCAAGCTGTAGGAGAGATAAGCTTCCCCAGACCAGATGAAAGCGCGACGAGCCCAAGCAAAAGGCTTAGTCAGAACGTGATAAATGCCGCCGAAGATGCAGATCAGACCAATCCAGATATGACCGCCGATGATGTCTTCCATGTTGTTGACGCTGACAATCCAGCCATCGCCACCAAAGGGAGACTTCGTGAGATAACCAAAGATTACGGCTGGGTTCAGTGTCGGATTGGTAATGATACGAACATCACCACCACCAGGTGCCCAAGTGTCGTACACACCGCCGAAGAACATAGCCTTAGCGACTAACAGCAGCGCACCCAGACCCAACATAATTAGGTGGAAGCCCAAGATGGTTGTCATCTTGTTCTTATCCTTCCAGTCGTAACCAAAGAAAGAGGAGTACTCTTCTAAGGTTTCAGGACCGCGAACGGCATGATAGATCCCACCAATACCGAGTACGGCGGAGGAAATTAGGTGCAGTACGCCGACGACAAAGTAGGGGAAAGTGTCGATCACTTCACCACCAGGACCAACACCCCAGCCAAGAGTGGCAAGGTGAGGCAGGAGGATTAAGCCCTGCTCGTACATGGGCTTTTCGGGTACGAAGTGAGCGACCTCAAACAGGGTCATTGCACCCGCCCAGAAAACAATTAGTCCAGAGTGGGCAACGTGTGCACCCAGCAATTTACCTGATAGATTGATCAGACGGGCGTTACCAGCCCACCAGGCAAAACCTGATGAATCCTGGTCACGATTGCTCCCCATTACAGAGTTACTAGAGCTAGAAAGGGTTACCACAGGATATTACCTTTTCAAAATGACAAACGACAAACGCGGTTTGTAATGTTGATGAATGCCGATCGCTTAGATTCAGCATTCATCCTTAAAGGTACTTTACAAAGCGTTACCGCGAGGAAGAACCTCCTCGGGGAACTCAAAATGCTCGTGAGGCTGGTCTTGAGGAGCCATCCAAGCGCGAATCCCTTCGTTCAACAGAATGTTCTTGGTGTAGAACGTCTCGAATTCAGGGTCTTCTGCTGCCCGGATTTCCTGAGACACGAAGTCATACGCGCGCAGGTTCAAGGCTAAGCCGATGATGCCGACCGATGCCATCCACAGTCCCGTTACCGGCACGAACAGCATGAAGAAGTGCAGCCACCGCTTGTTGGAGAAGGCAATTCCGAAGATTTGGCTCCAGAAACGGTTGGCGGTAACCATCGAATAGGTCTCTTCCGCTTGGGTGGGGTTGAACGCCCGGAAG
>DATNPT010000146.1:0-2485 GCA_036703075.1 Chroococcales cyanobacterium
GCGAGAAATACTGGAGGAATAGTCACAGTCGAAGAGCACACAGTAGAGGGAGGTCTGGGGAGTGCAGTAGCGGAAGCTTGCCTCGAAAAGGGTATCTTACCAGAAGTTTTTTATCGCATAGGACTGAGAAATGAGTTTTCATCCATTGTGGGAAGTCAAGACTATCTGCGTACTAGATACAAAATGGATGAGTTCTCAATTTCGGTAACAGTTATGGAATTATTACGTCGTTAACCTAAAATGTAAGCGGAAATCTTGAAAATTGATATGAAACGATTGTTCGATATCTTGGTAGCTGTTTTGGGATTAGCACTGACTTTGCCCCTACTGTTCACAGCTTGTGTTCTCATCTGGCTTCAGGATTTTGCTTCACCTTTTTATATTGCTCCACGGGTTGGTCAAAACGGCAAAACCTTTAAGATGATTAAGCTGCGTTCTATGATCTTGAAGGCAGATAAATTGGGTATTAGCTCAACGAGTGCTAGCGATCGACGGATCACGCCAATTGGTAAAGCGATCAGATCGTACAAGTTAGATGAAATCCCGCAGCTTTGGAACGTGTTAGTGGGCGAGATGAGCTTGGTTGGTCCTCGTCCTAATGTCCAGCACAAAGGCGTTGAACTCTATACAGAAGTTGAACAAAGACTATTGAGCGTAAAACCGGGAATTACCGATCTTGCCTCTATTGTTTTTTCAGACGAAGGTGAAATTCTTAAAAATAGCCGAGATCCCGATCTTGACTACAATCAGTTGATCAGACCCTGGAAAAGCAGACTTGGCTTACTGTATGTAGAAAATAGTTCTTTAGCTCTTGACATCAAATTAATCTTTTTGACACTTCTTGCTGTCATCTATCGGGAGAAAGCCCTAACTGGCGTTCAGAATATTCTCAACGAATTAGGTGCTGACGAGAGAATTAAACGGGTAGCAAAACGGCAAGAAAGACTGACTCCCTTCCCACCACCTGGAGCTGAGACCATTGTCATGGCTCGATAAGATTTGAAAACTCTATCTCTATTGAATTCCGAAGATTTTATTAAGCCATGGCTCCAAAAAACTTGCTTAGTGTATAAGCGTCAATACTAGAATGCCGGTTCAGTATTGCCATTGTCGTGAAAAATTTCCCTTCCGAGGGCGAAGCATTCGGACAGAAAAATAGGGAATCTGGGCGATAAATTATCGCCCAAATGCTTTGCCCCTATAAATAATTCCGATTACTGACGATTACTGAATTGAGACTCTAGAGCGTCGGTCTATTAAGGGTAGGCGCAACCACGAGGGGATTGCCCCTACTGAAGTTTGGATCAGGCTTCTAGACGCGAGCCTACTGCTTACACTAAGAAGGATAAATTTACACAAATGGGATGTGCCCCATCAACTTACTTTGTGGTTTACAACAATAGTTCATCCCACTAATAACTAACAACTAATGCTCTACAGCACATCAGCAAAACCCGGACGCAATCGCTGGTAGCACCAGAATCCAACCCAAAACACGACTAGCGCGATCGCGGAAGCTACCCCCCATTCTCCCCAATGCTGCACTTCTCCAACTAATACTAGATCGCGATAAACTTCAGCGATCGCGGCTAGCGGATTCAACCAGAACACAAAATCTCGCCATCGCTCTGGAATCACTGAAGCAGGATAAACAATTGGCGTCAAGTAAAACAAAAGATTCAACAGCACCGTCAGCGTCTGAGGAATATCCCGCAGAAATACCGTAAACCCTGCTGCTAAATACCCTAACCCAAAGGTCAACAACAACTGCGGTAGCCAAACCAGTGGTAAGAGCGCTAACGTGCTGTTTAGAGTCTGAGACGATATGGCTACTAACACGATTAAAGCCATCAAGCCAAACGCACTCTCAATAAATGCCGACAAAATCGGTACTAGTGGCAGTAACGCTAGTGGAAATACGACCTTCTTCACCAAATTTGGTTGTCCCAATACCGAACTAGCCGCTTGAGTTAGCCCATTGGTAAACGCCATCCAAGGAAGTAAGCCAGCAAACAGCCATAACCCAAACATGGCGTCATTGGCAGGTAAGCCTTTGAGGCTTAGCTTCACATTTAACACGATCGAGAACACATAGGTGTAAATCAGTAACTGCGACAGCTGATTCACCAACGGCCATAAATTACCCAGAATTGACCCTTTGTACCGTGCCTCCAAGTCGCGCCGTACCAGCGTTCTGAGCAAGTCATAGTTCGCCAACCATTGCTGGTTCAGAGGCAACCAGCGCCTGCCTCTGCCAACTTTACGGACAACTAGTTTGATTTCTTTGAGTAACACTCGCATCCTCGTTCACGATCGCCACACCGAATTTCCCGTTTCCTTTGTGGAAGCTGGATTTAGCCTTAGAGTTCCCTTGGTCTAACTGGCCAGCCTAACAAAGGCAACACACCATTTCATCCAATGCTATTTAAGTTTAAGAGTCTACAAGAAATTCACCGCACAGCCAGAACTCTCCGGTGAGTTCTAG
>DATNPT010000566.1:0-4886 GCA_036703075.1 Chroococcales cyanobacterium
TAGGGACGTAAGAAATATGAATGGTTGCAAAGTCTGGATACCCAGAAAACGGACACTTACAAGTAAACTCTGGCAACGTAATATTGATATCGTAGCGACGACCAATGCGTGGATTGGGGAAAGTAATTAGCTTTCCTTCGGCAATCTCGCGTTCACCATACTTCATTTGAGCAGTCTGGATTTCGGGTGATGAGTATTGCTGCGTTGAGAGTTGACTCATAATTATCTGTTCGTTTTGAGTTGAGGCAGTAGACGCTGATATTAGAGGGTAGCAGTTTTAGTAAAAATTCGATCCATCATTCCCCATAGTTTCCCAGTCAGGACAGCTTTCTGTCTCCCATCCATAGGGATGCATCGCACAAACAAACAAATTTCCACTATACACTTGACCGTGATAGTGACGGCAACCCATACAGGCAGGATGTTTTTCGAGTGTAGGTTCTACAGGATAAGTGAACGTGGGTTCCGTATCGCCAACTAACTCTTCTAATTCAGCATAGAGTTCGGCTATCGGTTCAAACATATCCTGCAAACACTGGTCAATTTCAACGCCAACCGTATTTTGCAAATCATCAGCGAAGACTTCGACAATTTCAGTGACATCGAGGAAGAACTCATCAACCATACAGGCCACGGAATCTATGAGTTCAAAAATACCTTTCGACCACTCTTCCATAATTCAAAACTTAGTAAACAACTATTGGTGAGCGTGACAAGTTAACGAGCATCGAGAGATTAATAAGTACTTATCGCCTAAATTGAGCGCTTGAGATTGAGGGGCTAGGGCTGTGCTGTACTACAACCATGCTATCTAAATACTGTGATGAAGCGATCGCGAGTCTACAGGCGGGCAATGACACTTCTTAAGGTAATCGCAGCCAAGCTTACTCTAAGTAATAGCCTTGGCAAACTCTCCTTACTAAGTTAGTCTCTCACACCACGCGCCAGTCAACTCGCGATCGCGCTTCACGTTTATATCAAACTTTATCCTTTACTCGCGCTTAAGACGGCGCAATTCTTCTTGCATGGCTTTCACCTGAGCGCGCATTGCGTCAAGATTCTGAGCATCAGTTGGCGCTGGTTCATCATCCTCTGTGAGAATTTCGATCCGACGTGGCTCTGATGGAGGAGTATTATCAGAAGACTTGGCTGGTTGCTGTTGTGCTTGTCGCACCATCTCATCCACCAGCTTGCGCGCTTCTTCTGTTGTCATTTCGCCCTTAGCGACCATTTCGTCTGCTAGTTTTTGGAGTTGACCCCGGAGTTTTCCTAATCTACCTCCTGCTTCCTCACCTGCCGCCGCAGCTAGTCCAATGCCCAGATAAAAAGCTTTTTGAACGATATCCCCAAAACCTGGCATGACAAATGGTGCTCCAACACTTGCACTAGTATCCTCTGATTCCAGGATACGAGTGAAACGAGGAAACTGCCCACTTAGAGCGCCGGTTGATTAATGGTAGGGGCAACCATGGGGAATTGCCCCTACTTACTACCAACGCGCCTGCGGCCCTGTCCAAATTTGGTTAACGACTTGACCGTAAATCACGGGTTCATCCTCTTGAGCAAGAGCCGTATCACCGTTAAAATGGACGGCCCAGACGGGGGGATGCTCATCTCCCATTTCACCAGCGCGGAACAGCACTCGATCTGAATGAGTTCGACTCCAACCGAGTAAAACAGCGCTATCGTATTCAATTTCTCCGGGTGCAATCGTCATGGTGCGATTTTGCCGCCGATCCCAAATGACGGCAAAATCTGAAGCATCCGAGGTGCTGAACAAGCCCTCAAACTGCCGTGCTAAGATGCGATCGCCTGATGGAGACCAGGAAATGGGAATCAACATAGCGATTGTCCCTGCCATGTCACCTTCTTCGTCATCGACTAAAGGATTATCGGCTAAGGGAGAAGACGCCTTGATGGTTCGCAAATCTCCCGTTTGCAAATTTTCTACGAACATCACGCTAGTGACGCGACTGCGGTATAGTTCCGGTTGACCTTGGAGTTGGATGCGACTGTAAGCCGCGTACTGACCATCGGGAGAAATGATCGATTGGCTGCGGTAGTACCGTATGCCAAAATTGTGGGTGGCACTCTGCTCGGCATAAGTTGCCAAGACCCAATTCCATGGGACAGGATAGGGACTATCGAGAGGGTCAAGCTGTACTCCTACTTCAGTCATGTCGGCAGCGGTGTTTTCGCGGATTTCAATTGAGTGCCTAGCCGGTGGAAGCGCTGACGAGTTGGCGTCAATTGGCTCATTCACGGGGTTGGCTTTGGCTGGTAGGCTATGGGTCATCAGCAGCAGATTTAATAAAAGTATTAAGTATGGCTTCGGATGAAACCATGCTTCTAAACAAACTATTTTTTTGAACATTGATAAGGGCCAGGGGTGCTAGACGGCGTCTCTTGTGCGAGGAGCGACGCAATCAGGAACTGTGGCAATGTCCCTTATGTTATGTATACCAAGTTAAGATTCATGGAATTTGCTCATTTACGAAAGTTTTCACTTGGTCGTTACGAATTTTGATACTCCTTCACGGCTTTTAGCGATCGCTCATAACTCAGTGAGTTATATGCGATCGCGACGATACGAGCGAATTCGACCTATTATTCTTCTATGGTCTGGATACAGTTCAGGAAAATTTGTGACCCGATCCACTCGCTCAACTGCTAAGACATCCCCTGAGCCACCAAGGAGTAGACGACCATGGTTACTCATCTTCGTGTTCCGATTGCTTCTCCTAAGTGTTGGTGGGGGTTTGGCGTTTATTTTGGGTATTGCCTTTGCCCAATCCTATCCCAATCCCAAACCGGAGAAGCCCTTAGTGGTCAAACTCTGGGAGCGTTTTGTCAATAAAATGGATGCTGTGTCTCCCACCAGCACCCCGGCAACATCAGAGCCACAGACTCATCAATCCCCAGCCGAGCTGACACCTGTCCAACGACAGCAAGTCGCCGCTCAGTTGAACCAGATGCAGGCGCAGGTGAAGGGGTTAAACGACTCTGTTGCCACGTTGGAAGACCAACTGGGTATCAGTCGATCTGACGAACCGCTAGAAGAACGCCTGCAAGAACTCAAACTCCAACTTCAAGGAGTAACGGCTTCTTCTGAGAAAGCTTCTTCTGTAGCAAGCCGCAGTACCGAATCAGGGGTTGCCTTAGCGGCGTTTTTCGTTCAAGCCGAGAAGTTAAAGGTGACGTTGCCCAGTGATTCGTTATTTGAGCCGGATAACAGCCTATTGCGGCCAGAAGCTGGCTTGATTTTAGATAAAGTTATTGCCGACCTGCGCGACTCCTCTTCCAGTACCATCCTGATTGCTGCCCATACGGATGCTAAGGATGCTGACGACGATCGAGAATTATCCTTTCGTCGTGCCAAAGCTGTCGAGCAGTATCTGGCTCGTGCTTTAGGCGATCGCTACCGTTGGCTGGTGATTGGTTACGGCGGAACTCGTCCCGTCGTTGCCAACGATACCAGTGCTAACCAGCAACGCAACCGTCGCATTGAAATTGCTGTTGATTAGCTAAGGCGATTTCTAATCAACAGAATACCTCAGAAACACAAGGCAGAAGACAAAGGGTAGAGGGCAGAAGGGAAGACGAAAGTGTTTCTTTCATGTGTAACGAACGATATGCCGCTAGTTGGAGGCTCATATCTGATAAAAAGTAATTGTTCGCATGCAGATGGTTAATCAACTAAATATAATTTCCTGAGTGCAGCGTGGCAGAAATAACTATCTAGTTGAAAAAATTTAAAAACTTACTGTACAAGCTTTCTTGGCTTCTGCATAAGAGCCTTCTTGCGCTCAGTGGGTTAGCCTCGACTGTAACCAAGTACTAAAGTCTAACCTTTGTCATCGTTTTTTAACTGAGCGTCTCCAATCTCGTTAACTAGGATTAAAGTTCTCTAGGAAACTGAACTGTAGCATCAGATGCGATCGAGACAAGCGATCGCTAGTAATGTCTTTCAACAAGGGGGTTGAAATGCCTTACTCCTAGCCAGGGTACTAGCAGGTAAGGTCAATACAGCTCACGTGTTTACTTCCCTAGAGTAATGATATAGTTATTTCTCGGACGGGTACTATACCAGCTTAGACAGCTTAAATTTACCAATCTGGCTCGCTCGTTTCGGGTACATCCCAGTGAAAGAAAGCAATAGTAGTGCGAACGCGAGTGCGTGCGCGTTAGCGCAAACATCCTGCTTGCGTACTTCTAAATGCGAGCAGGATGCTTGCACTAAGTAATGATGAAGTTACACCAATGGGATGTACCCACTTGCCTCTAGATTTTGAACTTCAATGTTACAAAAAAATGAGTATTAATCTGTAAATTCTCTAATCTCGCATCTACCCCAAAATACCTATTGCGATATGGCAATTAAAGAAAAAGATATAATATTTTGGTTTTTATTGGGATTTTGCTTGCTGGGTTTATATCAAATTAAAAGCGATGTATTTAAGATTGATATAATTCCTAAGTATCATTTCCCAGACTATGTATTTCATGTGGCTAAAGGGTGTTTAGGACTTCAGAATGAGCAAAAATGAAATATAATTATCTAGCTTTTCTACTTTGTGACTTGCTAGACATTTGAAGGACATATTTGGGTAATAAGTTTTAAGGTAAGGGTAAGAGGTTAGGGTAGAACCAAACTTACTCTTTAATCTGTAAACTACCATGATATTTTACTCATCTTAACTCATCGTCTCACGAGTGATAATCAGGCTAGTAAATTCTTGGTGGGCAAATAGCTTGGTAACAAATGCTTCGCCCAACAGAGGACGAAGAACTCCTCCCGACAATTGATTGCGCCAGTGTTCTAAAGAGCTATTCCGCTCAACTCTCTTCCAGTAGAAAGATGCTTCACTGCTTCAAAAGGGAGAAAA
>DATNPT010000181.1:0-16864 GCA_036703075.1 Chroococcales cyanobacterium
AGAGCTGCTCACTGCGAATTCCTCCCTGGAGCGTTTTCAAAGCGTTGAATTTCAATTAGGTAGCCATTGGGGTCGCGCAAGAAGCAGTGGTAAATGTTGTACTTTTCATTCAACGAAGGGGACTTTTCAAATTCAACACCACGCTGCTGTAGATAGTTAAACCATTCGTCTACCTGCTGCGTTACAAAGGTAAAAATCACATGCGATCGCTTGTCAGTGGGCAGAGTTTTTGTCTCGCTAGTTTGGCATAATCCTACGTACCCATCACCACTCACCTGATAAATTCGACAACTCCCTTGATCGAGCCATAACTCCAAACCCAACACATCTTCATAGAACTGTGCTGAGGTGTCAAGGTCATGGGTGTAAAAAAAGGTGATTGAAGACTCAATCGGTGGATGGGGCATGGCTTCACTTGTTCCAAGCATTAGCTGAGATAATTTTAGCTGTCTTATCATCTAAATAAAATTCATAGACAGGGTCTCCTAATACTTCACAACGTAAAGGTTCAAGGACTTTTGTGAACGGATTCCAAACGGCTGTCACTGTTCGCTTGGCTTTCTTTCTCACCAATTCACAGTTGATATGGACGGTGGGCAGATGGATGACCATTGCACTGTGTAAAAAGGCATCTACAGAGAGGGTATAACGCTCTTTGATATCCGCCAGCTTCCGCTCTAATTCTCGTTGAGTTGCCTCAATCCGAGCTAACTCCTTCTCTTTGTCCTCACCGAGCAACCCTTTATATTGAATCTTTGAGGCAATCTCAGACGCGATCGTACCGTAATAAGCATGAAGCCGTTCGGAATCTCTCGTGAGAGTTCGGGTTAACTTCGCGCTCCAATTCTCTAGCTCAGCTTTAATTAATTTCGCGGCTGTCTGTTCAATTAACCTCGACAATTCTTCAAAGGGCATTGAGATAGTTGAGCTTTCCGAATCATCCACCTCAATTCGGTCAGCTTCCCAAAACAAAGCATCTCCAATATCTATAGGTGTCACTCCAGTTAACTCATTGATGATGAAGGACACCATCCCGATTCTTCGTTCATCCGCTTCGGCTGTGTAAGCGACATTGCACCAGATATAACGAGTGGTTTCCGGTTGGGTATCCAGAAATCGAATCAACCCATTTTGAGGAGCAAGTGTTTGCTGTAAGAGTTTCTCAAACCCTGTGGTTTTTAGATAGCCATCATACTTCACGCCTACTGCTGTCACGCATCCTCTATCCGATAGCAGTTCAGAAAACTTATTAAGGAGTGCTGAGTGATAGGTGACAAAATAGCTTTCAGGAATATCGGCTCTCGTGGTCAAACTAACTTCTTCAGGTAAGTCCAGAGATTTGGCAATATTCTGAGTCAATAGAACATTCAAAACCTGTTCGCCATCCGGTTCGGCGATTCCTTCGTGTAAGGAGATGAGTTGGGCTAGGGTAGACAGAATTGGATCGGAAACCATTATGAGACAAAGAACACACAAAAGAAGGCAGGAGGCAGAAGGAGAATTTAATTTACCATCTACGTTCTGACTTTTGCAGGAAATGAGTAAATATTAACTCTTCCTCGCTCCTGCGCTTTGCTCTTGCTCTCTACCTTCATTAGTTCCCTTCTGCCATCTGCCATCTGCCTTCCTAAATTAGGCTTCAAAATCTTCTCCAAAAATCTGTTCATCGAGTTCGCTGGTTTCCCGATACTTATCCTTCGCTTTGATCAACTCAGTGGCCAGGGTTTCAAACGCTGTCTCTAATTCAGGTTTGGCTTGATGCTTTAACCAAATATCTATCACCACTTCGCTGAAATCAAACTCTTCGTCAACGTTTCCTAAGATGGTTTCGATTTCACCTACCACCAATTCAAACATATTGATTTTATCGTGCAAGATTCGCAGGATGTATTCTTCAATACTGTCCTTGAGACAGAAATTGAAGATAAATACATCTTGTGTCTGCCCGATCCGGTGAATTCTCCCGATGCGTTGTTCAATTTTCATCGGGTTCCAAGGTAAGTCGTAGTTAACGATCGCATTTGCAAATTGGATGTTCCGTCCTTCTCCGCCCGTCTCGGATGCGAGCAAAACCGGAACGCGATCGCGAAATGCCTCAATTGCCGCATCTTTCTCTTTTAACGACATATCTCCGAGAAATTGAGCGAACGAAATACCCGCTTCTTCCAGCGTTTTAGCTAAATAGGCAGAAGTGGCTCGATGGGTGGTGAAGACGATGGTTTTCTGCGTTGATTTTTTCAGTAAGTCTACTAACGCCAGAGCTTTTTCAACTTGTTTAATTTGTGAGGCACGTCGGGTTAAGGTTTTGAGTTCATCACTATTGAATTTTTTGCTAAGGTTCTTGAGCGAATCGGCTAAGGCTTGAGGCGAAGAACCCGCCCGCATTAAGAGATTGGTGCGGGAAAATTTGTCCAACTTGTGCGTTTTGGCAGCGTCGGATTCACCAATTTCCAGAGAACGCACATACTCAGTCAAGTCTTGATAAAGTTTCTCTTCACTCTTAGAAGGACTAACAGTAATAGTGGTAGCAAAGCGTTTGGGTAATTGAACATCCACTAAAGAACGGGTATTGCGTACCATCACCTCCCGCATCAACTGGCGCAGCTTTTCTGGATTTTTGGGAACCCGTCCATTTTTGGAAGAGACGTACTCTTTTTTAAACGCCGCTTCCGTTTTCAACAATCCTGGTTTGAGGAGGGTTAAGAGATTGAACAATTCCACCAGAGAGTTCTGGACGGGGGTGGCGGTAAGCATTAAAATAAACCGCTTATTTAGAGCATTGACGAGTTTCCAGTTGAGGGTATTGCGGTTCTTCAGATGGTGCGCTTCATCAACAATGACTAAATCCCAGTTTCGAGTTGTAACTAAATTAAAGTGCTTTGCCGATTTAGCGGTGTTGAGGGAGGCAATCAGTCGGTTATTGGTACTCCAAAATTCGTCGGGGTTGAGTTGGAGTTGTTTGTCATCAGTGGTAACGGTGTCGATACCAAATTTCGTTTGCAATTCCTGTTGCCACTGAGAGACGAGAGACGCTGGAGTGAGAATCAACAGGGATTGAATCATGCCTCGTGCCAGGTACTCGCTTAAGATAAGTCCAGCTTCAATAGTTTTTCCCAGTCCCACTTCATCGGCGAGGAGGGCGCGTCCTCCTAGTTGTCTGAGGACTTTTCGGGCAGTTTCGATTTGATACCAGTGCTTGTCGATCGCAGTTAGAGTGGGAAGGCAGACGAGTTGGTCGTAATCCGCCATCACGGATAAGTTGAACAACTTAATCCTTGCTTCGTAGTAGTTAATATCATCGGGAAGCCTATCTGCAAGTGCTTGTAAGGCACTGGAGTGATTGAATTTGAAGGTGTATAAGCTGTCCATGTTATCGATTTAACCCTGATTCCCTTCTCGGCTGCCGTTAGAATTTACGCTTGGTGTTTAACCTCTAATGGTAATCAGAACGCAAGACATTTTCTCAAAATAATTGCCCATTAGTTTTGCCCAAACGATTTATTGGTGCATGACGTTCGGGATAGCCGCTCGACTATCACTTGTGAGGTGAACAGTCTGTCCGTGCTGCTGATACCAGGCATGAAGTGCTAATTGATGCACCTCTCGCCAAGAACAGTTATTTTTTCTAGCTAACTCGGCGCAATCTTCGTATTCAGGTTGCACGTTGGTAATGGATTTGTGCTCAGCGCGATCGCGATTCCAAGCTACCTTCACTCGAATCTCCCCATACTTAGTTTCTACCCGCTGGATTTCCCGTGGCAAAATCGCTCGTTGCTGGGTTAGGCGTCGAACTCCCAAGGTTGTAGTTTCGCGAAATAAAACTGCTTCACAAGCCTCCATATCTTGAGGATGACAGACTACCGTCAGCAAAATTCCAGGGCGAGATTTCTTCATGCCGATCGCTTGAGTAAAAACATCTACAGCACCAGCATTAAACAGTGCCTCAAACACGTAGCCAATCGCTTGAGGACTTAAGTCATCGATTTGGGTTTCTAGTACCGAAATTGTTTCTAGAGAAGAGTCAGTGGTTTGTTGTCCCTTGTCCATTGTTTCTACCATTGACAACCGCTCGCTAACAACTAACGACTGACCAATCCAAAGTCGCAGAATATTGGGAATTGCCAACTGAATCGAACCCGCACCCAAACCAACTCGCTGAATCGTCATCGCTGGTGGAGGGCCGAAGCTAGTAGCGAGCGTAACGGCCAGAGCAGCTCCCGTGGGTGTGACCAATTCTCGCTCAATGGCATTACTGTAAATCGGTACCTGATGTAATTCCCACAACTTCAACACGGCTGGGGCTGGAACGGGTATCCTGCCGTGCGCTGCCCGCACTGTACCGCCCCCAGTTGGGAGAGCCGAACAATAAAGTTGGTCAATCCCTAGCCAATCTAACCCCAAACATGTTCCTACAATGTCTACAATGGCATCAGTGGCACCCACTTCATGGAAATGTACTTCTTCGGGTGCAACACCGTGTACTGCCCCTTCTGCCTCTGCGAGTTTGCGAAATACGGCTAGGCTCCATTGTGATGCCCGTGTTGGTAACGCGGCTGCGGTAATTAGGTGTTCGATTTCTGGCAAGTGCCGTGTTGGAGCGAGAGCAGAAGCTTGGTGCTCGTGAGGGTTTTCGCGTCTACCTTTTGGAGTAATACCCGATCCATGGTCATGAGCATGGTCGTGATGATGGTTGTGATGGTGCTCGTCGCGATCTTCGGATTTGCGATCGCATTCGGCTGATATGAGTAGATCCACATGGACTTTTGTTGCCAACTGACCGTTGCGGTGAACCTTTTCGGCTCGTAACTGATACTCCGACTCAATTTTTAGCCTTTTGAGCTGTTCGCTCAGATACTCCAAAGGCACACCCGCCGAGACTAACGCTCCTAGGCACATATCACCGGAAATTCCCGTCGGACAATCCAGGTAGACTACTTTGGTCATGGAGTTTTGCCAATCCAATTGTGAGGAAACTTATTATTCATGGCTTATAGCTTTTATGATTTGACGGTTGAGAGAAAAATGTTTAATGGCTACTATTTACACTGTCCATCCGGAAAATCCTCAAATCCGACGAATAGAGGAAATTAAGGACGCCTTGCAAGATGGTGCTGTGATGCTGTACCCCACTGACACTGTCTATGCAATTGGTTGCGACCTCAAAGTAAAGTCGGCAATAGAACGTGTGAGGCGTTTGAAGCAATTATCCAATGATAAGCCCCTGACGTTTCTATGTTCTTCTCTGTCGAATATTACCGAATATGCTTGGGTGAGTGACCCAGCTTACCGCGTTATGAAGCGTCTGATTCCAGGACCATATACATTCTTACTACCTGCCACCAAATTAGTCCCCAAGCTAGTGATGAATCCCAAACGCAAAACGAGTGGCATTCGCGTGCCAGATCATCCAGTGTGTCAAGCATTGCTAGCGGCGTTGGGAAATCCCATTATTTCCACTTCGGCGCATCTGGCCGATGAGAATGGTCAAACTCCTGCCATCGCTCTGGAACGGGTTAGACTCTTCGATGAGTTCGATAGTTTGGTGGATATCATCGTGGATGATGGCAAGAAACCCGGTTTGCAAGTGTCCACTATTGTGGATATGACGAGCGATGAGCCAGTCCTTATGCGAAAGGGACTGGGATGGGAATCCGCAACCGCTTGGGCATCGGTAGCTAGTAAATGAAGGGTGTAGGGACGCTCGAAAGCAATTTGAGATTTTGGATTTTCGATTTTAAAAGAAACAGATACTAATGCATGAGTTCCGACTCTTGTAGTCGGAACTTGCAGGGGGCTAGTCTGCGCTCGGCAATCCAAACTACCAAATCTAGCAACAGGAGTGTCCGGAACTAAAGACAGAAGTTATCGTTTCGACGGCAAGGCAAAAGTTCGTCAAAGTATAAGCTACAAACGACGAGCGAGGGGTTACGGACGAGGAGCTTGAATCAAACCAGTTTCTAGATTGTCCTCTCAACTCATCTCGATATACACTCAGGCTGCTGATGGTTAAAAGCGCCCAAACCTATTCGCAGCAAGAGTTGACAGCGGTTGGCAGTGCCGAAGAATAACTGCCGAAGTAAGCGGTCAAACAGTGAGCTAAGCATAGTGACACAAGAATGACCCGAAGACTCAGGGTAGCAGTCTACATTCAAATTGTGGACAGCAACAGAGGGTGAATCCTGACAGCAAACGCCTGCACGAACAGTCCCTCTCAATAGATGTTGTTGCAATTCCTGACTTTAGTCTTTAGGGGCAATACCATGAAAGTTAAAACAGCCAACTCTACTAACCAAACTTCTCACAGCCACTTCCCTGCTCAGGAAATTCTTCCAGAAAATAGCACCCAGACTTTAACCCAGTTGTTGCTCGATGAACTAAGAGCGCAAGTTGGCTCAATCTCCAGCCGTGCTAAGGCAGTAGTCGATCGCATGGTGCAAGAGGTAGAACGGATTTGTAGTAAAAGCGATCGCATCCAAACTTCGGGTGAAATCAATTCCTGGCAATTGACACTGGCACGTCATCGGCTGGGAAAATGTCTATCTTACTACAAGCTGGGTTCAAAGCAAGGTCGGGTTGAATTGCACAGCAATCTCAGTGTGATGATCTATCGCCATGTGGCACAGCCTCAATCCCAACTGAGTTTTTCTGCTAGATACAACTTGATTGAAGACTTCCTGCAAGACTTTTATGCAGAGTCCCTCAAAGCATTTCGACGGGAAAATCAGGTGGAGGCTGATTACACTCCCCGTACCCAGCTCGAACTGGCAGAATACATGGCTTTTACAGAGCAATATGCCAAGCGACGCATTACTCTGCCGAATCGCAGCAATCAGCAGCTCATCGTGCTAAGAGCGCAAAGCTTTGCTAAACGGCAGCCTAGCGAAACCCCAGTGGATATCGAACAGGCGGTCGAGTTTGCCAGAGGCGAGGACGCGCAGGAGCAAAGCCGTTCTGCCGCAATGCAACAGGTGCGCTCGCGTCTCATCTCTGAAACCGTTGACCCCAGTGAAGCAGTTTTACGCGATCGCGTTGTCTCGGAACTCGTGGAATACTTAGAATCTCAGGGTCACTCCGACTGTGCGGATTACTTGGTCTTAAAGTTGCAAGACTTGGCAGCACCTGACATCGACAACATTCTGGGTATAACACCTAGAGAACGCGACTACCTGCAACAGCGCTTTAAGTATCATGTGGAAAAGTTCTCTCGCTCTTCCCACTGGAAGCTGGTACATCAATGGCTAGGGGCAGACCTCGACCAAAAGCTGGGAATGTCGTCTAGAGTGTGGGATGCTTTTGTCGCCCAACTCGATCAGGCACAGCAGCAATTGCTATCACTCAAACAGGCTCACAAAGACGAGCGAGAAATTGCTAAAGCGATCGGTTGCACGCCTAAACAAGTGCAAAAGCGCTGGACGCAACTGTTGGAACTGGCTTGGAAAATTCGCAATTCTGATGGAATCAGTGAGGTGTAGAACGTGAGTAGGGAGAGTAGACGTTGAGAGTTGAAAGTTTTACAATCCAAGCCCCCACACTTTCGACTCTTAATCCTTACTTCTTTCTAACTCTCCTAGCGGTTCACATGGATGGATGTTTCCAGCTCTCGTAGGTTTTCAAGTTTTATGTTCCAATTCGCCAGGGTATTTTACGATATGAAAGGGTGCTTCATTCTATAAATATTAATAATTGGAATAGGATTTTATATTATTTTTTATTAGGCAATTTTTAGCATAGTAGTGTCACGCCTTTAAATTGGGTATCAGTAGCGACCAAGATGGTTGCACTACAAGGATTGTGCAATCCTTGACAGTAAGGTTTAAATGACGAATAGCTTACTACACAACTCAACAGTGCAATACTTACACGAGATTCCATCGCATCTCCTATGGAGTTAGGGTGTTACCTCGATACAGAAATAGAGTTTGGATTCGCTAATGACTGAACTAGGTGCGATCGCTGAGAAAACCTTCTAGCTCGGCAAAAACTACCAAAAACATTTGGTGTGTCTAAATCAGAAGCGATCGCACAGGCTTTGTTTGGTCTACCGAGCCAACCGCTGAATAAAGACTATTGCGATCGCATTGGCGACCTAATCCTGATGCCGCGTAATGACTGGGCTTGCTTCCAGGAAGAACACTACCCGATTATCGCTAGAGTTCATGGAGGTCTTAGTCGTGCTGAGATGTTGATTCCATCCCTGATCTATCGGTTTTAGCTTTGCGTTGCACAACCAGCCATCTGTCAAATGTAAACACGACCTTTCCAAGTTCTTAACTATTGTGGAATATATTACAACTACTAAACTTAGCTGTTGGCCCTCCCGAACAGGCGAGGGTATTTTTTTGAATTTCGCCTGTCTCCTCATAATGCTTGGCGTCGTAAAAAAGGCAGAAGAGATTCACTCACCTTTCCCGACCAATGATCTTGTGGATAATGTCCCCCCTCTTCTAGTTGGATGAGTTCGACATTTTTAACCGCCTTGGCAAATTGCTCGGCTTGCTCAACCGGCAACCAAGGGTCTTTAATTCCCCAAAACACGAGGATGGGTTTTTCCCAATTGCGAAAGCCTGTTGCAATCTCTTCCATCGAGGATTTGAGCTGAAGATTCTTAATCGTTGCCACTAGACTACGTCCTGGATCGGAACTCTTGAGGAAGGGTTTTCGATAAATATCCAGATCGTTATCTGCAATTCGGTACCGGCTACCCCCTTCTAAAGTGCGATCGACTAACAATGGGTCTTGAGTTACCATGTCCCCCACAAACGGCAATCCCCATTGCTGCATCGGCCAAGGTAACTTGGCATCAGTTGATATTGGTGTATTGAGAATGGCGACGCGATCGATCTGGTCGGGATGACGCAGGGCATACTGAAGCCCCACTGAAGCGAGAAATCCCTGAACGACTAAATGACATCGCTCGATCGCAAGTGCATTAAGAAACTCTGCTAGGGCGTTAATGAAAGCGTCAGGGGTATAAGCGAAGTCTCGCTTATCCGGTTTTGCCGAGAAACCAGAACCAATCCAGTCCGGCGCGATCGCTTTAAACCCTTTTTCTGCTAAATCTGGCATTAGCGCCGTCCAACAATAACTCTGGGACGGCAAACCATGCAGCAACAGGACTGGCAACTCATTACTTCTGCCCACTGGGTTCGCTTCCCGATAAAACCATTTCAGCGCCCCGACTTCTACTGATTGTTCGCTCATTGACACAGTTGTTTCTCTCGCCCCATCGCTTGTGGTTTGAGCTTACCGCCCACGAGGAGATCAGAGCAAGTTTCTCTAGAAAGAGGACATGGGGAATAGGTAATGGGTGGTCTCCCTATAACCTATTCCCCATTCCCCGAGTCGGCGGGTGGCGTTCCTCCCCCGACCGATGTAGGGGAGAGGAACGCCAACTTCCCGTGATTATCAAGAAATCGCAACATATCGAAAATCTTGCCCAAGCTCAATGAGCAGACACAGTCTTATTTGTAATAAATAATTAAGCATATTTAACAGCAGTTAATCCCAGGAGATTTGGCATGAACGCCGTTGAACAAGCACAAGGGCTGGAATTTACGACCAAAATTGCCACAATCGTTAACTTGTTTAAGTCTGAGTTTCCCGATGCCAGAGCAGACTTGAAACCCTGGAGCAATGACCCCGACACCCAGGATTTAGTCGATCCAGACTCCATTGACATTGGCTTTCACTTACCCGGTTGGAGCAGAAAGTTCCAATGCCGCAGTATATTAGTTCAAATCCGACTTTACGAAGACCCCTTGGATGGCTCTCGACGCGGCATTGGCATTGAAGCGGCAGGATTTGACCATCGCGGCAAAGTATGGCGACTCTCTACCGTTGAGAATTGGCAGATTGTCGGGGAGTCCGAGCCAACAACAGAGATTCAAGACAAGCTCAAACACTTTTGCCGCGAAGCCCTGAACATTCTTCAATGAAATGTTTGACCAACACAAGCCCCTACCCAGGATTTTGCGATCGGGTCGGATCGGCTAATATATCAAGGCACAACTAAACCGCAACAATTGAGGGAAACGCCGGTGTAAGTCCGGGGCTGTGCGGCAGCTGTAAGCGAATTTTAGAGTGGCGATTTTTGATTGAGAGGAACCCGATACTCTAAAATCTCAAATCTAAAATTGAGCAAGCCAGAACGCCTAGTTGTTGCTCGTCCACGCTATTTCCTGCCATGCACGGGAAGGGAGCTTTCAAATTAATGCCTTCGATCGATACAACAACCTTGTTTACCCCTGACTCACTGCCATTGTCTCCCTTACCGCTACAACGCCCCTTGTTGATGATCGGTCATGGAAGCAAAGACATGGAGGGGCGTCAATCTCTGATTGATTTTGCTCAAGCCTATCAATCCTTAGACTACTCGCGACCCGTCGTCCCTTGTTTTTTAGAACTGACTGGACCGACGATTCAGGACGGAGTAGACCTATGTGTGGAAAAGGGTTATTCCGAACTCACGGCTCTACCCATCTTACTATTTGCAGCTCGACACAATAAGTTTGATGTGACCAACGAACTTGACCGAGCAAGAGAACGACATCCTCAGGTTAAGTTCTACTACGGGCGTCATTTTGGCATTACTCCAGGGATTTTGGATTTGTGTCGCGATCGCATGTTTGCCCTAGATAGCGACCAGTGGCCGCGAAAAGACACCGTGGTACTCTTTGTCGGTCGAGGTT
The DNA here is from genome assembly GCA_036703075.1 of Chroococcales cyanobacterium. Classification (GTDB taxonomy): domain Bacteria; phylum Cyanobacteriota; class Cyanobacteriia; order Cyanobacteriales; family Coleofasciculaceae; genus DATNPC01. Next base: position 10,689 of record DATNPT010000181.1, read on the forward strand.
CCAGCGACCCCGATGCCAACAGCGATGTCTATAAAATGGCTCGTTTAATTTGGGAAGGTAGCGGCTACCAAACGATTGAAACGTGCTTTATCGGCATTACCCATCCTCGCTTAGAAGAAGGCTTCCGTCGCGCTCGACTTTACCAGCCCAAGCGAATTATTGTTCTGCCCTACTTCTTATTTACTGGCGTGCTGGTGAAAAAGATTTTTGATATTACGGCCGAACAACAGAAACAATATCCAGATATATCTATAACTTGTCTGCCTGAAATGGGCATTCAGCCTCAGTTGCTATCGGTACTACGAGAGCGAGAAATTGAGACTCAACTGGGGCAGGTACAGATGAATTGTGAGATGTGCAAGTTCCGACAAGCCGCAGTTAGTCAGGGTTCTGCACACAGCCATTCCCACGACCATCATTCCCACGGTCACTCCCACGACCATCACTCCCACGACCATCATTCCCACGGTCACGCTCACGGCCACAATGCCCCAGATCCGTATGCTGATGTAGAACAATACCACCAGCGGATTTGGCAAGTGCCATAAAAGTTTTAGATTTTAGCAGGACGGGGCATCACTACCCGTCCTGAATTTGTAGTTTTACAGAGAAGATAGAAATAGCAGACGCGAGCTTGCGCTGATTGGCAAGAATTTAGTCAAGATGGCGTGACGTTAGTGAGAGCCATGCTTTGGGACTTCTAACGGACAATCAAGCCGGATGGAGTGCAATTTTCCTGCCCAGAGCTTTATACTTCAGACTTTAGTTGAAACTTGTTGTTTATGGCTTATGTCTAAAGAATTTACCATCGGCGATCGCGTCCGGGTGGTCAGCCTACCACGCTACGTTAAGACAGCTGAGCCGATGCCGATGCTGCGGCCTCCTGATGTCATTCGCATTGGAGAAGAGGGGATTGTCCTGGATCGGCGTCCGGGAGGATACTGGGGCATTCGCTTTTCTAAGGGAGCGTTTCTGATGGATAGTCAGTACCTTGAGGTGGTAACGGCGAATTCTGAAACCGAACCAGCAAGCGACAATCCAAAAGAATCATCTACCTAACTGCTCTTACGGGCAGTAGATGGAGTGAAATCTAACTTACCTAAGCGAAGAGTTTTGTTAGTTGTTATTAGTGAATCGTTAGTGGGCTTGGATTTAACAGCATTTAGCGGTGCGATCGCATGTAGTCCACTAACCTAAACACCAAGGTGGTATTTCCCGGCAACTCAAAAAAAATGTGCTGCCGAGCTAAATATTGTGCTATTTGACACTAAACGCCTTTAATCGATTTTCTGTCATAAAGGCATCAGTGATAAAACTCAGTAGCACCTTAGCGGATTGATTCGTGTACTGTTGAGGCTAATGTTCATTATTGGCGGTCTAGGCGGGATTGGAAGATGAATTTATACGACTTCCTGCAATCTCTCGGTATAGCCAACCCTACAGGCACTGGCTGGCTGGCGGTAGTGTTCTCATTTTGGCTGGCATGTGGAGTGACTTGGCGTTTTATACCAGCTGTTCGCTCGTTTTCTCTCCAAGTCGGTTGGGCAGATCAACCCAATGCACGACGGCTCAATCGAGAACCTCTACCCAATGCGGGAGGATTAGCGATCTACGCAGGAGTGGTTGCTGCCCTTACTCTAGCTACCCTCCTCAGACCCATCGTAATCGAAGGCGTGTTGGCTGAGGTACTGACCATTCTCTTGGGAGGTTCGATTTTAGTCTTAGTCGGCTTTATTGACGATCAATTCGGTCTCCCCCCTCTATTTCGGTTGTTCACCCAAATTCTCACAGCACTTTTGCTAGTTGCTAGCGGTACTGGGATTGAAGCGACCTTCGGTACCCCGATTGACCCGCTACTCTCGACCATACTCACAGTCTTGTGGGTGGTGGGGATTACCAACGCCATTAATCTGATGGATGGGATGGATGGCTTGGCGGGAGGAGTTAGCTTTATCACGGCGATGAGTCTTTTAGCCGTTTCTGCTCAGTTTCCGACTCGTGCTGCCGCTACGCTACTTTTAGCCGCCTTGGGAGGCGCTGCACTTGGCTTTTTGCGGCATAACTTTCATCCCTCACACATCATCATGGGAGATGCGGGTGCTTATTTCTTCGGCTACGTACTGGCGGCAACGAGCATTCTCGGTAATCTTAAGGTAACCACAGTGTTTTCCTTGGTTCCTCCAGCCTTTTTTTTGCTCCTACCTGTTTTAGATACGACCCAAGTCTTTATCCGGCGGTTGATGGCTGGGAAAAATCCCCTCAGTACTCCTGGTAAAGACCACCTGCATCACCGCTTGCTTGCGTTGGGACTCTCTCAGCGCCGTGCTGCCGTAACGCTATGGACGATTACGTTACTGTCTAACTGGCTGGCCATGAAACTGCAAGGTATGACTCCGATGGTGATGCATGCCACGATTGCCAGCATTGTCCTGCTTTTGGGCTTTACTGTATGGCAAAAGATACGAGCCAGCTAACAAGTCATAGCAGAAAGCAGAAGGCTCCAGGGCAGAGGGCTGTTATGTTTATTACCGTTACGTGGTCGTTTGGGCTGTTAGATCTGTCGTAGCCTTGATGGCGATAGCTATAAATTTAGATGAGTGTTCAGTTCGCGATCGCATCTCGTAAAAGCTGCGATCGACACGAACGGTGTTGAACTCTCTAGATTCGATCGCTTCTATAGAAATTATTGATAGTAATTATCGATTACGCTCTAGATATTGTTAAATTTTTACAACTTAAATTCCTTTTTTTTAACAAAAATTAACTTTAAATGAGTATTTCCTCAAAGATACGGAAAGAATTTTAATCTTCTTTATTTTCCTAAGGCTATCTATATTAGGTAATTTGCTGTCCTCAAAAGCCAGAAGAAAAGCAAATTTATCGTTACATCTTTTAATATTTAAGTTAATATAAGTACATAAAGCAATTATTCATACCGTTTTCAGGAAATAGCCCCTAATGACAACCACCGATCGCCTGGTGGCCTACGTTGCCGCTGCCTTAAAATCGAATCTGTCAGGCAATTCTTTGTCTCAAAGCGCTTGGACGGTTCTCCGAATCGTTGCCGGATTGGTAATGATTCACAATGGGCTGGATAAGTTATCCAACATTCAGAGCTTTGCTGACGCTTACGTCTCTGTCATCGGTTTACCCTTCCCGATTTTCTTCAGTTACTGTGCTGCCTTCACCGAGTTACTCGGAGCTCCCCTACTCGCTTTAGGTCTTTTGACTCGTCCGGCGGCAGCGGGCTTGCTCTCAACTATGTTGGTAGCCATGTACCATCACGTTCTAGTGGCTGGATTTAGCATTCCCTATCTAGAACTGTCGATGCTTTATGCCGCTTGTTTCCTGTTCTTCTTCGTCAACGGTGCCGGACGGTATTCTATTGATGCCATTTTGGCCAACCGTCTGAACTCTTTGGCAACGAACAGCGTGTTGAATTCTCTTGCCGAGCAACGGGAACAACAAGTTGAGTCTCTGGAGACTTCCTACCAAGCCTCCAGCAAAGAAAGTATCTCTGCAAACAAGTAGAGCAACCAGCCTTCGGGACATGGCAATGCCATGTCCCTACATTATCCTGCGATCGCACTCCACAGCCATCTGAGAATGGCGACACTGATGGCAGCAATGAGCATTACAATCAGGAGCAACCCCCCCAACAGCAGAGCGAGAAACAACCAATCGCCCCGTTTCCTCTGTTCGGGAACATGTAGATGTTCTTCTAACACTTTAATATTTTTGACATTAGCCTTCCACGCTGCATCCACCACATCCCCTACCACAGGTACGGTACCAAGTACTGTTTCAAACAGGATATTTGATACCATCTCCACTAAAGCTGCTCGTGGCACACCTAATCGTGCGGACTCTATGACAATATACGCCGAGAGAGCTGTTCCCAAAAAATCACCAGCTCCTGGTAACAAACCCAATATAGGATCGAGTCCCACACGCAATCGCGTTCCAGGGATGGGAATTGCGCTATCTAGAATGTAGCTTAAGCGGCGCAAACGTCTGATAGTAGAGGTTTTAACTTCAATAGACTGTTGGGAAGAGTGGGGAGGAAGCTGGGACATCGAAATCAGGGATGAATTATTAAGTAGTCAGTTATGAATTAGATTAGCGGTTCCCGCCCAATCGGGTTGCGTTGCTAGCCTAATTTTAGGCAAACGGGGTAACGCACTTAGCGATCGCGGACTTTCAACTCGTAGATATTCCAAGCAACGCCACCTAGAGCAGAGTATTTCACATTTTGAATGCGATCGCGCACGGCAGCTAGTGAAAACTGATTCACAAGGTAAATTATCGGTACATACTCTTGCGCGAGACGTTGCACTTCACCATAAAGAGCTTGACGCTTTGCTTCGTCCAGCTCTTTTGCCCCTTCCAGGTAGAGGCGACTGATTTCAAGTTCCCAATCCGCTACCTCTCTTCCAGCTAGCTGAGGTTCTCTCGATGGAGGTTTGTAATTAAACAAGTGCAATCCTCCTTCAGGTAACCAAATACTAGCCCCTTCATTCGGTTCTACTCCAGATGTGAAGCCTGAAAGATGAGCTTGCCATTCTAAGGTATTGGAAATGCGATCGATCAGCTCATTGAAGCCAACCGCCTGAACATCCACTTGAATGCCAATCTTACTCAAGTCTTGCTGAATTTGAGCTGCCATGACTTCGCGAGTATGGCTATGATTCATTTGATTGGTAATCAGAGTGAAGCGCACGCGATTGCCATCAGCATCCAGTAACTGTCCAGCGGCGTTGTACTTGAATCCTGCTTTTAAGAGTAATGTCTTCGATTGTTCTGGATTGTAGTTATAAACTTTTAACCCTTGTGCTGGCGATAGGTAGTATTGACTTTGTACGGGAATCGATGAGTTTAGCAGTTCACCCAAACCCTTAAATGTTTTGCTCAGCATGGTTGGGCGATCGATCGCATAAGCCACTGCCTGCCGAAACGCGACAGTATTGAACCAGCGAGATTGAATTGGATCGACGACTGAACTGCCATCAGGTCGGCGACCTTTATTGAGATTAAACGCTAGATAAATCCACCCTGGTTTGACGCCTCCGTTATACAAGGTAAAGTGTCCTGATTTTTGTTCTGGCTTGAGTGCCTCAAAGTCCTCAGGACGCAGAATGTCTAAACTATCTAATTCTCCAGCCCGAAACTTTGACAACCGCTCCTCAGGGGATGCCAGAATTTCTAAAGTTACACGATCGATATAGGGTTGTGAGTTCCCTCGTTCATCCTTGCGCCAGTAGTAAGGATTACGTCGAAATTCTACGCGTCGATCTGGGGTGTAACGTTCTATCTGATAAGGCCCATTAACAATAATTTTGGCTGGGTTAGTATCTATTCTCCAAATAGAAAGCAACGGGAGTTCATCGCTTGAACGTTTGCTAGAGACAAATTCGCGCAGGATATGGGCGGGTAAGATGGCTACGCTCGTGTTGCGAACAAATGGTGCAAATGTCTCCGGAAGAGAAAATTTAATCCGTTGCGAATCTAATTTGGTGACCTTTGGCAATACCTGATTTTTGCCAATCTTGAAAATGTCTCTGACTGAAGTGGGAATCTGCTGGTTGAAGTAAATATCGTTATAGGTAAAGACGACATCGTCAGCTGTTAAAGATTGACCATCTGACCACTTCAATCCCTCGCGCAGGGTAAACACAATTTCGCGCCCATCGGCAGAAATTTCCCACTGCTGAGCTAAGTCAGGCTCTATTTTTCCCGTGACTCCGTTTTGGCTAACCAAGCCTTCATACATGAAATCGAAAACATTAGGAGACACTTCGTTGAGCGCGTAATTAAAGGTTGTTGGACTTTGCAGACTACTCAGTACTAGTTGGGTACCTTGAGCGGCATGAGTTTTGAGAGGAGTCAGGGCAAAGCTATGAAAGGCGATCGCAAACACTAACGCCAATAAACCAATTAACCAGCAGCGCGCAGCACGAGAACTAATCAATTATCTTTAACCTTTAAGTTCGTAAATATTCCAGACAACGCCACCAAGGGCAGAGTATTTCACATTGTGGATGCGATCGCGCACCGCTGACATGGACAGCGCATTCACCAGGTAGATCATCGGCAAGTAGTCTTGCGTAATCCGTTGTGTCTCGGCATAAATCGCTTTGCGCTTGGCTTCATCCACCTCTCTTGCCCCATCGATATAG
>DATNPT010000192.1:0-6974 GCA_036703075.1 Chroococcales cyanobacterium
CTGGCAGAACTCGATCGCGCCAAAACCCTCTTTTTCAGCAACGTTTCCCACGAATTCCGCACACCGCTGACCCTATTACTGGCTCCCCTACAAGATGCGTTGAGCGATATCAGCCATCCCCTCGCACCTCCTCAACGGGAACGACTGGAACTGGCGCATCGAAACGCAACTAGGTTGCTGAAACTGGTCAATACCCTGCTCGACTTCTCCCGCATCGAAGCTGGGCGGATGGAAGCCGTCTATGAACCGACCGACCTAGCAATGTTCACGACTGAGCTAGCCAGTGTCTTTCGTTCCGCCATTGAGCGGGCAGGGCTACGGCTAATTGTCGATTGTCCACCGTTGCCAGAGGCAGTGTATGTAGACCGCCAGATGTGGGAAAAAATTGTCCTCAACCTGCTCTCCAATGCCTTTAAGTTCACTCTGGAAGGCGAGATTGCGGTGAGACTGCATCTTGCTGATGGCGATGCCAGGGAGCGCAACGGCAGAGGCGATGGTCGCAAATCGTTTGCGTTAGCGAAGCGGGACGTAGTCCAGCATGGTCGAAGAGCATACCGCCTTCGGCATCGCGTAATGCTACAGATACAAGATACGGGCACAGGGATACCGCCTGAAGAACTGCCCCATGTGTTTGAGCGTTTTTACCAGGTACGAAGAACAAAAGCAAGGACTCATGAAGGGTCTGGGATTGGTCTAGCCCTGGTGCATGAACTGATTCGACTGCATGGTGGCACGGTAGACGTGAGTAGCACTGTGGGACAGGGAACTTGCTTCACCATCACGATTCCTTTGGGGAAAGCTCATCTATCTAGCGTTAGCGAAGCGGTAGCGACGTTAGGAGCGTCAGCGGGGCGCGATAGCGCACATCGCCTACGTCGAGTCGTAGGCGATTCTCCTTCGGAGACGCTGCGCGAACGTATCACAGCAACACGTACCCAGCCATCAACGGCAGTTGGTGCAGCTCCTTATGTTGAAGAGGCAGAGCGTTGGGTGCCTGAAGAAGGGAACAGGGAACAGGGAACAGGGAATAGGGAGGAGCTATCTATCCCTCCAGATTCAGATCCCCCCCATGCCCCCCATCCCCAGAGGGGACCCCATGCCCCCCCCCTTAAAAAGGGGGGAGAATCTTGTCAAAGTCCCCCCTGAGCTATCTACCTCACCAGATTCAGATCTCCCCCATGCCCCCCCCTTAAAAAGGGAAGAGAATCTTGTCAAAGTCCCCCTTTTGAAGGGGGATTTAGAGGGATCTTCAGGGTTGAGAAGGGAGCCTACACCCTCCCCTGCCCGCGTCCTCCTTGTCGATGACAACGCCGATATGCGCGAGTACCTGACGCGAATCTTAAGCGAACACGTTCAAGTCGAAGCAGTTGCAGATGGAGCATCGGCGCTAGCGGCAGCTCAAGAACGAGTGCCCGATTTGGTACTTACAGATGTGATGATGCCAGGACTAGACGGCTTCGAGTTGCTCAAAGCCTTACGTGCCAACCCACACACAAGAGAAGTTCCCATTATCCTGCTGTCTGCCCGTGCCGGAGAAGAGTCTGTGGTCGAAGGGTTGGAAGCTGGGGCGGACGACTACCTAATCAAGCCCTTCTCTGCTGGGCAATTTGTGTCCCGTGTCAAGGGTCATCTCCAGATGGCACAACTGCGCCTGGAAGCACTCCATCAGGAAAGAACGATTAATCGCAGGAAGGACGAGTTGCTGTCAACCGTTTCCCACGAACTGAATACTCCCCTCGTTGCGATTCTCGGTTGGACGCGCCTGCTGCGTGCCAATCCGTCCAATCAGTCCATGTTGATGAAATCGTTGGAGACGATCGAGCGCAATGCCACACTGCAAGCAAAACTGATTCAGGACTTGCTGGATATCACTCGCATCACGGCAGGCAAACTGCGCTTGAGCCTTGAGCCTGTTGAACTCGAATCGGTGATTGAAAACGCGATCGCATCGATCGGTCACCTAGCCCAAGCGAAACAAATTGACTTGGTATGGTGGGGAGTCACAGGTCAACAATCCAATATCAATCCCGTTTTAGTCCAGGGCGATCGCGATCGCCTGCAACAAATTGTATACAACCTCTTGACAAATGCGATTAAATTTACTCCAAATGAGGGCAGCATCAATGTTGAACTTTCAGTGATTGAAGGTCACAATGGCTCTGATGCCTCAATCGCTGAAATCTCTATTACAGATACGGGCATCGGCATCTCTGCTGAATTTCTCCCCCATATCTTCGATCGCTTTCGCCAAGCCGAAGAGTCAAGTTCATCCAAGGGATTGGGGTTGGGACTTGCGATCGCACGTCACTTGGTAGAACTCCACGGTGGTACGATTCAGGCTGAAAGTGCTGGAGTTGGGCAGGGCGCAACCTTTGTTGTCAGGCTACGCTTATGCGGATTAGCTCTAGGGACACGCACCTGAGTCCACAATGATTGGAACAGTTCTAATGCCGAGTTGATTTCCTGCTTGAATTGTTTTAGCTGTGTGGCAAAAAAAGGTTTTTAGCCGTTCAACAGTACCGATAGTTTTGATAAGTTAAGACCGCACGGCTACCCGTCGCTTTAGTCTGCGGAAAAATTTTCTCATAATATAGCAGTCGCCACAATTGTTAGGACATTTTTTGTTGCCTGTTACCCGTTCTCTGTTCCCTTTACAGCAAAATATAATGGCCTAACCGATATGTCCGTTGCTATATTTTACATTGATCGGCAAGTCTGTCTAAGATTAAATAACTTTATTTGTTGTAAAATATCTTAATTCTTAAAGCGTACAGGATTAATATTGACGACAGACCTAGATAAAAAACAGGCAATGTTAACACCAATAAAATATGAAAAAAGAGAAAATATCTACAAAATTCATTAGTTTCATTCGTAATATAACTTGGGAAAAATGGATTTTTTCTACACTATTAGTGATAGTGGGAATCCTTCTAATTTCAGAAGGATTCCAGGTATATTCACTTGTTTGTAGTCGAACTGGAAAAGCGTCCAATACCTGTGAAGTTTCTCACTTTACCCTGTCGGGAAAAAGTTTTAAGCGATTTCTACTAAGTCAGCTTAAAGAAGCTAGAGTCGAACAATCGCCACCTTCTCGAATAACGGTTTGTAGTTTAGTAACCGAGGAAGGAGTATTAAAATTTGGCTCTATATCCAGTAACTATGCCCAAGGTAAGCGAGAAATGGTATCTACGATTAATAGCTTTTTACAAAATCCTAAACAGTCAAATCTATTAGTCATAGAACCCCCTGATTTTTCTACAATTTCATTTGGTATTTTCTCCAATTTAATGGCTTTGGTTTTGTTCTTTTGTAAAGCCAAATAGGCGCAGTGCGATCGCTTCTCGCTGTAGGTTGGGTTGAGCTTGTCATGTCCTTGCTTGTGAAGCAGTAGGTAACGTGAAACCAAACATGACTCGATTGGGCGATGGCACCAGGATTGAGGCGGAGAAGCACTGATGAGTGTCGGGTTTCATCCTTCAACCCGACCTACAAGATCGGGCGATCGCATTAAGTTGAAGAATATAATGCGTTCGACTTCCTCACTAGTCAAATCCTGGGCATTGCTCGCTGCTTGGAGTTGCACTCGTTGTCCGCAAACTGGTGCGAATACAGGGCTTGAGGTATTACTTGCCCATTTTTTCCTGGTACTAAACCAAATTCCCCTTGACAACTGCCAGAAAGTCTTAACTTGTCACCAATGGGGCTAGTGGCATGGTATTGTAGTAATTGACCAGTCAATCAAGGATTGGGGGAATGGCGACACGAGACGCCCAAGACTTTGAGAGTCGGCGACAGCAGATTATTGATGGTGCGTTACAAGTCTTTGCCAGCAAGGGCTTTGAGAAGGCGACCAACAAGGATATCGCGGCGGCCGCTTCGATTGGCTCACCTGGCTTGATTTATCACTACTTCAAAGATAAGAGCGACCTGTTTAAACAGGTGATCGAGCAGCGCATACCCATGTTGCAGTTGATCGCTCATCACGAGGAGATGATGGCACTGCCTCCCCGAGAGGCACTCACTCTCTTTGCCACTACGTTCCTCGAAGTCGTGAATAACCCGACAGCAGTTTCCTTGATGAAGCTAATGCTAGGTGAAGCCATTCGGCGGCCTTATGTGGCTGACACGATCAATGCAATTGGTCCACTTCGCAATTTCGCTTTCCTCAATCGCTATCTAGAAAAGCAGATGGATGCTGGGGTACTGCGCCGGATGGACCCAGGGGCAGCAGCCCGCTGTTTTGTTGGACCGTTGCTCGCGTTTATGATTACACGCGAGATTTTTCGACAGCCAGATGCTGAAACACTAGAGGCTGAGACGATGGCGAAAACTGTTGTCGAAGTTTTTCTGCAAGGGATGGAACTTTCGATTCCAGATGCCAAGAACTAAGCTGTAGAGCCGTATTTTTCGGCTCAATTTTGATTGAACAGTCAATTAAATGCAAGGGATCGAACGTTCAACTCTCAAATCGTAAGCGCTCTGAAATTTTATAGGAAGAGAACTATCATGGCTCAGTCACTCTCGCCCCCCCAAGACACTACTGGAACGGTTGCACTCCCCAAACCGAAGCACAAACCGTCTCCTCGGTTGCTGATTCCCTTGGGTTTGTTAGTAGTAGGAATCGGTGCATCGACATGGTATTTTCTCTCCTTACCTTCCGAAACTGAACCCTTGAAGGTAACAGGTCGGATTGAAGGTTACGATACCGATATTGGTGCGAAAGTAGCAGGTCGAATTGATTTTGTGGCGGTGCGGGAGGGAGATGCAGTTCGCAAGGGGCAATTGATTGTACGGCTGGATGACGATCAGGTTCAAGCTCAGCTCAAGGGGGCAGATGCTCGTTTGGATGCCAGCCAGAAACAAGAAGAACAAGCACGATTGCAGATTAATCTGCTGGAAAGTCAGATTCTAGAGACTCAGTTGACGTTGCAGCAGGCGCAGGGCAGTGCCAAAGGTCAGATTTTCCAAGCCGAGTCGTCCGTTGCTGCAAGCGAAGCTCAACTCAATCAAGCTGAGGCCCAGGTACAACAAGCGATTTCTGAGTTGAAACTTGCTCAAGTCAATCGCGATCGCTATGCTCAATTAGTCACCCAAGGAGTGGTTACTCGGCAACAATTCGACCAAGCACAAACGTCCTATGAAACGGCTTTGGCGAATTTGCGATCGCGTCAGGCATCAGTTGAGTCTTTCCGCAAATTGGTGAATTCTGCCCAAGGTCAACTCGTACAAGCCCAAACTACAGGCTTAAACCCCGATATTCGTAACGCTCAACTTGCCGGGTTACGCACTCAGTTAGCACAGTCTAAGCTGAAACTCGCACAAGCTCAAGCGGACGTTAACAAAGCCAAAGCAGATAAGCAAGAGATTCAAGCTCAAATCGCTTATCTCAACATTATTAGCCCGATTGACGGTGTCGTCACGACCCGAAGTGTTGAACCCGGAGAAGTGGTTGCAAGTGGCAAAACACTACTCAGCGTGATTAATCCAAATACGGTTTATCTGCGTGGTTTCATCCCTGAAGGGGAGGTTGGTAAAGTGCGAGTCGGTCAGAACGCTAAAGTATTTCTCGATTCTGCACCGGATAAACCGTTGAGTGCCAAAGTTAGCGCGATCGATACTCAAGCCTCGTTTACCCCTGAGAATATTTATTTCCAAAAAGACCGAGTTAAGCAAGTCTTTGGCGTCAAAATCAGCATCGACAATCCAGCAGGTTTTGCCAAACCCGGAATGCCAGCAGATGGGGAAATTGCGATTGTACCGGAGGGTAAGAACGGACGCGGGGAGGCCGGGACAGGGAGACGGGGAGAGTAATTTGGGTTAATAAAATGGCTACTATCACGTCATCTACAGCTAGAAGTGACTCGCAGGGTGAATCCTATAGGGGGATAGAGGATGTTGTCATTCAGGTAGAGGGTTTATACAAACATTACGGGAAGCTAGTTGCTGTTAAGGGCATTGATTTTGCCGTCAAGCGGGGTGAAATCTTTGGGTTAATTGGTCCTGACGGTGCTGGGAAAACGACAACCTTCCACATTTTGGGTGGGGTGATGGAAGCGACGGCTGGGACTATTCAGGTGTTGGGTAAACCTCCCCGCGATGCCCGTCTATCCATTGGTTATTTGACTCAGCAATTCTCGCTCTATCTCGACTTGAGTATTGATGAAAATATCCGCTATAGTGCTGGATTGCGTCAGGTGCCGGAGAAGCAATTACAAGAACGCCGCACCAAATACTTGCAATTGATGAATTTAGAGCAATTTAGCGATCGCTTAGCGGGACGCCTTTCGGGTGGGATGAAGCAGAAATTAGCCCTCTGCTGTGCCTTGATTTCTCAACCTGAAATTCTCCTGTTGGATGAACCGACGACAGGTGTTGACCCCGTATCTCGTCGGGAATTTTGGGATGTGCTGGCGGCAGTTGCATCGGAAGGAGTCACGATTGTTGTGGCAACGCCCTACTTAGATGAAGCCGAACGCTGCCATCGCATTGCGTTGATGTACGAAGGACAAATTCATCAAATCGGTACGCTATTTGAGTTGCGAGATAATTTGGGCTGGCAGCGTCTGGAAGTTCGGACTCGGCAAATTGAAGTAGCAGAGAGTGTTCTCATCAGTCAGCTATCTTCGATTGAGGGACAACAGCACTCAAGTACAAACAACCAACAACCAACAACCAATAACCAACAACCAACATCCATTGCTGACGTTCAAACCTTTGGGGATAGGTTGGATGTGTTGGTTAAAGATGCAAAAGCGGGTGAAGCAGAAGTTCGGGGGCTTTTGAGTCAGCACCAGGTTGAATTAAACGACATTCAAACCGGGGCACCGACGCTAGAAAACGTGTTTGTCAGTCGTCTGCGGGCATCGGGAAATGACCCAGAATTCATTCCCTTTCCTCGTGCCAAACCCGAAAATCCCCACCGCAATATCGATGTTGCCATTGGCGCACGCCACTTAAAAAAAGTGTTCGGG
>DATNPT010000220.1:0-19076 GCA_036703075.1 Chroococcales cyanobacterium
CTGGATTTAGGGGCAAGCTGACTCAAGAGTCCACGCAATTTTTTCAATAAATAAAAAATAACTATAAGCGTATAATTTATAACCCTCTAAGTTAACATGGCAGACTTTCGTTAGGTATAGGTAACTAGCAATAGCTAGGGGTTATTCTGGAAGATGAAAGCATAAGATATCGGTAGAAATTAAAGGCGATCGCTAAAGTTCACGGAACGGCGATCACCTTTTACTTAAATGAATTTAATTGAGAGTAAAAATAACGACATAATCTTTGTTCATAGTAATTGATCTGTAAGTTAGCAATTGCTGTTTTTGAAATCTAAAGTTGTTGCAATAGCCACAGGATGCCGGGACGCAACTGTGCTCGTGTTTTCCTACTGCAACAGTATCCACTGCGAGAGAGATTAGTTGATGCCAGGAATTCGCTAACATCAACAGCAAAGCCTGTCTTCAATATCGACTAAAGGGGTAAACGAGTATGGGTAAGATTTATCGAGATTTTATGCTTTGCCTGCAAGAAACGGCTTTCCGAGCTGTCTTAAAACAGCCTTGGACACCCAAACACCCCCAAGAATGTTACTTGAATCCGCCTTGTGGGTGTTTAAATCCAGGGAAAGAGCTGACTTGTGAAGATTGTCCCCATCTTGAGGCTTGTCTGTCTCAGTTCAAAACCATGAGAACCTCAGGCAACCATATCAAAAAGCGCGTTCTAACTCATACAAGACACTAAAAACCATCAAATCTCTTCTATCAGCTTTGAGTGTCTAGAAAACTAGACATAAACATTTATATATATTCATGCTGAAAGCTAACTCAACGTTAGACTCCTACTTTTATTACAAGCTGGGTGAAAAATAGCCCTATTGAGTCATGACATACGATTACGATCTTCTTGTAATTGGTGCTGGGCCTGGAGGACTTGCTGCTGCAAAACAGGCTGCTGCATCCGGTGCGCGTGTTGCGATCGCAGAACAGGATTTAGTTGGGGGTACTTGTGTTATCCGAGGGTGCATTCCCGAAAAACTCATGTCCTTTGCCGCTGAATTCTCTGAGGCGTCTCAAGATGCAGCAGGCTATGGCTGGAACCAAGAGAGTAATATCTTTGATTGGCAGCAATTTATTGACGCAAAGGAACGAGAAATTCATCGTCTCAGTCAGGTGCATAATCAAGCACTTGAGAAAGCAGGGGTTGAGCTGATTAAGGGTCATGCTACCTTTAGCGATGCTCATACCCTAGACGTTGCAGGACGCCAGATTACTGCTGACAAAATTTTGATTGCGGTGGGGGCAAAATCAGTTAAACCAGAGATACCAGGAATTGAACATGCCATCACAGCAAGTCAACTCTTTAATCTCAAGCAACAACCTAAGCATATTGCAGTAATCGGGAGTGATTATATTGCCATAAAATTAGCCGGGATTATGAACAATCTTGGCTCCCAAATTAGTCTGATTATCCGGGAAGAGCATGTCCTACCGGCTTTCGATCGAGATATTAGCTTCGCTGTGAGTGAGGGCATGACTAAGCGAGGTATCGAGATTTTTGGCAGCACTACAGTAAAAGAAATGCAACGAGTCGGAAATGAGCTGAATTTGCTGTTATCCGGAGAAAGCCAAAATACTTTAAGCGTTGATACTATCCTCTATGCTTTGGGTCGCGTCCCCAATGTTAGCGATCTAGCTCTAGAAAAGCTAGGTATTAAAGTCACTCAAAATGCTGTCGTAGTGGATGAGTACAGCCGAACGACACAATCGAATATTTTTGCAGTTGGGGATTGTATCAATCGACATAACTTTACTCCGGTTGCGATCGCACAAGCTCGTGCTTTTGCCGATACTGAATTTGGCAACAATCCTCATACTGTTTGTTATGAATGCGTTCCAGCAACGGTTAGCTCTTACCCAGAAGCAGCTACTGTGGGTTTGAGTGAAGCTCAAGCTCGCGAACAACTCGGTGACTCCGTACAGTGCTATCGCTCTAAGTTTCGTCCGCTTTTACATAGTCTAGCTAAAAGAGATGAAAATACCCTAATTAAGTTAGTGGTCGATCGCGGCTCAGATCGAGTGCTAGGTGCTCATATGGTGGGTGACGGGGCAATAGACATTATTCAATGCCTCGCCGTCTCTATCCGCATGGGGGTGACAAAGAAAGACTTCGATGCAACAATCGGCATTCACCCTTCAGTGGCTGAAGAGTTTTTTACTCTACGGTAATGCGCTTCGTCATTGAAATAAGCTTATAGAAATTTAGCAAAATCCTTGAAAAATTCAGCTCCAAAACTTGTAATACAAGGATTACAAATCGATCCCTGTTTGTTTTACGCGTATTCTCGTGTATTTTTTGTTGAAAATAAATAAAAATTACTATCTCTATTTCTAGAGAAGCTATACTTCTTAGTAGAGTAACGATATCGAAGGATAGCGGATTTTGAGAGAAGTCTGACCTGCATCTATTTAGACAATCACAAATAGAGACGTTATTCAAAATTGCATATTGCGATCGCGCTCTTTCATCGAGGAGTACGGTTAGCTAACGGCATGCTATCAGGGTTGATAATTTTTCTCAATGTAAAAGCGTCCGCTAACGAAGTCAGGCTTTCTACAGGAGAGCCTTCCGGCAGCTATTTTTATTAAATCTCAATAGTTGAGAATTTCTTAACGGAAAAACCAACGTTTAGGGCGTTGGTTCAAGGCTTCGCGTGAAAAGTCAGGTTAATTTTTTCGCACCTCGAACTCTTACCCTTGTCAAACTCTAATATTTAATGGAGCAATTCGGTTATGTCCGATTCAGTCTCGAACGCGCAAAACACAGTGCCCGGTTTTGAAGTTACCACAACTACGTCCGCACATATTTCGACTTTTTCAGGTCGTGGTGGCAGTATCCCTGATGGTCGGGGTAACTTTATGGATGACATTATCGTGAAAGACGACTTCAAGGTTACTGACGTAACGGTCACGCTCTATAACCTCAGTCATACTTGGTCTGGTGACCTGACCGTACAGTTGTACCACTTAGAGACGAGGACGATTGTCGATTTGTTCAGGCGACCGGGTCAACCCCAATTCTCTTCCAGTGGCTATAGCAGCGACCTCAAGGGCGATTACAGCTTCAACGACCATAATACTTGCGACTTTGTAGTAGCAGCTGAGCGCAATAGTGTTATTCCTGGTGGCAACTATACCCCTGCTAGCCCCTTGAAAGCATTTTATGGGTTATCGGCGGGTGGCACTTGGCGGCTGATCGTGAGTGATTCTATCCCTGGTGATTCGGGTTCCCTCGGATCGTGGAAACTAGACTTAGGATGGGGTTAAGCCAATTGGTGAAACCATCACCTGAGTTTTTGCGATCGCTCTAGGACAAAATGAAGCGTAGGTGCCAGGTGTTAAGGTCTAAGCATTAAGTTCTCTAGCAATTGTAGATTCTTTGCAAAAGAAAGACAACTAAAACTTAACACCTCAATACCTGTTACCTAAAAGCTAATTTTTAGTAGAGGAATACAGCTATTGGTTGATTTATCAGCTTTTTTCCAGATAAATCCTTAAGTCTGTAGAAGAAGTATTAACGGTCTAAAAATGTTTATTCAGTTCCTACCTCTTAAAATTTATTTCAATAAAGCTATTGGCTAAAAATTATACTACTTTGTTTAATCGCCAAAGCAGAGAGTAAATCATATTAAGCCAGCATGTAGTCTTGAATACAGAGATTCAAGATTACGTGCTGAACTTTCACTATTGAAGCGTAAGTAGACTTAGCATTCGCTCAACTAAAATGATGGCAAGGGGTTGTTCTATCTACCCTTCCCCGCGCTGAGCCACGATGAATTTTAGTCAACTGCTTGCTGAAAAAATAGACACGATCGTACACACCTGGATTGAAGCAGTTCGCTTTGATAGGCAGATTTCAACTGCTGACAATTTACCCGGCTTAGCAATACAAGATCATCTTCCCGATGTTCTCAATGCAATGACGACTGTGCTAGAGCAATCTCAGGTCAGTGATACTGAGTCGGTAGTTCAGACCAGTTTAGAACATGGCGTTTTGCGGGCGGCACAAGGTTACGCTCCTACAGAAATTGCGCGGGAGTATCGTTTGCTGCGCGAGACAATCTTCTCAACATTAGAGGCTGACCTACTAGAGGGTACAGTTCGCGAAGTAATGCGAGTTTATAATGCGATCGACGCGACGATTGACGAAGCGATTGCTCAGTGCTTCAAAAGTTATGTGGAGGAGCGATTGCGGGAACTACAGCAACTGCAATCCTCAGCAGAACTAACCAAGCAGGAGCTAACTCGCTTGGTAAAAGCTAATCAGGAGACTATCTCTCATTTAGCTCACGAACTGAAAAATCCTCTCAATTCAATTATTGGCTACTCGGAGCTGGTATTGCGCTCTTCACAAAAAAATCCTGAGGTTCGGGACACCGTTCCCAATCTGGAACACATTGAGCGAGTTCTACGTAATGGCAGACATTTACTCCGCCTGATCAACGATGCACTGGAAATTTCCCGATATTCGGCAGGGAAGATAGAACTTCGTCCAGAGCCAATAGATGTGCGATCGCTAATTAACGATGTGTTTGAAATGTTAAAGCCTTTAGCATCAGCCAAAGAGTTACACTTGGTAAGTGATTGCGAATTTGCTCCGGAAAAAGTCCTGGCAGACCCTTTGCGATTACAACAAATTGTAACCAATCTTCTCAGTAATGCGATTCGCTACACAGAGTTAGGAACTGTCCAATTAACCTGTCAGATGCGATCGGATAACCAATGGTCTGTTGCGATCGCTGACACTGGCATCGGGATTGCTCCAGAAGACCAACCTCATATCTTTGAACCCTTCTTTCGAGCTGATAACGGAGGCGCTTACTTACCCGATAGTACTGGCTTAGGGCTAGCAATTGTCTCGCAGTTAATCAAACTAATGCGAGGCAAAATAGAGCTAGTTTCGCAGGTTGGGGTTGGCTCCACTTTCACCGTCATATTGCCGCTAGAAGTTGAGACTCTTGAATTGTCTGCTTGAGGTTTGATTCATCTGAATTTCTCCTAAAGAACAGTCAATCGTAAAGATTCAACTCCTATTAGACCTCTTGCATACATCCTAGAATGCCTCCTAAATCCCCCTTGCCTTGAGGGACTTTGAATTCAGGAGCATGTCACCTTTGTAGGTTGGGTTGATGAACGAAACCCAACGCTCTAGTTTTTGAAGTTGGGTTTCGCTAAGGGTCAGCCCAACCTATCTTGATGGCTTGCAAAACTGACATACTCCCAAGTTCAAACACTATTGAGGAGAATTCATCATATCTTTCAAGCGCAAAGTGGATTTAACCCTTGCTAGTAATTCATCATAATCAATCGGCTTACGAATGAAGTCATTAGCTCCCAATTCTAATCCTTTAGGCACATCAGCTTCTATATAAGCTGTGATGAGAAGAATGGGGATAAAAGGTAGTTTGTTATTTTGCCGAATACGTCGAGTCACTTCATAGCCATCCATTTTTGGCATCATGGCATCTAGCAATACTAGATCGGGTGGCGAAGCTTCTACCTTAGCCAACGCTGATTTGCCATCTATAGCGGTATCCACTTCATACCCTTCTTCTGTCAAAATCACCTGTAGTAGGGATACATTATCCTCTATATCATCGACAACCAGGATACGTTTAGTTGCTTGACGTTTAGCTTGAAAAGGTGACATTAGATAAAACCTCTATTTAGTAAAAATACTTTAAATCTTTAAACAGAAATAAATTAGGGGACTAATCTGCCTGCTTGAGCAAACCGCGCAGCCGGACAAAGTCAACAGCGAATGTTTTGTAGCCCACTTCATCAAATAGAATGACAATCTTATCGCCCTCACAGCGCATGACTTCTCCTTCGCCCCACGAGGAGTGAACCACACGGCTATTCAACGGGAATGGGTGAGAGTCAGAGTCCTCTTCCACCACTACACCAGCTTTGCAGTTGTCACAGAAGCCGCAAGGTTCTTCTAGTGTTTCACCGAAGTAGTTGAGTAAATACTTGCGGCGGCAGTCGCGTACCTCAGCATAGCCTCGCATCATTTCTAGACGCGATCGCACATAGTGTTGATAGCACTCTTGAGCGCGGGCAGCCTCTTGAGTTGCTTCGCTCAATTCAGGCGGTTGTTCGCTAGCGATTACTTCACCCGTGGGCAGGCTTTCGACGGCACCGACTTCTTCCAGACGACTGAGTGCTTTGGTCAGTTTCGACTGGGAGAGGTTGGTCTGTTCTTGCAAGTCCCGCAAATTAATCGGTTCATCTTGTTCCTGAACGGTTACGGCAACCTGTTCTAAAAGTTCAACATCGATCTGACCGCTACTCGCCAAAAAGCGGCGAAGGTTAAGGTCATCGGGACAGTAAAACAAAATTGCTAGCGCTTTTTCTCCATCTCGCCCCGCCCGTCCCATCTCTTGGTAGTAGGAATCAACAGAATCGCTAATGTCGTAGTGAAAGACAAAGCGTACATTTGGCTTATCTACACCCATGCCAAAAGCTGTTGTGGCAACAATCACCTCCGCCTCTTCATGCATGAATGCGGTTTGAGCCTCCTCCCGTTCCTTCGCCTTCATCCCAGCATGGTAGAAGATGGCCTGAACACCCTCGTCGCGTAGTGCTTGGGCGACATCCTCTGCTTTCTTGCGAGTGGCAACGTAAACAATACCAGGTTTCTTGACCCGAACCGCCCATTTCAATAAAGCTTGTTGCTTCTGGGCCTCATCCTCAAACCGCTTAACGCTCAGCCAGATATTCGGGCGATCGAATCCTTGTACTACGATTTGGGGGTCGCGCATTCTCAATCGTTCGACAATTTCCTGGCGCACTGTCGGGGCGGCAGTAGCCGTTAGTGCTAATACCCTGGGATGCCCCAGTGCTTCAATTACAGCACCCAGTCTGAGGTAATCGGGACGAAAATCGTGACCCCACTCGCTGATACAGTGAGCTTCGTCAACAACAAATAGAGAAGGCTTAGAATTTTGCAAGCGATCGAGCGTCTCTGGGTTGTTGAACTGTTCGGGCGCGAGAAATAGGAAATCCAGTTTCTCCTCTTCTAAAGCCTCAAACGTCTCCTGCCGCTCAGCAGAGGGTACGGTAGAATTGACCATCGCGGCTCTACCCACCTCTTGCTGAGTAATTGACTCAACTTGATCGTGCTGTAGAGCAACCAGTGGCGAAATGACTACCGTTGAACCGGGAATTAAAACCGCCGCAATTTGATAAATCGCTGATTTACCTGAACCCGTAGGCATGACAGCCAGGGTATCTCGACCGTCAAGGAGGGCTTTGATTGCTGCTTCCTGCCCCGCACGGAACGACTCATAGCCAAACCTTTCCCGTGCAACCTGATGTACCCGCTGCTGGTGAGAGCGCTTGCGTTGTTTTCTCATGTTGGTTGAATGACCTCCAGCCAAGTCAAGCGCTTAAAAGTTGTCTGACTTGGCTTGGTTGCTAATCTTATGAGGATGTCAACAGAAGTATCAGCTCCCCCAGCCCCCCTGAAAAAGGCTACCGTGTACACACATCTCCCGATCAACCTCAAATGCTGGATTTGGCCCCCCTAGCCCTCCCAATTGGAGGGGGGAACCGGAACTTTACAGTCCCCCTCCAATTGGGGGATGCGAGGAGGCGAGAAAGACTTGTGTGTACACCTTAGCTTAAAAAGGGGGGCGAGAATTTTCGCAAAGTTTCCTTCGGATTGCTTAATATCCGGAACCAGAGCGAGTTGTCTCATTCGGATCGCGGTAAGCGACGGGTTCTTCTGATTTGCGGAACAAATTTGCTAAACCAATGAGACCTAATAAGCCGAGCAAGCCCCAATTTGAATGGTGATTTCTCGTTCTTGCAGATTCAGTTCCTTGGTAAGAGGTGGTTCCTGTAGCCGCATTAGGGTCGGTGGTGGTACTCGTCGTTCCAGTACTGCCTGTAGCTGCATTGGGGTCAGTAGTGGTAGTGGTGGTAGTTGTACTTTCAGTACTGCCTGTAGTCGTATTAGGGACTGTTAGTGCGCCCGTGGTTCCGCCAGCTCCTGTACTGCCGCTACCTGTTGTTCCTGTAGTCGTGTCACCAGGTGCTGTGGTTGTGCCTGAGAGCGTTCCACCGGGGGCTGTTGTTGTACCTGAAGGTGCACCATTCGGTCCTGTAGTGGTTCCTGAAGTCGTGCCACCAGGAGCTATACTCGTGCCATAAGGAGCTGTACTTGTACCTGTAGCGCCTCCAGTTGTACCTGAAGTCCCTCCAGTTGTACCTAAACCTCCTCCAGTTGTACCTAAACCTCCTCCAGTTGTACCTAAACCTCCTCCAGTTGTACCTGAACTTCCTCCGGTTGTGCCTGAACTTCCTCCAGTTGTACCCCTAGCGCCTCCAGTTGTGCTTGAACTTCCTCCGGTTGCGCCCGAAGAGCCGCCAATAGGGCCTGTAGCCGAGTTAGGGATTGTACTCGCGCCTGAAGTCCCGGTGCCACCGCCTGTAGATGTGTTAGGAATTGTGCTCGTACCGGAAGTCGTACCAGTACCGGAAGTCGTGCCAGTGCCGGAGGTAGTTCCACCCGAACCTGTACCTGTACCCGTCTGGGCAGATACAGGCACAGCTACAGGCAGAGTCGCTAAACTCAGAGCGAAAGCACCAACCCAAGCAATTTTAGACAGATTATAAGGTTTCATAGTAAGGGTTCCTCTTAATTGACCTTGCGGCTTTCTAATTTTCAAAAAGGTATTGTCAAGTTCACAAATTGCTGTGAAGAGTTCGAGCTGCATCTTCTAACCACTGTCCAAATGGCTCACCAGATGGGTGTGATGGGAAGAGAGAGTCGAAGGTGTAAGTTTGGTAGTGCTCAGGTTTATAAAAGAAGCAAGCCCCTAAGTTAACAAAATGCTGTTAAGCATCAGTAATTTTGCTAGAAGCAAGCCAACGCTGTTGTCCTTAGTGAGGAGAAATTCTCCGTCCTAGTTACAGCTACTTACCCATCTGTTCCTATTTAAGAAATTTAACTGTTACTGTTCCCTCTAACTTCATACCAAAGAAACAGATTTCTGATTAAGTTTTTGGGTTGCTAATTATACAAACTATGCGCTCTACTGTCTTTTATTCAGGCATTAGACAATAGTACAGTTTCCTTGTATACCTCTTTAGATAGAGGTTTTTAGCTGTCTCATGAATCCCAAACTAGGGACTCAACGGTAAATGTCAGTTGTGGTCAAAATAAGCTCCTTTAGAAACCATCAGATGGTTAAACTCATCCTTAAGAGTTACAGCCATCTGAAAAATTGAAGTCGAATATTTCATTGGGTTCTAAGTGCGATTGTCGTTCCCAAAAATAGTTGTGGCTAGCAAAGCAGCAGCACCCAACGCAGGAAGAGCGATCGCGCCCCATTTCAATAGCGGATTCATGGCTATCCGATCTGAGATACTGGGTACAACCCACTTATCAAAGTCTCCATCTATTTGGTTGTAGCCTTGAATGGGTGTAAAAACATTGTCTGGCGCATCCTCAGACTTCGGTTGATTGGTTCGCTGTCCCTGGAAGCCGATCAGTAACAATATAGAATCCACGAGTTCTGGTGAAAGTCGCTGTAGCAGATCGAGTAGTCTGCCGACATCCCCAACAATATAGTCACGGGTTGGGTTTTCCGCTACGTAGAGGATTGCTTCAGCAACCAAGCGAGGATCGTAATAGGGCGGTATGCCAGTAGGCTTAACCCCCAGTTTGGTGCGAACCTTGTTGTAGTAGGGTGTATTGATGACGGCGGGCTTGATACTTGTGACGCTAATCGGTAGTCCTTCGTGTTGCAGCTCTACGCGTAGGGATTCTAGGAAACCCTCTATCCCGTGCTTGGCAGCGCAGTAGGGACTTTGTAGTGGAAGCGATCGCACTCCTTCCATTGAGGAAATATGAATCAGCGCCCCCCGTCCTTCGCGCTTGAGATGAGGGAGTGCTGCCATTGCCCCATGAACTTGTCCCATCAAGTTAACGTCGATCACGCGCTGAAATTCCTCTGGCGTAATCTGGTCAAATAAGGCAAGCACACCCGTTGCTGCCGTATGAACCCAGGTATCTAGTCGCCCGTATCGCTCAACAGTGCGATCGGCGATCGCTTTTACCTGCTGGAAGTCGGCGACATCAGCAGGAATTGCTGTTGCCTCACCTCCTAAAAACTGGATTTCGTCCACCAAGGACTCTAGCCCTGATTCATTGCGTGCCGAAACCACGACTTTGGCTCCACGTTTGGCAAACTCAAGTGCTGCCGCCCGTCCGATACCGCTAGAAGCTCCCATAATAGCGACTACCTGTTCCTTAATGGGCTTCAGTTGCATGCTTATTTCTCCTTACTGTTTAAAAATGCCCAAGGCAGATAACCGTGGGTATCGCGTCAATATTTAAGAAATGTAAATAATCCAGGTTTCCCGAACCTCTACCAAGGGAACGACCCCAGCATCCCTCTTGAGGAATGCACTACCCTATCATCGTTAGAGGACGCGAACGAATTTTTACCATGAGCTTTTTTATCGGGTGTGCAGTTTGGGGTTATAAAGGTTGGGTCGGCGAACTTTTTCCGAAAGGCAGTAAAGCAGCAGATTTTCTACAGCTTTACAGTCAGCGATTCACCGCTGTTGAAGGCAATACCACCTTCTATGCCGTACCCGATCGCAAAACGATCGCGAGTTGGGCATCCCAAATGCAACCTGAGTTTGAATTTTGCCCCAAGTTGCCGCGCCAGTTGACTCACAACGGCTTATTAGAACCTTCAATTCCTGGTGCTTTAGAGTTTTTGGAACAGATGCGTGGCTTTGGCAAACATCTCGGCCCCATCTTTGCTCAACTGCCACCCAGCTACGAACCCACCTCTCTCGAAGACCTCACTGCCTTTCTCAAGGCATGGCCTCGCCATGAAGCCCCTTTAGCGATCGAAGTTCGCCACCCTAACTGGTTTAAAGAACCTCATGCCAGTTGCCTCAACGCACTCTTAGAAGAATTGGGAGTTGGACGAGTGGTGTTAGACACCCGACCCGCCTATAGTGGGTCAGCGACCTACGGCAAGCAATCTGTCGATCCGCGAAAGCCTAAGGTGCCAATGCAGCCCGTTATCACTGCCCCCTTTAGCTTGGTACGCTTTATCAGCCATCCCGATCAAAAGGTCAATCAGCCATTTATGGAAGAATGGGTAACGTTGCTCGACCAGTGGTTGCGATCGCATCAGCGGATCTACTTCTTCATGCACTGCCCGCTTGAGCAATATTCTCCTGGCAATGCTCGTCACTTCCAGCAGTTACTCGAACAACACAATGTCCCAGTTCCACCCTTACCGTGGAATCGCATTGACCAAGCGCCTATCCAATTGAGTCTTTTTTGAAGTTTTAGACATTCCGTTAACAACACACCCAGCAGACCAAAATCAAAACTACCCCTTTTGACTTAATCAAGTAGGGGGAAGTTGTCCCTCTATTGTTTTGCTTTCATACACATATAGACAAAAACTTATAAGAGGACTCTTAAAAATGGCTCGCAATGATAACGTCGTTGAAGCATCGCTTGGATATGGCTTTTCTTTTTTGATTACTACTATCCTGTTGGCTTTTCTGATTGGCGTACCTTTAGGAGCAGGTGCTCGCCGAATGTATACTACCATGGTTAATCCAGATGTAGTAATCTCGCCAACTAATCAGACCAAATAGAAAAACCCTCATTTTACTGAGGGTTTTCCAGACAACCTAATCTCCAGTGATAGACAACTCGTTAACCCAAATTCTTGGGCAAACGCCTCCTGGAGTTAACTCGGCTTCTTTTTCAACATAAATAATGGACTGAAGCAAGTTGAGAAAGTCACCGGCAACGGTTGCTGACTCAATACTCGTTAGTTTTCCATTATTGACTAACCAGCCATCAAAGGGTAACGAAAAAGAACCCTGTAAGGCTTTGACTCCGGCATGGAGAGCCTGAACATCATCGATCAAAATCACATTTTCTGCGCGATCGAGGCTGTAGTCTTGCTCAGCAGAGGCTCCGGGAAAAACATGATAAAAGTGCGAGCTGACACTGACTTTAGCTCCAATATTCGCATTGCCAGTAGGCTGTTGATTTAGCCGTTTGGCTGTTCCAGAACTGTGGAGAAAACTGGACAAAACTCCATTGGTAATTAGTTCGACTCGGCGAGTTGGCGTACCTTCCCCATCAAAGGTTTCCGAACCTAAATTATCTTTGTGCAATGCATCGTCAGCGACACAAAGCAAGGGAGAGGCGATTTGAGTTCCCAAGGATTCACGCGTAGAAAGACTTTGCTTGTCTAGAATACTCTGAGCATTAAACAGATTAGAAAAAGCACCCAACAGGCTCAAAAACGCCTCTGGGGAGAACACAACTCGATACTTGCCAGATTTGATTTTTTGATAATTCAAATGGCTAATCGTTTTCTCCGTCGCTTCCTTGAGGCAACCTTCTATATCGAGCTGTTCGAGACTCCGGCTGATGCGGAAACTGCCAGCACTGCGAGGCTTTTTCCCTTCCTCCTCTGTTTTGCTGTAAAGGTAGATTGAGGAATAAGAACGTGCTTCGTTTCGCATTGCTCCGTCGCTATTGAGATAAAACCGACTGATATCTCGTTGCGACAAACCGTTATAAGGTACACCTTTAATCGCTGGGTGAGCAGCGATTAGCTCTTTTTCCGCTTTCAATAAGCGATCGATCAGTTCGGAAGCGGGGGATTGAGGCGCTAACTGTTCGGGTTCGGATGCGATCGCAACTGTTGCTTCGGGACTAAAATCAGGAACGTGTTCCTTTACCCCAAAAAAGCTTGCCTCATAAGCTGTTTTCAATGCTAATTCAATGCCTTTGGGGTCTACATCCGTTGTACTTGTTACGCCTACCGTATTCTCTTCATTCCACACTCGCACTGTTACGCTTGAACGATTCGAGGCTTTGACTTGTTTGGGCTTTCCCTGTTCAACTTGAACTCTCGTTTCATCAACGCTTGAGCCATAAATATCAAATTTGTCAACACCAATCTGCTTGGCACTGGCTTGCGTGTAACTGGCAAGTTCGTCAATCTTCGGCATAATCGATTTTGGATTTTAAATTTTGGATTTTGGATTGGGGCAATTTGAGAGCATAGTTGGAAAGCGATCGCACATCACTGGCTCCCCCCTAGGGCGTGTTTTCAAACTACTCGTTATTGCCTTTCATCCTAGAAGATCCCCCTAAATCCCCCTTAATAAGGGGGACTTTGATTAAATTCTCCCTCCTTATTAAGGGGGGCTGGGGGGGATCAAAGGGTTTGAAGACACGCCCTAGCCCCCATTCAAAAGGGTAAACTGCTCAAAGTCTCCATCTTTAAGGGAAATTTACGCGACTCTTCAACGATCGGGCGTGGCAAAAGTAACGGCTCAGACATCCTCTCAACGAGAAGCTCCAAGGAATAGAGACTCTAACGTCCACCTACCGTAATGGAATCGACTTTGATGTGTGGCTGTCCGACAGTGACATAAACACTGCCACTCACAGAACCGCAAAAACCTGCCGCTAGTCCCAAGTCTTGAGAACACATGGAAATCTTATTCATGATTTCTCTGGCATCACCGATGAGTGTCGCACCTTTAAGTGGCTTGGTAATTTTGCCATTCTCAATCAGGTAAGCTTCATCGACGCCAAAGTTAAACTGGCCGGTAGCACCGACGCTGCCACCTCCCATCTTTTTGCAGTAAATGCCTTTATCGATGGAGGCGAATAAGTCTTCGAGGGCATACTCTCCAGGTGCGATGTAGGTATTTCGCATCCGAGAAGCCGCCGCGAAGGTATAATTTTGGCGACGCCCGCTTCCCGTTCTGGGGTGTCCGGTGCGTAGGGAACCCGCTCGATCGGCGATGAAGTTTTTGAGAATGCCTTTTTCAATCAACAAGGTTCGTTGAGCGGGCATGCCCTCGTCGTCCATGTCAATCGTCCCGAACGCTCGATCCGATCGCCCTTCATCCCATGCTGTTAAACTTTCATGGGCAATCTTTTCACCTTTTTTGTCGGAGAAGGGGGAGGTGCTGTTCTCAATCTGAGTAGTTTCCAACAGATGCCCGCAAGCTTCGTGGAAGATGACTCCACCAAATTTGTTGGCCATGATAATGGGGTACGTGCCCGATTCTACGTAGTCCGCATAGAGCATCTTTCCGGCTGATTCGGCTACGTCTTCGGCATCGGATTGATAGTCCCAAGTCCGCAAAAAGGCTGCGTTGCTGGTGCTTCCAACACGCTGATTGATTGAGGAACGATTAGCACCATCCGCGCAAAGGAGGCTGTAGCCTACCGATTGAGTCAGGCGAATGTCACGGGCAAAGGTGCCATCACTGGCGGCCACTAAGACTTCTTGCCAATCTCTGAAATAGGTTGCCCGTCTCGATTGAATGTGACTGGCTTTGAGTTGAAGCTGGGCATTCGCTGCGAGGAGGATTTCTCCCATTTCTCGCATCGAGCTACATTCGGCCAGCCAAGTATCTTTACCTCTGAGGGTGGCGTAGTCTCTCAGTGGCTCTAAATTGATTTCAGGAATAAATGCGTTAGCGGTGGGGAGTTGTAATCCCAGAATGGAGAGTCCTTTTTCTAAAGCCGCTTTCAGCCCGGAAAATGACAAATCGTTGGTGCTGACGTAGCAATCGGCTAACCCACGAAAGACTCTGACACCAGCACCCGTGGACAGGCGCGGTGAAATACTGGTAATTGTGTCGTCTTCTGCTAAAGAGCTGATATAGTTGACGCGCTCTAAGAAGAATTCAACAAAGTCAGCACCAGCAGCACGTCCTAATCCCAACAGAGTTGCTAAAGGAGCTTCCCAGGTTGGGTCGAATCGCTCTGTGGTCGAGGTGTATTGTAGAGTGGGCAGTTCTTTGGAAAGCAGTAGAGTACTTGATTGCATGGGTAGCTTCTACAAGGAGGAGGAACGAGCGGCTTGCAACACTACTCTCGCGATCGCTTCACTTAGGTCAATCCCTACCGAGAACGGTATCGGCTTTGACCGATCGCGAGAGTGGAGGTTACTTGAATTCTGACACAAAGCATCTGGGGTCAGTGGAAGCCCTACTAGACCAAGATGTTTTTTAGCGCGATTGCAGACTAGACGCGATCGCATCTAGCTGCGAGTTGCCTGAACGAGCAATTTCACCAACTGCAATAGCTGGGGGCGCTCGAACGATTGCACGATTTGCTTGGCAGCGGCTTTGGGTTCCAGTGTCAGAGTTATCTGTTTAGCGTTAGTACTGGTAGCCGGAGTTGCGGCAGCTGGTTTTTCTTTCTTCGCTTCTGCTGGTTTTGCTTTCGGGGTAGCTGGAGTAGCTGCCGTTGGCGCAGCACCAGCGAGTTGCTGTAACGCTGGACTAGGAGCTAATTGATTCCCTTTCCCCGCTTGCAATTGGTCGCTCGCCTGCTTGAGTTCTTTAATCGCCACTGGTGCTAGCGTCGCAAATGAATTTTTCGGATTTGCGATCGCTTTATACGTCACCTGGACTATCCCTTGCCAGGGTTTATTCCCTGCCCCCAGTTGAGCTAACCGTTTGCAGTGCGTCTGAAGTTTTTGGCGGTTGTCTGGTGTCTCTTGTTGTTTAAACAACTGCAACATTTGTTTGAGGACATTCATCACCTGAGGTGAAAAGTCAGCAGAAGGCTTCGCCGGAGACCTTGCAGGAGTGGGATCGGCGGCTTCTTGGGCACCACTCGCCAGTTGGTTAATGTAACTCTGCAATTTGGCGAACTCCGGTTCTGAAGCCTGCATCCGTTTTTCGGCCTCTTCCTCTCGAAGACCAAACGGCCCTTGTAGCTGTTCGATCAAGTCTTTTAGAGTGTCGTATCCCTCTAAAAACAACGTCTCCAGCTTCTGGTCAACTTTGATGTCCTGTTCTTTGAGAACCTTAAACGCATCCTCTAAGCGGTGGGCTGTCTTTTGAATACTAGAAAAGCCCAGCATTGCTGCACCTCCCTTGACCGAGTGGGCAGCGCGAAACATTTCATTCACTCGTTCGGTGTCTTTGGCGACAGAGCGCAGATTTAGTAATCCTGTTTCGAGGGTGTCGAGGTGTTCTTTGGCTTCTTCAATGAAATACCCTAAGATTCGTTGTTGATTGCCCGCGTCCACGCTAGTTTTCCCTAATGAAAACGTTTTTTTACTCAACCCTACTACGGCTGCACTGGAAAATGATTGTGCCGAACACTATTAAGCACCAAAATTTTTGCAATTACCGATAAGACTCTATCTTTAGAGTAGCGGAAACCGGCTGGTGAGTGCTTCTTGTCAAAAAGTGTTTGATTTAGCGACTGCGTTATTAACCTTTGTCAAGAAACATGTAGAGGCAATCCCCTGCAATTACCCCCGTCCCAAAATCCAGTAGATGTAGGCTAATTGCTTAGCAAAACAGGATTATCCCATACTTAGGTAACGCTAGGATGTTAGGGCAATTACTTTTCAACCAACACTGGAATAAAAAACCCCCAGCTATCCAGCTGAGGGCACTATGAAAGAGCACTTATGTCTTTTAATCAGCCCATTTCTTGCTTTATCCGCAAAAATTGAGAATCAGTTTTTCTTTCGCGAGTTTGCGAGTCGAGACGTCGCGGGACAAGCAATAGAATACTCTTGACAAAATTAGCAGGTTATGAACGAGTGGACAATTCCAAACCTGGTCACTGATTGAAGGATTGATGTTTCAGCCGTCAATCTAGTAGTAGCGCCTGACTCAATCCGTTCAGCTAGTCATAACAGGATAGGTAATCAGAATTCACCCACCCTTCTAAGCCATTCACTCGATTGTTGGGCCCCTGTAGGACGCGCACGTAAACCCACGGTGCGGAACCGTCTTTAATCCGCCTGACAACATTTCCATTATTCAAACCAGCCTTGGACTCGCCATTAGGAGTAGAGCGTAGAGCGAGTTGCCCTGAACGAATGTTGACTACATTGCAAGCCCCTCGCGCAGACGCACTCGTTTCACCACAGGATAAGTAATTGGAATTGACCCAACCTTCTAAGCCATTGACTGTTCTGTTAGGACCATCAATCACGCGAACATAAGTCCAAGGTGCGGAACCTCCTCTGACCAATGCCACGGTATTTCCATTATCCAAACCCGCTCTCGATTTGCCATTGGGAGAGACACGCACAGCCAATTGGCCGGTTTGAATGTTGACTACACGGCAGGTTACTTGTTGAGCAATGAGACGTTGAGAGGCTTGAGGGGTGTCGCGAGTGACTGTAGTAGCTAGAGCAGCAGGAGCAACAGTTAGCGCCAATATCGATAGTGATAGTAGGGGAATTTCAGCTAAAACCCGGTTTGAGTTTTTTCGTTTCATGGACAATCATTCCTTCGTGCAGTAGCGATAAGCCGTTCATGACTCAACCTTAGACGTTACGAGCATGACTGCAAATGAGGCTTTTACTGAAAAATCAGCCTTTGTGACGCGGACGGACTTGGCAGCCGTGTTTGATGGGTGGCTCGGAGCGTGCGATCGCGATTTCCGGCTGTTGATTCTTTTGTATTGCCAACCGGGAACACTAAGAGAGTAAAGTAACTTGCTCCTACCCCACTCACCAGAGAGTGGGTTTTTTGTTGGCAAGTCAGTAATACATCTGAGTTCCGATTCTCTATTTCGCCCCTCAACCAATGATCGATTTATTCAGCTTAGCGACGCCTGACACCACGTTCAAAATCGACTATGGCACCCTGTACGTCTACAAAATCTGGGCTGATAGCACAATCGTTGCTATTGTTTCCAATCCCTACCAGCCGATTAAACGGTGGGAGTATGACGATTTGAACGCCGCTGCTCAAGAGGATAGCCTGCCTTCTTATTGGGCTGACATGGGCTGTGACTACCCTAACGCCTCGATTCAATTTCACCACCCAAGTCTGCGGCTGCGATTATGGGCTGCAATCCTTCGATTGTTGTTTTGGTCTTAGCGAACTACCTACGGTATTACCTACTCAACAAGCTTGTAGGTTGCTGTTTGGTCTGCCACAGGCGCTACGCTGGAGGCGTAGGTACCCCTTTTCGCACAATTTCTGTAGTGGAGGCTGATGCTCGGCTCGTTTGCTTCTGTCAGACGGCTCCAACTTCGCATCGTCTAACGCCGCTTCACCAAAGTACTGCACGAGGAGTGCCGTAGTCTGAGCAAAAGCAGCATCCAACGCAAGTTGCTCTGCCTGACGCGACGCCTGAAAATCAGGTTCATGGTGAATGAAACGACCGAACAGCATCTGGCAATCCTGAAAATACTTGCGGGTATGCAAAATATGGCAATGCCAGACAATGTCGATTTCCTGAGTCGGGACAAGCGGAGTATGGGGATGCAGGTAGACAACAGATAAAAACATTTTGTAGCGGTTAATCGCCCATGTTGTTTGCTGGCGAGTCCACCCGGATTGCATGAGTTGCTTTTTGATTGGTTCCAAGTCAAGCTCTTGTAGCTTTGAGGAGAAGGTTTGGTCTAGGGCAGACAAAACTGGGTTTCCAACTAACATTAGGTTGAACTCCTTTGTCTCACGATTATTTAAACGTCAGACAGGGTGCTTGTGGTCAATTTCGGCTGTGTTTAATTAACTTGCGGGGAGTTGGTTGTCGGTAGCATCACGAAGTCGTAACCAACACCACTCGACTGAACTTGGATAATGACGGGCTGACTGATGCGATCGCCACTGGAGGCAAATTTTACAGCACCACTGCCACCCTCAACGGTGAACCCCGAACTGTGTAACGCTTGCTGTAAACCATCGCGCTGCTGACTCTGCTTTAAGCCTGCAATCATTGCCTGGGTAGCGTCATAAGCGGTAGCTGTACGCCAACTGACTTTACCGTGCCACCGTTGAGTCATCTTGTTTGCAAAAGACGGATTGAGTTGGGGATGCCAAGGTGCGACGAGGACTAATCCCTTGACGGATTGCTGTCCGGCTTCTAACGTTTTAACGGTATACATTGTTGGGCTGCTAAATAGGGCGAGTTTGCCTTGATTTGCTTTAGCTACCTCGATCGCAGATTCTAAGCGATCGACATGGCTAACAATAAATAACCCATCTGCACCGCTATTGATAGCTTGAGTCACTGTTGTAGC
>DATNPT010000573.1:0-9686 GCA_036703075.1 Chroococcales cyanobacterium
ATTTCTACTGTCTTGGAGAACTTCCCGGACTTTTTCGTCTTTGGTTCGATTGACTTGTAGGTAGAGCAGATTGGAAATGATGTGCAAATTGTTTTTCACTCGATGGTGAATTTCTGCCAACAACACTTCTTTTTCTCGGAGCGATGCTTTAATTTTCTCCTCTGCCTTTTGGCGTTCAGTCTCGGCTCGTTTGCGATCGCTAATATCGCGCCCTTCGGGAATCAGAAGGACAACGTCTCCCGCGTCATCTCGGACAGGCTTGATGGAGAAATCAATCGTCGCTACGCTATCTCCCGCCCCTCTCACATCAACTTCATAACGCATAAACTCACCGCATACAGCCCTAGCGATCGCTTGCTTTAACTCCTGCTGGGTTTGTGGAGAGATCGTCCACCAGTAAGTTTCCCAAAACGGTTTTCCCACAGTATCGCACTGCTGAATACCCGCAAAATCCAATGCTGTCTGGTTTGCTTCGAGCAGCGTGCCATCCGGTGCCATCAGTCCAGTAAACTGGAAAGTATTGTTAAAAATTGCCCGAAATCGCCGCTCGCTTTCGCGAAGTGCCTCTTCTATTTGCTTACGCTCGGTGATGTCCCGCCCTACGGCTTGGCACTTGACGCAGCGACCTTGTTCGTCAAATATTGCTCGGTTATTCCACTGCGTCCAGCGCACTTCTCCATTGACAACCACCCGATTCTCGATGGTGACTACGGGATTTTCTAGGTTCAGGGTGTTTAGGAGTTGCTCAATCTTTTCCAGATCGTCCTCGAAAACGATCGGTTCGTAACTTGTCCCGATCAATTCTTCTCGCGTTTTCCCGAAATAGCGGCAGTAGGCTTCATTCACGAATGTGATTGTGCCATCGGGTTGGAAGCGACAAATCAGTTCTGTCTGCTGTTCGAGGATGGCGAGGTAACGTTCCTCAGACTGTCGTAACGCGGCCTCGGCTTGTTTGCGCTCGGTGATATCTTGAATCTCACCAATAAAGTACAGGGGTTGACCTTGAGCATCGCGTACCAAAGAACCGCTCAAGAGAATCGATACGGAATGCCCCAGCTTATGGAGGTACCGCTTCTCCATCTGGTAGTGACGAATCTCACCACTGAGTAATTGGTTTACGTAGTCGAGGTCGGTATCCAGGTCATCGGGATGAGTGAGAGCTTGGAAATTTGTCGCTAACAATTCCTGTTCTGAGTAACCAACAATCTCACAGAGGGAGCGATTGACTTGTAGCCAACGACCATCTACGGCAACGAGTGCCATACCAATCGCGGCATAGTCAAATGCATGCCGAAAGCGTTCTTCGCTGTGGAGGAGTGCCTTTTCCACCAGCTTTCGTTCGGTAATTTCGCGTTCCAGTTCCAGGTTGGCTTTTTCTAACTGAGCTGCACTGGGAAGCGCAAGTGCTTTAGGAACTAAAGGGATGAGTGCTAGTGCGGTGTACATCGAAACCAAAGCGGTTATGGCTTTGATAAATCCAGATAGCCAATAGACTGGATGCCAGAGCGTCCAAATTTCGAGGAGATGAGTCGTGCCGCAAGCAATGATAAATGCCCCAAACAGCCAAACAATCCAATTAAAGGGCAAATCCCCGCGCTTGCGGACGAAATAGATCAAGGTGATGGGAATTGAGTAATAAGCGATCGCAATCAGAGCATCAGAGGCAATATGCAGTCCCACCAACTCTGACTTCCAGAGGTAACAATGCCCATGAGGAATAAACCCTCCTGACACAAAAAGGTTTTCTAAAACTTGCAAGCTCAAATCTCCCCCCTTATCTGGACTTGAAAAAGATGTATCGGAATCTCGTCTTACTACCAGCTAGCCTAAACTAAGGTCTAAATTCCTTGCCATAATGGTCTCAGGTAAGCCAAACTATGCAACGAGTGCAATGACGGCAGTAGTAAGAGAGGTTAGGGCGTGCCGTATTTAATCCAAAACCCAGAGGCATCTGACCCAGAAATTCACGAACTGAGATTTGGTTTAAACACGATCGGGCGGGAGATTAATAACAGCATCATCGTACTCCACAAAAGTCTTTCGCGTCATCACGCTCAGCTCGTATTAACCGATGAACGTGTGCTTCTTAAGGATTTGAATAGCCTGAATCATACCTTCGTCAATGAAATACAGATCGAGCAGTGCGAACTCAAGGAGGGAGACTCGATCCGTTGCGGAAGTGTCGTGTTTAAGTTTGTGCAAACACTGAACAATGAGACGCCCGTGGAGTTCCAAGATGATGAAGGCTCCGATTTATCAGATGAAGGCTCCGATTTATCAATTGTCAGACGTTTCTCACCCAACGAAACCCGCGTAGTTATCCAAGATTTACTCGACGAGCGCCATTCCGGTCATCAAGGTTCAGCTCTCAGACTGCGGCAAAAAGATACCGACCAACGTGCCGTAGACAAGTTAAAAATTCTCTTGGAGGTGAGCAAGCAACTTTCCTCTCCAGAAGAACCCGATCGCTTGTTAGTGAAAATTCTCGATTTGCTGTTCGAGATTATGAATGTGGATCGAGCGGTCATTCTCTTAGTTCAGGAAGAAACAGGCGAACTCGAACAAAAGGCTGTGAAGTTCCGACCAGGAATATCCAGTAACGAGCAGTTCTACAGTACGACAATTACCAATTTGGTCTATCAAAATGGAGATGCTGTTTTAATAGCTGATGCGGCGAGCGATCGGCGATTTCATGAGGCTAATTCAATTCTCGTGCAAGAAATTCATGCCTCAATGTGTGTCCCTCTCAAACCAAGAGAGGAGGTTATTGGGGTATTGTATGCCGACAATCTTTCCCGAGCCAATGTTTACTCCCAGGAAGATTTAGAATTCATCACAGGTCTGGGCAACCAAGCCGCGATCGCGATTGAAAACACGCATCTCTACAATAAGATACAAACCGAAGCGGTGATGCGGACGAAACTAGAGCGTTTCTTCCCCCAAGCGGTGAGTAGAAAGCTTAAGGAAGAAGGCAATTTAGAAATTGTTGATACCGAGGTGACAGCGCTGTTTGCAGATATCAGCCGCTTCACGCAACTCTCTTCTATGATGGAACCTCGCCAAGTGATTGAGATGCTCAATGACTACTTTAGGGTGATGGTAGAAGAGATTGTGTTTCCCTACGAAGGCACCCTGGAAAAATATATTGGGGATGCCTTGCTAGCTGTTTGGGGTGCGCCGTATCGACGAGATGATGATGCTTGCCGAGCCGTTCAAGCCGCGATTGCTATGCAGCAGGCTGTTTGCCACCTCAACGAGCAGTGGATTGAGAAGCGCGATTTACAAATTCAAATTCACATCGGACTCAACACGGGAATGGTGGCAGCAGGAAATATTGGCTCCCAAAAGCTGATTCAATACGCAACCATCGGTGACACGGTTAATGTAGCCAGTCGCATCTGTAGTACTGCCCAAGCGGGTGAAATCCTGATTTCTCAAACTACGCTTAATCGATTGGGTGAGAGTTACCCAATTGAAGCACCAACATCGGACTCTGTAGATACCGTGTCGAGATGGCAAGTGAAAATAGCGAATGCTGAGACGAAAAGCGATCGCTGGCTATCCGTTGAACAAATTCCTCCGGCTTATGTCAAGGGAAAAGACGAGCCTATTCAACTCTATCGCGTGCTTTGGGACAGTTACAAGGCATAGATGGCTAGTAGTAGTAGGGATTAGCTGGTTCAGGAATTTTTGAAAGCGAACTTGCATCAATGACTAACTGACGCTTGCCATTGAGGGATTCGGTAATCATTTGACCTTTCACTTCAAACCAGCTATCCACGGGATAGGCATCGCGATTTTTGTTCAGTTTAGCGAGTTTTACGGGTAGTCCAACGGGATAGGCATCAGCCGCACAGCAAGTAATCACAAAGCGAGAGATTAATAAATATTGAGATGCTAAGTCTGGTGGATGAACCACAAAGCCTTTGACTTTGACTGCTTGACCCGTATAAGCATCGGGTTCGGGATAAACATTGAGCGTCCTTACCCAATCAATTAGCGATCGATCTTCGGGCTTGCTGGCACTGCGGAAGGACTGGGGTTGCGCCCGTGTCAAAATCGTTGATTCGGTAACGCCTCGCTGGATAGCAGTCTGACTATTAAATACCTTCGGCTGCACGGACAACCCTAAAATAGCTGTCGCGAGTAGCAATGCATTACTCCACCCAGGAGGAAGCAAGCTAACGTGTTGAGCCACGGGTGTCGTAGAAACATTTCTCGATACCCGTTGGCGCACCTGAAAGAACAGTTGAAACAGCTTGACAGCCGCCAGCATCAAGAGGACAAAACCAGTAACGACAACTAGTCCGAAGTAATTGGGATGAATCAATAAACTTAACTGATTACTGACCCAGTACTTGACTAATAAAACACCCCAAGCTCCAAGTGCGACGATATCCAAAAAAGAGAAGAAAAAGTTTTTAAGATTCGGGCGTTGCCTGCGAGAGCGGCCTAAGTTTTGAGCGGAACTCATAGATTACGTTGGATGAACCAAGAGCGACGACTATAGACTTTTTGAGGAGTTGCTAACGATTAGCTAATGTGCAGATTGATAAACAAGGTCAACAAAAATGTTAACTGCGTGACCAGGATAAAGATGTAAACAATCGATCGCGTTTTAAATACCGATAACATTAAGCCGATCGCTTTGAGGTCAATCATCGGGCCAAACACGAGAAAGGCTAATAAAGAGCCACTGGTAAACGTTGAGGCAAAGGCGAGGGCAAAGAAGGAATCTACGGTCGAACAGATAGACACGATGCCACCCAATATCATCATTGCCACAATCGAGGTGACTGGACCCTGCCCCAAATTAAGGATAACTTCACGAGGGACAGAAACTTGAATGATTGCAGCAATCGCGCTGCCCAACACCAAAACACCACCTAACTCGCGTAACTCTTGAATTGTATTTTCTAACAGCAAGCGAATTCGTTCGCGCAATGGTTTAGTAGCGTTGGTAGCTGCTAAAGATTCCTGGAGGACAGTCGCATCCATCCGCAACGGACCTCCGTCTTGACCGAGTAAAAAAGAACCCGATTGCAACAAAGGCGATAGTTCATCGTTTTGGCTAGGAAACGGCTTACCTTTACCGTCACTCTTTGCCCGCATAATAGAGCGCGTTACGGCAGGTTGGAGCAGAGGGCGCAAATCTTTTTGCACGCTGAAAACACAGGCGATGAAAACAGCTATTCCTAGAGAAAATAATACCCGCAATACTACAATTTCCGGCTGGTCGCGAAATGCTACCCAAGTTGACCAAATGACAATGGGATTAATCGTTGGGGCTGCTAGCAAAAATCCGATCGCAACTGGGGTGGGTACTCCCTGAGTTAGCAAACGCCGTGCCACGGGAACGTTGCCACACTCACATACCGGGAATAAAAAGCCTATACAACTGCCAACAATCGCCCCAAGCAATGGGTTACGAGGCAGCACGGCAATCAGCTTGCGCTCGTCTACAAACAACAGCAACAAGCCAGAAAGCAAAACCCCTAGCAGCAAGAAAGGGAGTGCCTCGACCAGCAAGCTTAAGAAGAGAGTAAAGGCGTTGTTGAGCTGATTCATGCGTTTCGCTTGTCAAAATAATTTTTTCCCAGTAATGGCGCAGCCAGGGTCATTCTATCGAAAAAGAATGGTCATACTATTTATTCAACGGCTACCCAGTTTAAGCGGGATACTTGTGGGGAAGGGGTATGGGGACTTGGGAATGGATAATAGGTAATGGGGGAAACGGTTGACGATGAGCGATCGCATGCATCACCCCTGTCTCAGCTAAAGGGGATAGCCCTTCAATCGATCTACTTCTTGACAGGGATGGTTGGACAAAAGTTGCGATCGGGTGTGGCAACCCTCATTTCCTAAGAACCGGTAGTGTATAGTAGCAATTAAAGACTTGCTTCAGACTGCCTCTTTCGGGAGGAGGTGGTGCGATGAAAAATTACGTCTTGCCCCATCCAATGTCTAGAGCAAACTCTTTAAGACGACTCAAAATATTTCAGGTTAAATCTTGTCCTAACTCAGGTGAACAACAGCCACTGAGTACAGTCAAACAGTGCTAGGCAAATCTGTGGCGTTGCCTTGTAGCAAAAACTGAGTAGGTTTCGGTGCAGGAGGCTGCTGGTTGCTGTGCGACTGGAAAGTCTCAATTAATCATAGACACGAGGCATGCGGACGCCAAGGGAAATTTTCATTCCTTGGTTGTGAGCGACAGTTCATTGGCGTCTAATGTTATGCGATCGCATCGCATAAAACTCTAGAGGTTCAGGACTTACGCACGAACGGCACTTGTAGGGGCAATCCTCCTGTGGTTACTCCCGTTTTCACTTATAAAGATTACTCGTAACTCGGTGCATCGTAATTAGTTGAATTTAGCTCCTCGTCGGCTGCTAAAGCGAAGGTAGTGCTAGTAATACTCTTTACAGCGGTAGATTCTGCGTTATGAGGGACAAAATTACGAAATTCTAATGGCATCATTCCAAAATTGCTTTTGGCTTAGTTACAATTTAGACGGTAGAAACTGACTCAAATTCTTGGCATAGCTCAAGGCTGTAATTCTTGATTAATGTTCAATAAAAAATCTAACTACAATTAACTAACAGTTAACGTAGAGTTAATCTAATTGAGTTTTGTAAAACATAACTTCTCAAAATATTTTAGTAATTTCAAATCTTGAAATATTAAGTTTGAATGCTAAATTGAAGGTTAGAGTTAGTCCATTCCTATCTAGATGATGTCTATCATTTGTTTTTATGTTGACCTTAAAGGAGCCGTCTGCAAAGCTATCAGTCTCTCCCCCCGATCGGATGCAGCGTTTGAGTCGAGAGTCAACAATTAAAGAGTTGTCTCTCTATGATTTTCAAATTGAAACCTGTCATCCAGCTAAGGAAGTCGCTCAAACCTTCCAAACTAATCCACTCTTACCGGGAGTGATTTTAATTGAACAAGGGGATTTTGGGGGAATGATTTCCCGACGGCACTTTTTGGAACAGATGAGCCGCCCCTATGGACTGGAACTGTTTTTGAAACGCCCTCTCTATTCCCTGTATCGCTTTGTGAGTGCTGACATTTTGAAGCTCCAAGGTGATATGCCAATTGTTGAAGCCGCTCGTCGTTCCTTACAGCGTCCAGCTCAGATGCTCTATGAACCCATTGTGGTAGAGCTAGAGGCAGGAGCTTACCGCATACTAGACGTGCATCAGTTGCTAGTCGCTCAATCGCAAATTCATGCACTGACAACTCAGCTACTCGATGAGCAAACTCAAGCCCAGATGGTTCAAACTGAAAAGATGGCAAGTCTGGGACAAATGATTGCGAGTATCGCCCATGAGATTAAAAATCCAGTGGGTTGCATTACCTGTAATTTTGACTTTCTAACGAGCTACTGTCAGAAGTTAATTCAAATTTTGTCTGCTTATGAATTAGAGGCACCTGATATATCTGATAGTCTGGCTCAGCTCAAACAAGAGTGTGATTTAGATTTTATCCTAGAAGACTTACCTAAAATCCTTCAAAGTATGCAAACAGGAGCCGATCGCTTAACAAAAATCGTTGGGGGGTTGCAGTATTTCTCTCATCTGAATGAATCAAAGCGTCAGCTAGTCGATATCCATGAATGTATAGAAAGTACTTTAATAATTTTAAACAATCGACTTAATAAAGCCGGTATTCAAGTTATTAAAAATTATGGGGAGCTGCCGCTAGTGAATTGCTACTCCGGTCAGTTAAGTCAGGTGTTTATGAATATTATTAGTAATGCGATCGATGCTCTAGTCGATAAACTAGGTGAGCCAGCCACTGTTTCAAAAAGCTGGCAACCTCAGATTGTCATCAGCACGGACTTATTGGAACGAACAGATAGCGATCGCGTATCAGTATGCATCGCTGATAATGGGTCTGGGATACCAGCAGAAATTCAAGAACACGTCTTTGAAACGTTCTTCACAACCAAGCCGGTAGGAAAGGGAACTGGCTTAGGTTTAGCGATAAGCCATCAAATTGTCACTAAAAAACATAGTGGAGAGTTGATGATGAGTTCTGTACCGGAGGTAGGTACAGAGTTTAAAATTCTGCTGCCATTAGATTAGCGAGCGAAGTGGAAATTAACACTGTAAAGTTTCTTTAGTTAAGAAAGCTTTCTTCACCTCAACGAAAGTCTAGAGCGCTGAGCGATATCAGTCACAAGCTCGATTTTTGGTTGGTTAAGGACTAAGACGTGTCACTTCATCGTGAAGACTCAGGCTCAAACCTTACTACCAGTCACACAGCGAATTCTTTTAGCCCAACTTGGAGAACGCGATGAATCGAGCGCTAAAGAACACTGTAATTTAATTCTTTCTTACTCAAATGTGGGTTCTGAATCATGGAAGTACGTCATTATCCAGTTGCTGGCAGTTGCCATGACAATGCCCAACGGTAAAAACGCCACAAATGCCGGAACAATGAACCGTTTTTTCTCGTACCAGTTTCTAGGCTGTTGGTAACTAGTCATCGATTTGTATCCTTCCTCTGAAGTGCTACGAGTATTAAGCTTTAACTAAAGTTAACACTTATAGCGATTCAGACCCGTCTGACTCAAGACAGAAGTTAGAGTATGCCACAAGGTCGAGGAGACAGCCTGTGCGAGCGTGTTAGTGGGGAGATTGCCCAATCTTGGTTTTTCCCAAAGAACCACTTCTTTTCACTTAAGTCAGTGCTATTCGTGTTGGGGAAGTTGTAACCGTCCAGTTCTCGTCTACTTGAGTTCTGGATGCGTTGCCTCAGGATAGGAAGCACCCATCCGACTAATGGTAGCCAGTAGTTGGTAGAGACGCCCGAAATCTCGTTGATTGAAGTAAAACACTAGGCGCGGTAAATCGGCGGTTTCATCTAGTGTTTCTTCAGCTAAGCGTTGGCTTTTCTCAATCTGTCCCTTAACTAAAAGATCGCTAAAATCTACATTCAGCTGATCGACTAAGGCATCGGACAACTCAGATTTGAGGCGAATCACAAAGCGATCGCCAACGTAGCGACTGGAGTGATAGAGTCGGTAAAAGCTATCGATCGCTTCGTAAGCAACGTCTAAATTGTCTGTAACTGTATAAAGGCTTGAATCTTCTGGACTAATTAATCCGCGTTCGATCAGATGCTTGTGAACATAGGCATCCCATTCTTGCCAGTACGTGCCGCCTGGTTTATCAACTAACACGACAGGTATCGGCCCCGATCGCCCCGTTTGGCAAAGGGTAAGGCACTCAAACGCTTCATCCTGAGTCCCGAAACCACCTGGAAAAAGAGCGATCGCATCGCTCTCTTTCAGAAAAAAGAGCTTGCGCGTAAAGAAATACTTAAAATCAATTAGCTTGGGGTCGCCTTCAATAAACTCATTTGCCCCCTGCTCGAACGGTAACCGAATATTTAGACCAAACGAATTTTCGGGTCCGGCACCTTTATTGCCTGCTTCCATAATGCCACCCCCAGCACCTGTTATCACCATAAATCCTTGCTGGGTCAAATAGTGGGCAAACTCCGCAGCTAGCTTATATTCAGGAGTATCGGGAGCAATGCGTGCTGAACCGAAAATCGTTACTTTGCGAACGTGCCGATAGGGATAGAAGATTTGAAAGGCAGGCTCCATATCCTGTAGGCAAGCCGTTAATATTTTCCAGTCCAAACGCTCGATCTCCTCTCCAGCTAGTCGGACAATT
>DATNPT010000279.1:0-3168 GCA_036703075.1 Chroococcales cyanobacterium
TTCTGAAAAAGTGAGTTATTGAGTTTACTTAATCCAGACGGTTTTGATATTGACAAATTCGTGGATGCCTTGGATTCCTAATTCTCGTCCATACCCGGAACGCTTAATGCCACCAAACGGTAGACGTGGATCGGATTTGACCAAACCATTAATGAAGACGGCACCAGCTTCTAGTTCGTCAATCAAGCGATCGGCTTCTTCCGGATCGCTTGTCCAGGCACTCGCCCCTAGCCCAAAAGGTATGTCATTCGCTCGGCTGATGGCAGCGTCAATGTTACTAACGCGAAACAGTAGTGCCACTGGACCGAAAAATTCCTCTTGGTCGGCAGGCGTTCCAGGTGGAAAGTCGCTCAGAATGGTGGGTAGATAGAAGTTACCGGGGCGGTCGGAGAGAGGCTTTCCACCTACGAGAACTTTAGCTCCTTTTTCGATGCAAGCTCGCACTTGCTGGTCTAAATCATCGAGGATGCCTGGAGTCGCCAACGGTCCAATATCAGTGTTTTCATCCATAGGATCGCCGACTTTCAACACCTGGTATTTTTCGACCAGGCGTTTCTCAAATTCATCCGCAATTGCATCTGCAACAATAAATCGTTTTGCAGCAATGCAAGATTGACCGTTATTGAGCAGGCGAGCTGTTACGGCGGTTGAGGCGGCTGCCTCTAAATCGGCACTCTCTAAGACAATAAACGGATCGCTTCCACCCAGTTCTAGTACGGTTTTTTTAATTTGTTTTCCTGCTGCTGCTGCCAAACTTGCACCGGCAAACTCACTACCCGTCAGCGTGGCGGCTTTAACTCGCTCATCATTAATAATGGCTTCAACGCGATCGGAACCAACCAATAATGTTTGAAACGCGCCTTCCGGAAATCCGGCTTGGCTGAAGATGTCTTCAATGGCTAAAGCACATTGCGGCACATTCGAGGCGTGTTTGAGCAAGCCCACATTGCCTGCCATCAGAGCGGGTGCAGCAAAGCGAAACACCTGCCAAAACGGGAAGTTCCAAGGCATTACGGCTAGGACAATTCCTAGCGGTTGGTAACGCACGAAACTCTGCGTTGCATCGGTGGATGCGGCAACATCCGCGAGAAACTCAGCCGCATGTTCGGCGTAGTAACGACAAACCAAAGCGCACTTTTCGGCTTCTGCGATCGCGCTTTTGAGGGTTTTGCCCATTTCTGTCGTCATAATCTTGCCGAAGCTGGCTTTGTCGCGCTCCAGAATATCAGCCGCGTTGTTGAGCCATTCGGCTCTTTGACTCATTGGTGTTTTGCGATACTGCTCAAACCTCTGTTGTGCCAGGGCTAACTTCGCTTCAATGGCTTCGTCATTCAATGGCTCAAATGTTTTGAGCGTTTCCCCGGTTGCTGGGTTAATTGTGGCGATACCCATAGCCTCACCTCCTACCCCACTCTATATATGGGGATAGCTATATTCCTTTTCAGTCTACTGTGCGCTTAACTTTCTATGCCTGTTACGTGTAGTTTGCTTTACAACGAGATTCAGGAACGATTGGGGCAATGACTTTGTAAAACTTTCTTAAAAATTCATAAGAATTAAGTTTAGTCAAGACTATATTCTTAAAAAATTATTTAATTTCTTCTAGATTTACTCTAGAATGGCAAAGTAAATAAACAAATACCTGCTGGCTTGGAAAGTTTTTTCCCGAACCTAGAGCAAAGACTTGAAAACCTGGCATCTTAAGACAGACCAGTTAAGCACAAGCGCCGTACAGCCGCTTGGGGGAGTGCCTTGTCCACTCTTGCAGGTAAGAGTGAGATGAGAGGACCGTTGGAGGATTTCCAGAGGACAACATGGAAAATTTGCCACTTTTTCCTGATTGTGAGCTGAAGCTTGGCAGTGTTGTTTGCGGTCAACACTCTAACGCCACAAGACCAGTAATATTGGCAGTTGATGATGATGAAGACAACTTACTGCTGATAGCTTACGCATTGGAGCCTTTAGGCTGCTGCTTGCTCACAGCCGTTGATGGTCAAAGCGCTCTATCCATCGCGCAAAGATGTCACCCCGATTTAATTTTGCTGGATATTCTTATCCCATACATCGATGGCACTGAAGTGGTGTCTCGTCTGAGGAAAGATCCAAAAACCAGGAGAATCCCTGTGGTTGCGGTGACAGCCTTGGCTCGACCAGAAGATCGCTATCGCCTCTTGCAAGCAGGCTGTAACGATTACCTGACTAAGCCTTATATGCTGGATGAGATCGAAGCGATCGTCCAGCGTTATATCCGTTTACCCGCCTCTATTTCTTAATTTTCGGAACTGCCTCAGGGTTGCGAACTTCTGGAGTAACATCCAAAACCGCAATAATGCCAGTACGTCCCGTTTCAATGGTTGCATCGCTGAGGATGTCAAGAACATTGACATTCAGGACTCCCTCAATGACTTCTTTGAGCTGAGGTTGGATTGCCTTATCCAAGTCGGCACGAACTTGTTGGGCCAACTCGACTTGACCAGTATTTGCTAGCAGTTGCTCTGGCGGGGTAATTGAGTTTTCAACAATAATTGCTACTTTTTCATCGAACAGCTGGCAAGACACCTTACTGGGCTGGTGCCCTAACTGCTCGCGGTATAAAGCCTGGAGCTGTTGTGAAAGTAATCGTTCTAGCTGCCCTCGTGTAGGCTTGGAGGACTCCTGGTTCATAGCAGGGATTTGTTCACAAATTAAAGGATCTAAAGGCATATTTTAAAGATTATTCAACAATTTACACGACTTTACACGACACTCTCCCCAGTTCCTCAAATTTATTGAGAATTGTCCTGGAGTTGACGGCTAAAAGCAC
Source organism: Chroococcales cyanobacterium (assembly GCA_036703075.1). Classification (GTDB taxonomy): domain Bacteria; phylum Cyanobacteriota; class Cyanobacteriia; order Cyanobacteriales; family Coleofasciculaceae; genus DATNPC01. The sequence continues at coordinate 2,804 of DATNPT010000279.1, forward strand.
GAATGCAAAGTATTAGGCGAATGTTGACGAGTAGAACGGGTTGACCCAGCTACAGCCCCACGATTCTGCCTCTATACTAGCGATCGCTCTTGACCAAGAGAAGAAAAATTGAGGAGATGTCTCAGAGCTAATGATTTTACTAGCTATTCTGCTTAGAAGTTAAGTTTTGCATTTTAGTTCATCTTTTTGTTGTTTCCCAGTAGAATCTTTCTTAAGATCAGAGCCTTTCTTCAGGCAGTTGAATAAGACATGCTGTCTATAATTAAGTGCCGACCGATACAAGCCAATCTGTTCTAAGCGCCTCTGAGCCGCTGAAGGAATGCCTTGTCCAATTTACGTTGAGGACAATCTCGGGAACAGATGGA
>DATNPT010000285.1:0-6766 GCA_036703075.1 Chroococcales cyanobacterium
TACCGCAAGGGAGTCGCTTGGAACAGGGTGCGAAATACATCAACCTAAAAGACCCAGCACGTCAAGAGTTTACCGCGATGGGTGTTATGGAAGCCGAACCCAATAACTGGTACGTGCCTAAGACTGAGGTTCCCTATTGGCTTTGGAATCGGTTAATTGGGGTGGAGAACCCCGAACGCTTGGACGAGAGCAACCAGTAATAGGCTGATATGAAATATCAACGGTAAGGGCACGACATGTCCTGCCCTTACGTCGTTTAAGACTGAGCAAGGACGTTATACGCTTTCAAAATCAGCACGCAGCTTGGTGCGTGTGTAATTTTGCTATCCATCACCATTTGTACGGCTTCATCGAGTGAAAGACGAACTGTTTCTATGGTTTCTGTACCTTCTTGATGAGATTCTCTAAAGGTTAATTGCCTTGCCAAAAATAGATGCACGGGACAGTGAACAATTGATGTATCTATATCGAAAACTCCTAACTCGCTCCATTCCTTGGCCTTGATGCCAAGTTCTTCGTGAATTTCCCGTTGTGCCGCTTCAAATGGATGTTCATTCTCCTCAAGCCCACCGCTTACAACTTCAAGACTCTCTTTTCCAAGAGCATAGCGGAATTGCCTGACTAGATAGACTGTGCGATTGGCTTTGCCAGTCCCTGTAGAGCCATCGCTATCTATCGGCAGAATAGCAACGCCCGGTTTCATAACCACAGTCGAATACGTACCGGGTTGTCCGTCAGGTCGCACAACTTGGTCTTCACGGACATCGATAAACGAGTCCTGGTACTTACGATCCCTTTCTTTTATTGTCCAAGGGCCATATTTTTGTGCCATGCTAACTCTCTTACTATAAAAATTGAGATTTCTATTAACAGTGACCAGTTATCTTCTGTCAGTGACCAAACTATCGCTCAGACTGACACTCCATGTTTAATGACAACTAATGACTTATCCACCTATCTCAAGAGAGAAAGGTAGTACTGCATCAGTAAATAAGATTGGCATCCCTATGAGTTGTTGATTAAAAGATAAAGAATTTATGAAAATTTTAAAAAGCCTCTAGCTGCATAGATGCACTGTAAACAACAAAATTTAGCTCTATAGGAAGACAAGTCAACAGACGTAATCGGTTATTTAATTCACTACTAATCCAGCGAAAAAGCCTCTAGCTGAATGTATGTAAGCTACGATGAAAGGCAGACGTTAGTCAGAGGTGTGTGCGGCTCATTCCCAGGCACTAGAGTGTAGGTTTTCCGCCACCTCGACGTTTTTACACTTATGACACCACCTGATGATTGGAATCACTCGGATAAAAGATGCCAAGGCTTCCGCTTGGCGGAACTCACGGTAGGGGTAGCAGTACTGCCCATCGTCTGCCGTAGTGCTGGAAAGATTACAATTGGCGTTAGCGAAGCAACACCGAAGGTGCTTCGATCTGGCACTGAAGTTGTTTCGAGAGGTTCGATTTGGGAGTTAGAGCAAATCAAAAGAGCGGTGCAGCTAGGACTGAGTGCTAGCAGTCCAGAACCAATTGAGTTGGTGGCAGCCGACGGTGCATCTCGAAAAATGGCAGACCAAATCCAGAAATTAATCGTTGCCTGACGCAATGGTTTTCTAAAGGGTAACTCGAAGCGGGAAGACACCAGTAGAGGCCTAACAATGAGAGTCAATTTATATACCGAGTTGGATGTGCCGTCTAGGACTTGTGAGTTAATTTTTGAAGATACGGGAAATGAGAGCTTCATCTGGAACATTCTCCGAATGAAAACCATTCACTATAAATTAATTAAACTGTCAGGCCTGCTTGTGAGTAAGTTTTTCTAGGCGAATTCCAACGATGAGCCACTTATCTCAACAGACTAACCCCTCAACTCCCATCGGCGGACGCTACAAAATCATTGGCGAACTGGGATCGGGTGGCTTTGGTCAAACATTTCTGGCCCAAGATCTGCACTTACCAGGACATCCTGAATGTGCAATCAAACAGCTCAAACCTCAGGCGAATGATGATACTACCCTGGAAATGGCGAGACGGCTCTTTGAGACGGAAGCTCAAGTTCTCTACATACTGGGCAACCACGACCAAATCCCCCGACTCTTGGCACACTTTGAGGAAACTGAGGAGTTTTATCTAGCTCAGGAATACATTGAGGGAGAACCGCTAACCAAGGAGTTGGTAGTGGGACAGCCTTGGTTGGAGTCTCAGGTAATTGCCTTACTCCAAGACATCCTACAGGTGCTGGCATTCGTCCATCAGCAAAATGTCATCCATCGCGACCTAAAGCCTCCTAACTTGCTGCGCCGCCGCTCAGATGGTCGAATTATCTTAATTGATTTTGGTGCGGTAAAGCAGGTCAGTGCTCATCTCGACCTGGAAACAGGTGAGACGAATATGACGATTTCCATCGGCACTAAAGGCTATATGCCCAACGAACAGTTGGCTGGAAATCCCCGCTTTAGCAGCGATGTCTATGCCGTCGGTCGGCTGGGTATTCAGGCTTTAACCGGAGTTCACCCAACGCGCTTGAGTGAAGACCCTCAAACGGGTGAACTCGAGTGGCGAAAACACGCTCCTCATGTCAGTTCAGAACTCGCTGATATTCTGGACAAGATGGTGCGGTATGACTTTCGCGATCGCTACTCGACGGCAGTTGAAGCCTTAGACGCATTGCAAAGCTTACCCGATAGGTGGCTGGAGTCTCTACCCCTATCTGATGCTGTAGGAGCAACTCCTAAGCAGGAACTATCCTCCTCAACGGCGACCAAAGAATTAGAACAATCAATAGAAGCAGAGGAGGAGCAAGAACCCACAAATATTTGGCTGAAAGAAGCAGTAATCCTAGAAGAAACTTCAATGCCAGTGGGTATCCATGACACCACAGAACCGTTATCTCAACAGCACAACTTCCCAGACAGGGATAGCGTAGCTCAACCGATTACGACGCGAGGAATACTCAAACAATGGTTGGTTAAGTTCTGGCCGGTACTGGCTATCTTAGCCGCCATCGGTATTACGGCGGGAGTCATGGAAAGCTTACAATCCTGGAAAAACTCTCGTCAGCTTCTCAACCGTGACGGTGTACCTAACGTCAGTCCGACTCGAACCCCGATCGTAAAAGCTACCCCAACTCCCAAACCGAAGCCCACAGAATTCCTCAGCCAAGCCGAGCAGCAGCGGAAAGTAGGACAATACGAGCAAGCACTTTTGCTCTTCGACCAAGCGATCGATGGCAAACCGAGCCTGAATCAGTCAGATATGGCAAAAGCCTATTGGGGTCGCTGCTACAGCCTGAACAAACTCAAACAACCGGCCAAAGCGATCGTCGCCTGCAATGACGCTATAGACCTCAATCCTGACTACGCAGAAGCGTTTTGGAGTAAAGGTCAAGCTCTCGACCAGCAAAAGGAAGATTTAGATGCCCTTCAACTCTACGAAAAAGCGACTAAACTCAAGCCGGATTTTACTGAAGGCTGGCTGAGTTACGGGATAAGCCTTCAGGGGTTTGGTCGCTCTGAAGAGGCGATTCGCGCCTTGAATAAAGCGATCGCTCTTAAGCGAGATATTGCAGATGCTTGGAGTACGAAAGGCGAGGCATTGTGGAATCTCGGACGCTACAATGAAGCGATCGAAGCTCTGGATAAAGCTCTGGAAATTCAGCCGAATCACGCTCAAGCTCTTAAACTGCGGCAGAAGGTTCAGAGAGACATTGATAAAGAACGAGAGCAGTAATCGCTCGGCATTCAACGTGCATATTCCCATCCAAATTTTTTGTCAGCGATCAGTAGTCCGTTGCTACTTACTGACTAACCAGTGACGATCGACACTCAGCTGCAATGCAGTGTTATCAAAAGATTGGGTTTAAGACCCCGTCCTTCCAGGGCGGCTTTACACGGAATGTGATACAATGTAAGACATGACTCAACGCGCCTACCGCTATCGTTTTTCCCCAACTCAGGAGCAAGAGCAACTCTTGCGCCGAACGTTGGGCTGTGTGCGGTTGGTCTATAACAAAGCACTGCATTTTCGTACTGAATCTTGGTATCAACGGCAAGAGCGTGTTGATTACAAAGAGACATCGGGGATGCTGACCGAATGGAAAAGGCAAGAAGACTTGCAGTTTCTCAACGAAGTCAGCAGCGTTCCGTTGCAACAAGGGTTGAGAAACCTGCAAAAGGCGTTTACCAACTTCTGGGCAGGTCGAACCAAGTATCCCAACTTCAAGAAGAAGCGGAACGGGGGGAGCGCTGAATTTACCCGTGCTGCATTTAAGTGGAAGAACGGGCAGTTGTGGTTGGCAAAATGTACAGAACCCCTGCCAATCCGTTGGAGTCGCACTCTTCCTGAAGGTTTGGAACCTTCTACGGTCACGGTAAGGGTGGAGCCATCGGGTAGATGGTTTGTCTCCTTGCTCGTTGATGACCATACGGTTAAACCACTGCCTGAAGTCAACAAAGCTGTAGGGATTGATGCAGGTATCACCTCGCTGATTACCACCAGTGATGGCGAGAAGATTGCTAACCCTAAGCACTTCAAACGCCTTCGCTATAAGTTGAGGCAAGCTCAAAAAAAGCTGTGTCGTAGAGTTAAAGGCTCTAGCAATAGGGAAAAAGCAAGAATTGAGGTTGCCAGGATTCATGCAGCTATCGCTGACTCCAGGAAAGACCTCCTTCACAAACTGACAACTCGACTGGTACGTGAGAACCAAACGATTGCCGTCGAGGATTTGGCTGTGAAGAACATGATGAAGAACCACAAGTTTGCTCAAGCTATTGCCGACGCAAGCTGGAGTGAGTTGATTCGCCAGTTGGAGTATAAGTGCCAGTGGTACGGTCGGACACTGGTGAAGATTGACCGTTGGTTCCCCAGCTCTAAGCGTTGTGGAAACTGCGGTCACATCGTCGATAAATTGCCGCTTAATGTTCGGGAATGGACGTGTCCAGATTGTGGGACACATCACGACCGAGATATTAATGCCGCACAAAATATTCTCGCCGCAGGGCTTGCGGTGATAGTCTGTGGAGCGAACGTAAGACCTGATAGGCATGAGTCTAAAGGGCAGTTGTGAAAAACCAGTAATGGAAAGAAACAGAAACCTAAATCGTGTTAGCGAAGCGAAGCGTTAGCCTGGTTTGGGAATCACCGTCCTTCAAGGGCGGTGAGGATGTCAACGTGTAATGTACATAACAATCAGTTTTCAATAAGTGCAGAGGCATTTCCTTTGTGGCGGCTCTAAACTTTGACCTGATTTTGAAAGTTATTTTGCCCAGTTTGATTGGTAGCTCGCTCTGGAGTGCATTGATTGCAATTGCGATCGGTACTATTGTCGGCTTAGTCATTGGGGCAATTCGCCATCGCATTAAGCGTACAATTTTACCTGCGATTGTTGGTTGCTTCTTCGGCACTATGCTGATCTGTATGTTGCCGATAGTGTCTACACCAGGGATTGTTGGAGGCGGAGCCTATGGGGGACTGGTAATCCTAACCATGGCTGTCTTCCTGTTACCATTGGGTTCAATCTGCGGAGCAGTAGCAGGAAGCATTTGGGGATTAAATCTTTTCCAGAAGCGCAAACAGCAAGTTGGTCTGATAATGCTGGCTTTGACCTACAGCATCATGGTGATTGTTATGTATACTCGCATTACGCTGACTTGCAGTCACTCCAATCAGTTGCCCCTGTATTGCTCCGAAGCAGGATTTTCTTTGTCAGAAGTTCCTAGATTAAGATGATTTCATGAACACGCCTAGTCCTCGAACAGGGACATTTTGCAGCAACGATGATGGCGAATTCTTTGCAATCTTTATTTCAAGCGATATCGCGAATCTCCTGCTTTTAATGCTCAAGACTTAGTCGATCTGAGCGCTCTCTGCTTACATCTATCAACTAGGCTAGGAACACTACAGTTGCGATCGACTCAATTCAATCCTGTGAATCATCACCGTTTGGCACCCCGCGAAATTCAAATTGCCGAACTTGTGGCACAGGGGCTAACCAATGCTCAAATCGGTGCAACCCTTTGGATTACCGAAAACTCTGTGAAGCAAGCCTTAAAACGGATGTTTCGCAAGCTAGAGGTTTCATCTCGTGCTGAGATGGTCGCGCAACTGTCTCAAGTTGCATCGGTTTGAAAGGTTTAGTGTAGGATACCTTCAGTCCACTGGGAAGTTTCCCGTCATGACGAGATGAGAGCGTTGAACCTTTTGAGATTTGCGATCGCATTCTTCTCCCCAGCCTTTTGGGTACCTTTACTCCTATTAGGGAGTGGAGCGATCGCTGATTCTACCCCAGCTATTGCACAACAACGGTTGCCGGAACCCCCACGAATCTTTGACGACTTGCCGCCAGAAACGCCACCCTCTGTTCCCGCGCTTGATACTCCTTCTGGCTTTCCAGTCCCGTCAAGCTTACCCAATTCACCGGATACTGGGCGCGAATATAACTTTCAAGCTCCCCCTCCACCTGTTTCACCCAGGTCATTTACCCCAACGGCTTATCTCTACCGGGTAGATGTTTTTAGCGATAATCCTGTGTCATTATCGCAAGTTCGACAGCTTGAACCGGAAGCGTTTATCCGGCGAGATGGGGTAATTCAGGCTGGAATATTTGTCAATCTCTCTAATGCTCAGTCCCGTGTTCGTGCTTTGGCAGAACAAGGAATTCGCGCACGAGTGGCTCGAATTGCGGCTAGTGGCGATGCGGGTTTAATCAGTTCTGAAGGGTTCTCAAGCGATCGCTCCTTTAGAGAAAATTCAGAAGAATTCGCCGCACG
>DATNPT010000305.1:0-14608 GCA_036703075.1 Chroococcales cyanobacterium
CTCAATGTGATCGAAAATCCGCTCGGTTGTTACGAATTGTCGCGTTTTGAGGATGACTACGAGGAAATGATGCGAGACGTAATGTCAGTCTTTGAACCGACTCGGTAAGCGATCGCGGGTTGAAGGAATTCTACAGGCTTACGCATGATTGCATGTATTAAATGGATAGGCGGGTTTGCTCGAAAAACGACAAAACCCAACCTAGAGAAAAGTCAACCCGCTATAAACCTTCAACCTGAGCGCTCGTACAGCTTGTTAAGTTGTCAGCGATTGGCAATCAGCTTCGATAGTGTTTATAGATTGGACTGGGATAGAGATTTGACTAATGCCTTAGCAACGGCTTTGGCGGATTGAGGGTTTTGTCCGGTGATGAGGCGATCGCTCACTTCGACATGGGGAATGAAGGGAAGTACCCCTCTTTTATAGGTAGCGCCCTGCTTTTTAAGCTCGTCTTCCAGAAGGTAAGGAACAGCCTTGGTCAAACGAATCAACTGTTCCTCCAGATTTGCGAACCCTGTAACCGTTTTTCCGTCAAGCAAGGAGCGTCCATTCCTAAGCTTAATGTTTAGCAGTCCGGCTGAACCATGACACACGGCTGAGACAAACCCACCGTTTTCATAGATTTGGGCTGCCACCTGTGCCAGCCTTTCATTACCGGGAAAATCCCACATTGCCCCATGCCCACCCGCATAATAAATGGCAATGTAATCTTCTGGGTTAACGGCTTCAATCGGAATTGTGTTATTCAGTCGATCTTGAAGGCGTTTGTCTTCCCAAAATTGACGATTATCTTTATCCCGTAAATCATAACTTCTTTGATCGAGCGGAGGTTGACTTCCCTTAGGACTGGCAAAGTCAACTTCAAAGCCTGCTGCCGCCAGAATGTGGTAGAAATGCGTCACCTCTCCTAACCAGTAGCCTGTTTCTTTGCCGTTATTCAAGGTGTCATGACTTGTGATCGCAATCAAAACTTTTTTATCTTTCATTTGTATTAAATTGAAGTACTATAATCTGTGCAGTTTGGGTGTCGAATATCGAGGATAAGGTGATGCCTTATCTTAGGTAAGAAACGCTATAGATAGCATAAAATGTGATTAAAAGAGAATTCCATTCTGTAGTAATTATTTAAAAGTGAGCATTAAACAATGCTGGAAACTTACCACAGAGGTGAAAAGGCACAGAGGCTTTGCTTTGTGTCTTGGTGGTAAACCAAAAGTAATTGAACTTATTTAATTTACGATCCTTAAGGTATTCGCAATGTCAAGAATAGTTCTTCACCAGTGGGAGATATCCCCATTTTGTCGCAAGGTACGCAAAATTCTTCAGTATAAACAGTTGGATTATACCACCCACAATTACAATGGTTTGTTGGCGTTAAAAGTCTCCAGGCTGTCTAAAGCAGGAAAGTTGCCGGTTTTGGAATACGGAGGGGAATGGATTCAAGATAGTTCAGATATTGCTGAATTTCTTGACCAACGCCATCCCCAACCTGCTCTATTTCCATCAGATCTTCAGCAGCAAGCTCAAGCTTTGCTATGGGAAGATTGGGCAGATGAATCATTGTATTGGTATGAGGTCTATTTTCGCTTTATGGATCGGCGAGCATTACAGTTAACTATTCCTATATTGTGTGCAAACCGTCCTCCATTTGAAAAATGGATTATTGGTCGTTTGGCTCCTATTATCTATCAGCAGCAACTTCGGGCGCAGGGACTGGGGCGATTATCTCGCGATCGCGTTGAAGCAAAATTCTTTCAGCACTTAGATCGGATTGAAGCCGTATTAAGCCAGCAACCTTGGCTGGCTAGCCACGAATTGACGATCGCGGACATTGCGGTTGCTGCTCAACTTGAAGAAATTCTGCGAACGAGTGACCTCAAAAATCGAATTCTAGCTTACCCAAAATTGGCAAATTGGTTGACTCGAATGAACTGAGTTGTCATACCCCTTCCTACTCGTTCTGCATTCGCATCATTCGATATGAACCAGATGTTAAGCTAATTGCTCAACAGTTTCAGCATTTTTGAGAACCAGCCAAAGTAAAATCCCGTTGAATATGGCGTATACGCAATCGAGAATACCAAATATCAGGAATGAGCGTGTCTGCCCCTCGACAAAAACCAGCCACAACCAATAACTCCCGATCGCCATTCGCACTAACACTGCGAACTTTGCATTCAAGCTGTACCGTATTGGATCGCGACCTCCTGGAACATACAAAATGGAAATAAAAAACAGCAGTAGGCCAGCTTGTCGCATCCAGATTACCGATCCCCCACCACCGGGTAAGTTAAACCAATCGAGATACCATTGCGGTGCAAAAATAAACGGTAATGCCATTCCAAAAATATTAATCAGCACACCAATGAAAGTGACGATGTTAAGCCATTTGACGAATTTGTTCATTAGAAAATCCTCTAGTTGTAGTAAAGAGCAAAATCCTCAGGACACTAATGGTTTTACTTTTTCTGAGCGGTTTATCCTGGCTAGGGAAATTGAGCCACTTTCGGATTTTCAAACTGAATTGTTTGAAACTGCTGCATGGCTTCCTTCGTCCAATTTGGATGAGATTTTAATAACTCAGGTAGGTCATTGAGTTGGCTTAAAGCCTGCTTAGATTGGGGAATGATTATAAATCGATAAAGGTTTTTCTCAAGCCAAGATAATTCATAAACATTTTTCAGTTTGGTTAAAAGATAGCTTGAACTAAATCTAGGGTCGTTCGCACTATTCCGTAAAAAATTAATGTAACCTTGTAAATCAAACTTTGGCTCCGAACCTGTGAGTATCATTCTAACTTCTCCATTGTTAGAAGAGGAGAATGTAGCAGTATGGCAAGCTGCACAGTTAATACTTACTTTGGGAAATCCAATTATTTGTTTGGTAAGTCCAGCAGGTACTTCCTCACCAGCTTCCCAATTCATTTTTAGGGAAACATACCCTCCTGGCCCTGGCAGCTTCTCAGGAAAGATTCGTGGAAGTATGAGCCAAATCCAGTAAGGTACACTGTCTACCTGTTCTACCCCAATCGTCCCATAATTAAATTGTTGTTCAGGAGAGGCGTAAGCAATAGGAACTTTACGAAACAAATGAGTCCAACTCAAGTACCAAACCGATCCGAAAAGAAGAACAAGAATTAACCCAACACCAATGACCAGTTTACCTATTTTTTCTTTTGTAAGAGTCATAAATCTTTCCTGCTTATGCGTATCTCCACACAACAAATACAAGGAATTATCCGCATTAGAGCTTCTTCAAGTACTCAATCAAAGCAGTCTTGTCTTCAGAAGAGAGATCCATTCCATATAAATGTCCTGTATTACTGTTGCCAGGAAGCCTCGTGTCAAATTTAAAGAATTCTTTATCACCTTCCTGAGCAACGGTAGAGACAAAGCCAACGTTCTCCCGATCGAACAGGTCATTGCCACGGTAGAACACATTGGGTCGATTCTCTGGCGTCTCCAGCAGATCTCGCAGGGTTGGAACAGAGCCATTATGTAAGTAAGGTGCTCTCAACCAGATGCCATCCAGGGGCATATTGGCATAACCGTTCGTTTTGCGGAAATGCTTAAATCGTTCTGGATATCCCGCAAAGAGGGTGTTTTGATTTGAGAGGAGTTCGTTGGTGTAGGAGTTCAGGCGGTACGGGTCAGTGCCGATTTCTTGAATGGGAGAAACTTTCCCAATGAGATCGGCTCCAAACGTGTGGCAGCTTGCACAAGTGTTTTGAAAGATCGGCTGACCTTTCGCGGCCAACTCCTCATTGACTTCATAAGGATAGGCTGGAGGCGGTAGTTCCCACAGCCAGTCAGCTATCCGTTTCAATCCAGCCCGATCCACTGTTGTTGGGGTAATTCCAGCACCCAGTCCAGCACTCAGATTGCGCTCGTCTACAGAGGTATTGTCTCCATCCCAGTGAAGCTGGAGTCCTTCGCGGGGCTTCTGATTCCAAACGGAGGGAAAATCAGCCGTCCCAATCAGTTCCTTCTCTGGCAGCTTATCCATTGGGAAATTGAACTGAAGTGTTTTATAGGGATTGAAAGTATCTACTCGTCCCGGCCCCCATTCGGGCTGGCGATTCAAGAACGACAAGCGATCGCTCTGAATGCTTAGAGCACCCCGCGTCATTGGAATAGCAACGTAGCGATAAATTAATTTCTGAATTGGGTTGAGGTGTCCACCGATCGCTTCAATCTGAGGCAGCATCTCATCTGGCACAAGCCGAGAATCCTGGGCAACCTTGCCCAGAAATTGGATATAGCCCTGCAAGTTAAGTACGTTGGCAGGCATCGTCGGGATGACTTGATGCGGACTGTCGGGTGTTTCTCGCAACGTTCCAGTATGGCAAACGGCACAGTTCAACCCGACGCGATTAACAAAAACTCGCCGTTGTGAGAAGCCAATGGGTAAATCCTTTCCTGGCTCATAGATAAAACCCAGCGAGGCGTAGCCGTCTTTGCCGTTGTTGGGTAAGTACTCTGGAAACATCTGTGGCAGCACTTTCCAGATCCAATAGGGAATGCCTTGTGCGGGTTCGCTACCGATGGAACCGTACTTGAAATGGTCGTTGATATTGGAGTATTTGACGGGATTGTTGCCGATCAACGGTAGCAGCAACGCGATCGCAACTACTAATAGAACACTAACAATTAAAACCCAAAGCTTTTTCAAGCCTTTAGTTGGTAGCGTTGGCGTGTCTTGCGCGCTCATCCATTTCTCCTCTCATCGCTTTTCATTGCTCAGTGAAACGGTGCTGGTTGGAATACCGTCAGCACTTCTTGCACCATCTTTGTGCGATCGCCACCGTAACGACGCTCGTAATAGCAACCTCAGGGATTTTCTCACACATTTAATAAGCACTTATTGCAATAGGTGCAAAGTCTGGCAGTAACGTGTTTTCCAGCTTCAAACTGTTTCACCAAATCCTTACCAGGGGGCTTTGGGCATTGTTGAATCTTTAAATTATTTTTGTGTGAATAAGCACAGATAGAAGGAGTGTACTGCCCAACAACCTAGTTTTTTCGAGCAGATGGATAACATTTTGATAGCGACACCCCTCATAAAACATACCAATCCTTACACATGAAAATTATGAGCGTCATTCTCTTTATAGATTATTTTGCTTTTTGTCATATCTCTTAAAGAAGTAAAAAATTCCAACTCAAGCCTATCCATAGGACAGGACTACCTCGGTAAGAGCTGAAGAGGTGGCTATCCGCTTGCAGATAGCGCTCGCCATTGAAGCAATACAGAGTCAGTCTACTTCACAAGAAAACTACTATCGTCAACTAAGGTTAAGAGATAGAATTGTCAACTTACTGTTAATAGTAGCGGCAGTATTAACCTTACTATGGCGAATTGGCAACTCAGTTAAATTCGATCCCCGACAAAAATTAAGCACCCTCGACGGGTACCTTTCCCCCAAGAAAATAGCAGATACCTAAAAATGCGGCTAACGTACCTGCTACACAGGTTACTCATTCAATAACGTACTCAAAAATCAATATCAATGCGGCGTCCAGGGTTTGGGTGGATTCAATAGATTATCTTCCTGGCAGCCACCCAATCCTGGGATAGAACCAACTACGAACATCGCTAGTAACGAACGAACCCATCAGCTAGGAAATCGCTTCATCACCATTGCTATCGTTGCTATGGTTCTGTACTGGTACAGAACCCGGTAAGGGTAAGGGACAGCAGTTGACATCATTTAAGCAAACTTTACCCCACTGGAGAGCCCATCGTACCAGTGCTACCCGGTTATCTGTCGATGTCTTCGTGAGGATGTTGCTGATATGGTTATCAACCGTGCGCTTACTGATTTCTAGCTGCTGGGCAATCTCTTGATTGGTTAAACCAGCGGCTACCAGCTCTATAATTTGTACTTCGCGGTCTGAGAGCGACGCGGGGGTATAAGACTCGCCACCAGTCATAGGTATTTTGCCCTTGGTATATCTACTCACCATTTTACGAAATTGTATAGAATCAGCACCTGAGAGACCAAAGCAGGGAAATCCAGCCAACTAGTTGGTGCAAGGGCTTCCTGTCAACCCCTATCCGGGTGATGATGGTATCAATCTTGACCGGAAAGGATTCACTCCTGACAAAGGCGAAAGTTCTCAACAAATTAAGTATATATACCTGAGTAAAAATCTCTACTCTTTTCTGGAAGTTTAGGTGAAATAAGGATTAAGATTTGAGAACTAGACTACCCTACCGATTAATTGGAGGGATTAAGAATAGAGATGTTCTATACGGTCGCTGCGTTCCCCAAAGACATCAATTTCCTTTTCCGTATCCATAATCGGGTTTTGCCTACCGCCTACTTTCGTTAACCTCTCTTCTTCTTTACCCTCATCCTTGCCCCATTTCAGGGAAAATTCGTTGGCAATGGTGAAGTTTGCAGGGGAGAAATGTCTTGCCTCTGGTAGTCTGAAAACAGTCTAGATGGATGCAACTGTGACCAATCCTCGTGTACTCTGCCTTGGTGAAATATTGTTCGATCTTCTAGCCGATCAGCTAGGGCGATCGCTCGAACAAGTTGAATCCTGGACGCCTTACCCAGGAGGTGCTCCAGCCAATGTAGCCTGTGCGTTAGTGAAGCTGGGAACCCCTACTGGCTTTATCGGTTGTGTCGGAGAGGATGAGCCAGGAAATACGTTAGTCCAACTATTGCAAGACATCGGCGTCGATAGTACTGGCATCCAGCGCCATCCCACCGCACCTACACGACAAGTTTACGTGGTGCGTGCTGAGAATGGAGAACGCGAATTTGCTGGTTTTGGCGAGTTGGACACGTCGGAATTTGCCGACGCCTTTCTCCCAGCGTCAAAGTTACCGGAGTCCTTATTTGAAGATGCGGATATTTTTGTCTTGGGAACTCTGGAGTTGGCTTATCCCCAGACGCGTGAAGCAATCTACAAAGCGCTAAAACTGAGCGAACAGTATGATGTCAAAGTCTTTATGGATATCAACTGGCGTCCCATGTTTTGGCCGAACCCCGATGATGCCAAGCCACTGATTCAGGAATTGTTGAAGAAAGTCGATTTCCTTAAAGTGACGAAGGAAGAAGCCGAATTGTTCTTTGACACTACCGATGCAGGTGCTATTGCTCATCGTCTTGGTTCTATCGAAGGTGTCTTAGTCACGGATGGAGGCAAAGGCTGCAATTACTGCCTGAGCGATTGGGAAGATAAGTTTCCTGCGTTTTCAGTAGAAACCAAAGATACGACGGGTGCGGGCGATGGGTTTGTCGCTGGTTTTATTCACCAACTGTCCCAGCAAGGACTCAACAAGAGTTTTGCCACCGCCGAAGCGGCGAAGGAAGTGATTCGATATGCCAGTGCAGTGGGGGCTTTAACTACATTAAAGCCAGGTGCGATCGCAGCTCAACCCACAGCTTCAGAGGTAGAAGCATTTTTAAAAGAGAGAGGGTGAAGGTTAGCCAAGTGGAGGCCGACAAGCCTAAACTTTCAATAGTCAGTCTGTTTAAATTCGACTCTTGAATACCTATCCTTCCCAAACCCCTTCAGGGAATCATCCTCAACTCTCTGAGAATCCGCGCCTGCGTAGCATCATTGCCAGTCAAATTGCCGCAGCCCCCAACCAGCGGATTACCTTTGCCCAATATATGGACTTGGCGCTGTATCATCCAGAGCAGGGTTACTACGCCACGGGTGCAGTCAATATCGGCTCGGAGGGCGACTTTTTTACCTCACCTCATCTCGGTAGAGACTTTGGTGAGTTACTCGCCGAGCAGTTTGCTCAAATGTGGAATATCTTAGGATGCCCTAGACCCTTTACGTTAGTGGAAATGGGTGCAGGTCAAGGGCTCCTTGCCGCAGATGTACTTCATTATCTGTATCGCCACTACCCTGACTGCTTTGATGCGTTAGAGTACATCATCATTGAAAAAGCCACAGGATTGAAGCAACAGCAGCAGCAATTACTCCAGAAATTGAAGCTGCCGACAAAATCATTAACCCTTCGCTGGTTGTCCTTAGAAGAAATACCAGAAAATTCTATTACAGGGTGCTGTTTCTCAAATGAGCTGGTAGACGCCTTCCCAGTGCATCAAGTGGTCAAGGAAAGAGGACAACTGCGGGAAATCTTTGTCACAACCGGCGATTGGGCAGGAGTTAGGAGTCAGGAGTCAGTGCTCGCATCTCCTCAAGCAGACAAAAATCCCCAATCGAGCAATGCTGCTGGCCATGAAATTAACTTTGTGGAGGTAACAGACGCTCCTTCCACGCCTAAACTGAAGGAGTATTTTGATGCGATCGCGATTAACTTGATGTCGGATGCTTACCCGGAAGGGTATCGCACTGAGGTGAATTTAGCCGCGTTCGACTGGCTGAGTGCTGTCGCTCAGCGGTTAAAACGGGGCTTTGTGCTAACGATTGACTATGGTTACTCAGCCGAGCGCTATTACCTGCCATCACGTCATCAGGGAACATTGCAATGCTACTACCACCATCGGCATCATAACGATCCCTATGTCTATGTTGGACATCAAGATATCACGGCTCATGTCAACTTTACTGCCTTAGAGCGTCAGGGCGAAGCGTGTGGCTTGCAAGAGGTTGGTTTCACGCAACAAGGATTATTTCTGATGGCATTGGGATTAGGCGATCGCATTGCAGCGCTTTCCTCAGCCGATACTGCTCGCGGTCAGGAAATTGCTGGGGCAAAAAACCTAGTTGCTATTATGCAGCGTCGTCAGGCTTTACACCAGCTACTCGACCCGATGGGACTGGGAAACTTTGGTGTCTTAGTTCAGAGCAAGGGATTGACACCAGAGGAACAAAAGCAACCTCTCAAGGGTTTAATCGTGCCGCCCATGCTGTAAGAAAGTTCCAAATACATGCGAAATGTAACGCTTGAGAAAGACTATGACAGAAGTTCAGTGCCTCAAAATTCGATTTCGCCGGGATAAAGCAGAAGATGCCGTGCGCTGGGTACAATCTCTGAAGGAACGTCAAAAAGAAGTTGCCGAGTTACTCGATACTGAGGGCGTCCGGATCGAATCTCTATTTCTCGAACGCTCTGGCAACGACGTATATCTTTATCAGTACGTTCGTGCTACTAGTTTAGAGCAAGCCTACGAAGCTTTTATGCGATCGCAAAGCAGAATCAGCAGAGAAACTCGTGAGTTTATGGAGGGAACGTGGGAGGATGGCCAAACTCTTGAATTAGTCGCAGATTTTGAACGTCCCTAGTTAGGAATAATGGGGCGAGATTTTATCGCAGGCAATTACTTGGACAGGATACCAAACATTGCTACTATATGTCCTAATGTAATTCGGTATAATTCGGTAAATAAAGCAATGTCTAAAACAACAATTAGGGTAGTTGCCCGTGTTGTTGCACTTCCTGAAAAAGTAGACGCAGTTAAGTCGGTTTTGTTGGCACTCATTGAGCCAACGCGCCAGGAAAAGGGTTGCATAGCTTATGAGCTTTTGCAAAATCAATCAGACCCAACTGACTTTACGTTTGTAGAAGAGTGGGAGAGTCAGAAATTGCTGAACGAGCATCTCAACTCGTTACACCTGGCGCAAGCAAGTTCCCAGTTAAATGGTTGGATAGCGGCTGAACCCGATATTCGGGTTTACCAATTATTGGCGTAGGCTCTGTATAAATTATGAATTATTTCCATACATAATAAAGTCCTATTGTTATGGGCGCTTGAGCGCCCATAACAATAGGACTAAAGTCTTCACTACTCGCCTTCTGCATAGTGTGATTCTATTACCGGACACCCTATCACTTCACTATTCTGAAGTGGATGACTGCTGCTGATAAGCGAGGTATATGGCTTCCAGAAATTGATGAGCCGTAGTTTTTTCCGGTACTTGTTCTAAAGCAATAATATCTTTAATCTGATGCGCTAGCTGTCGGCTTAACTCACTTCTTGCTTGTGGTATCATAGCCTGACTTCGCTGTAAATACTCTCGAATGACTGCAAAATCTTCCGGTAGCAATCGAGATAAATCCGCTTCTCCCTGTAACTGCTTCGCCAAGATTTTTGCCTCCTCGGATAGCACGAAATTGGCAGAAGAAACGGGGCGTTCTTCTTGAACCACCAGCGTTCCGGCAACCCAATCTCCCAAACGTTTTTCCCGCTTACCTAATGCGATTAAAAAGACTCCCAAAAAGAAGATGTCATCAATTGGTCGCAGTAAGGCGCGAAGTGTTGATTGTTGTAGACTTATAGGTCTACCATCATCACGAATCACGCGGATTTTAACATAGCGCTTACCAGGGGTTTGACCTTGCCACAACGCTTCAAAAAAGACGAAGTAACCGACATAAGTAAAGAAGCCAATCAGTAGCTCGATCGCGATTAGCCATAACCATAAGCGATCGCTATTACCAATCAAATTCTCGGCAAGCTCTGTTAGTTGGGTCGATAACAATAACCAAGTCAGGAACAATACCAGTAGGATGAAGCCCAGAACGATATAGTCAATTAATAAGGCATAGGCTCGATTACCAATTCCTGCTAGGGTAAATTCCAGTTCAACGCTTTCTGGCGTTTGGAGAATGACTCGATTAAAAAATCGCATAGCGGTTGGGCAGAGCGTGAGGAGTAATGGGATAGTTCTTTCGGCTTCGCATTTCACAGCAATGATGTCAGCCGGAAGTTCGTTCTTATCGGGGCGCTCTTACTTTGCGCCCGTGCAGTAGTAAATTTTCTTGGCATAGAGCTTTAAGGAATAGTCAGAATTACGACATCGAATCGCGTATCTGCAACCCCAAACCTTCTCGACGACTCCGCAAGTCATAGTAGACAACAGCTTTGATAGATTGCCAAAAAGGTAATATAAAAATTCCCCCCACTGAACTGGTGATAAAAGAAATCAGATAAACAGTCCAGTAAAGGGTAGAACCTTGCTCAATTCGCAAGAGAAAGATTTGTGGAATATAACTCGTTAGAGCCACAATGGGTAAAGACACCAAAAAAGCAATCACAACAATTCCTTGGATGCGGCGAACTGAATTTTTAGTTAACTCCCAACTGCGTTCGATACTTTGCGCGCCATTAATATTCTCTTCAACTGCCAGTGGTACTTCTGCTACGATCCAACGGGAAACAAACCAGACCAATCCAAAAAGAAATGCAAGTATACCACTAATAGCTACTATCCCAGCTATAACAGCTCCAACCACGGGACTTCCGAATATACTATTCGAGATGAATATCGCACCAAATCCCAAGATGACAATGATGAAATAGGTTGGAATAAAAAGTCCTAAATAAATCCCAACTAGCATTAGACCAACCTGAAAAGCCACCCTAAAAAATGACCATAGACGGGAATTTGTATAACTGCGTGCAGTCGTAGCGTTTTCAGGTTTACTAATTAATTCACCAAAAGCTAAACGAGCAATCAATCCAGAGATAGCAAAGTGTTTAGCCCACCCATAGATAGGAACTAGAAGCCAGAGGTAGGCAAATAGAGCCAGCCGAAGATATGTTTTGAGATGAGAGCGATAGAGGACAAGCGCAGCACTGACAACATTGCCAATACTGAGCGGTCCCATCGGTTGGCGAAGGCTCGGATTAGTGGACATGGGATGACTTCTCCAAGTGCCTGAGGCGCGAATAATATGGCTATCTTAACCAGGTCTCGAAAAATCTCTAGGGAAATTTTATGAATATTAAACGTTGGATTGCGCGGCGAGAACCCAACTGGAAGCGGTTGGATGCTCTATTAAGTCAAGTGGAAAAAAAAGGTCTCAAGTCGTTGCAGGCGGCTGAAATTAGAGAATTAGCCAGCTTATACCGTTCTGTCTCGGCGGATTTAGCTCGGGCGCGGACGAATCAGGTGGGGCATATCCTGCTACAAGACTTACAACGGCTGACATCCCGCAGTTACAGCCAGATTTATCAGGGTTCGCGTCGTCAGGAATGGCGGGGGGCGGTGGAGTTTTATCTCTGGGGTCTACCCGCTATAGTACAAAAGACTTTTGGCTATACAGCGCTGGCAACGGGGGTTTTTCTGGTGGGGGCGCTGATTGCCTGGTGGTTTGCGTGGCAAGACCCTACGTTCATGTCGTTGGTTGTTCCACCAGAGTTGATTAGCAAAGTCCGCGATCGCCACGAGTTGTGGATGGGTTCGATTGTGGGTGTTGAACCCTTAGCGTCCAGTGGGATTACGATCAACAACCTCTTGGTATGCTTTAGAGCAATTGCTGGAGGCATCACGGCAGGGGCATTTACCGTATTCATGCTGGCTTACAATGGACTGCTGATTGGTGCGATCGCAACTTTAGTCGGTCAAAATAACTTAGCCTACCCCTTCTGGGCATTTGTCTTTCCCCATGGTTCCCTGGAATTACCGGCCATCTTCCTCTCCGGTGGCGCAGGTTTACTGATCGCGAAAGCACTTCTATTTCCTGGCAAATACCGTCGCGTAGATGCCTTAAAATTCTATGGTTCTCAAGCCGCGCAGTTGGTGTTTGGTATCGTACCAATGCTGATTATTGCAGGTACGATCGAAGGATTTTTCTCACCCAGTCCGGCTGTTCCAGCCAGCCTCAAGTATCTTGTTGGCACCCTGCTCTTGACGCTTTTAGTGTTGTATTGCAACCGTAAACCCCCAATCGACCCAGGCAATTCATCATCTATAACTCACACTTCATAAGTCCTGGGTAGATTGCTTAACTTCAAATCCAACCCTTCTTGACGACAGCGAATATCATAGTAAGCAACAGCTTTGACAGATTGCCAAAATGGCATTGTAATTATTCCTGCTACTGAGCTAGAAATTATCAAAAATAGAAGGGATACCGCTGAATTAGGAATAGCATACTTTGGTAAAATGTAAACCAGAAAACTAATAGCATACATAAAACCTATCCAAACGATAACTGTGATGGGTAGGGCGATGGAAAATGCGATGAGAATAATGCCTTGCAGATAATTGCAGGATTTTTTCGTTAACTTACAGCTCGACTTGATAGATTTCCAAAAATTAATTAAGGGTTCTGTTGCTAACGGCAACTCAGTCAGCCATAAACGGGAGTTTAGCCAGAAATTTAGTAATAGAGCGATCGCCAAAATAATGGAGCCTAGTAGCACTTCTGGTAAACCCATAAATGAGGTAACAAGCTTAGCTTTAATAACGAAGGAAAATAAAGCCAGCACAAGGACGATCAAAAAGGTTACTAAATACGCTAAAACAATCGAACCTAGCCAACACATAATGAAAACAAAAAAGCCTGCGATCGCAAAATCGACCAGTCTGCGATTGAGCTGGCTCCGAACAGAACTAATATTTTCTGTGCAATCGAGCAGTTGGTTAAAGGTTAAACGCGAAATTAATCCAGCAATGGTATAGAACCTTGCCCAGCCGTAGAGAGGAACTAGTAGCCACAAATGGGCAACTAAGGCTAATCTTAAATACAGTTTTAGGTTAGAGCGATAAAGTTGAATACTAATGTTGACAACATCGCCAACACTGAGCTGCCGTATCAAACTGGGTGAACTCGAATTTTGGGACATGAGCAAAATTCTCCAGAGGTAACCCTTCAACTTCCATCAACTTATCTACCGAAATTGATAAAAAAGTCTTTCAATACCAGAAAAAATATTACTAAATTTAAACAAAGAATAGCAAACGTGAGAGGGGGGTCGAGTCGCCATCCTTGAAATACGAACATTGCACCGGCTAGCAGTAAACAAAGTGGAATGAGAACAAGTTGAGCGATATAAAATCCAATCTTATTTCCACGTAGTGTTGGTCTATCTTGAAATAGTAATATTAATGTCACCGTAAAAACAGCGAGAGCAAAAATGACATCAATTAAACCCAGTAATCCTACAAAACTGAAACCAATATTAACCATGAATTAATACCTCTTTTATTCACGGCAAAATTTTCTTAATAATTGAATGATACTTTTCCAATGCTTACAACAGATTCCTCGCTTTCAGTTGCAAATAGCGATTGACTAACTGCTCGCTAATTCGATCGGCGGGTGCATCCAAGACTAAAACACCTTTTTGCTTGAGTTGAGCGAAGGCAACTTGACGTTGAGCGATTAAATCCAGAGCAACGGCACGGGTATAGCCCGCTTCAACCTTCTCTAGTTTCCCATCTGGTAAAACTGAAGGAGTATGAGCTAATCGATCGACTTGAGGATCGCGGAGAGTGACGCAAAATGGTAAATAGCGAGGGGTAAGGCGTCCGAGGGCAGCCAGCAGTTCAGCGGAAGCAGTAGCATCCACAAGGTCTGTAATCAGGACAACCAAGGCGCGACGAATTTGCTGATTGACGAGTCGGGTAACAGCACCTACGTAATCGGGTTCGAGTAAGACCGGTTGGATGGGGGTGAGGCGTTCGATCAGTTTGGGCAAATGATGTTGACCGCGTTCCGGTGGAATCCAAGTTGTCACTTCGCGATCGAAAACACCGACGCCCACCTTGTCTCCTCGATGTAACCCAGCCAAAGCCAGCGACAACGTAGCATTCAATCCCCAATCAAACCGCTTGAGTCCCTTGACTTGTGCGGTCATCAGGCGTCCTCGGTCGAGCAAAATAATTAGTGTTTGCTCCCGTTCCGGTTCCAATACTCGCACTAACGGACGCGATCGCCTAGCTGT
>DATNPT010000312.1:0-6086 GCA_036703075.1 Chroococcales cyanobacterium
GGGAAGGGCAATGGTGGCGATGAGGCATTGCTGGCTGCTTTATTACAAATGCTACCGGAGTCAGTAACACCGATCGTGCTTTCTGGCAACCCTGCCCAGACTCGCAAGCGCTATAGGGTGCAAGCATGCGATCGCAACTCCCTCTTCCAGGTGCTAAAGGCAATGCGCCAGTCTGATGTCTTCATCTGGGGAGGTGGCAGTCTGATTCAAGATGCCACCAGTGCAGCTAGCCCTCTCTACTATTGCGGTTTGATGGGATTAGCTCAGCAGATGGGATTGAAAACGATCGCCTGGGCGCAGGGAATTGGTCCACTAAAGCGGGAATTTAATCGCCAGGTAGCACGGCGCTCGTTTGCCGGTTGTGTAGCCGTCAGCGTGCGCGATCGCGGTTCTGCTCAACTCCTGGCTGATTGGCAAATCCCCTTTACCATGGCTCCCGACCCCGTTTGGGCATTAGACTCTAAGCCTGTACCAGGATTGTGGGACTTACCCGCGCCGAGAGTAGCAGTAACCTTGCGATCGCATCCAACCCTAACACCTCAACGTCTCGCCACCCTCACCCGCGCTCTAGTTAACTTTCAAAAAGCCACGCAAACCTGTATCCTATTAGTGCCATTCCAGGCATCTCAAGACTTGAGCATCGCCGAATCCATTGCCTCTCGGCTAACTGGTCCTCATCAGATTTTTCAGTTAGAAGACCCTAGAGAACTAAAAGGATTATTTCGGGGTGTAGAAATGGCAATTGGGATGCGTCTCCACAGCCTAATTATGGCAGCGGCCGAAGAATGCCGTTGTTTTGCCCTCAGTTACGACCCGAAGGTGAGCTATTTGATGGAGCAACTGGATATTCCTGGATGGGATTTAAATCGATTACCCGACGAACCGAATGCGATCGACCAAATCTGGCTGAAACACTATGCCAATGGCAACCCGCTCAGTAGCGACCAAATTCAATCCTTGGTCGATCGAGCGCTGATGCATCGGGATGTCTTGATAGAAGCTTGCTCGACCATTAGCTAAGCCTATAAAAAACCAGCTTTATACATTCTGTTTAACTTAAAATTTGAGGTCTGGCGATTTTTGTGCATTACTTTGTATGGAGAGAGGAGTGAGGCAATCTAAAAAGTCACCCCCTCACCTCAAGTCAGGGCTACACATTCGACTCGAATGGTTTTTGCAGACTCTCAAGCGTGCAAAGCCTTTGACTCAAAGTTGCCGGGTAAACCCTACTCTTTGTGGTAAGGAGAGCTTTGCCCCTACTTGCCTACACTGTGGATTTGTGACCCTCTGGATAAAGAGCCATGAGCGAAGCTGACACCCCCAATAACCAGCCCCTTCCTGAACCCACGACCTCCATGGATGACAGCTCAGCTGATTTGCCAGAGGTGACCCAAACACCTGAGGAACCGCAGGTCGTCAATGTTACTCAGTTACCAAGTTTTTTGGAAGTAGTTCGACCGTTGAGACAAGAGCCGACAACAGAAGTAGAAGAAAGTCCTTTGACGGAGACAGAGCCAATAACGATAGAGGCGGAGACTTCGGCTACTGAGATACCTGTTGTCTCCGAACAACGCACCAAGGACGCCGACTGGTTTGCCTTGACTCAAAAAATGCGCCAGCGCAATCGTCACCTGCTCGATCAAGTGGCTCAACTGAAGGCAGCACTGAGGGAGAAGGATGAGGAATTGCACGCCGAGCAAATGCGATCGCGCGCACGCGAGGCGTTAATGGCTCAACAGATGGAGGAACTGAAAACAGGTCAAGAGCGATTAACCCGTCTGTTTCAAGCATTAGAGGCGTCTCATCAAGCCGCACAGCGCCAGCAGATTTTGATCGAAACCCTCTCAGAGCAGTTACAAAGCTCTCAGGAACGAATTGCTCAACTCGAACGAGAATGCGCTCTTACTCAGCAGCGCTACAACGAGCAGTCTCATCAACTCTTGCAAGCCGCAAACACCTGTCGAGAACTGAGAACGCGCCTGCACCGACAGCAACAACAGACCCTACAATTCAAAACAGCCTTGGAGAAGTCCTTGGAGATGACACCTCCTACGGCCAGTCAAGCAACGCCTCAGTCCAGAACTACTGCCCCAACTACCTTTCCCAAAACACAACCCATTCAACCCTGGTCGGTAGACCTAGAGATACCCGAAGACACCATTAGCGATCCGCTTTGGAATCGTCCCATCCAAATCGATCCGCTCTTAAAAGTCTATGCTTCGCAGGGAGAACCGTTGGAAATCACCTCAATTGAGCGAATCGAGCAGCTTGCAACAGTAGATTCCTCTGAGCCCCTTGACGAGGTGATTACTGCTGTTCCAGAAAGTACAGACACCGAGTTGGAATCAGAACAGCAACTCCTCGATGAGATAACCTCGCTCGCTGAGGCATCGGGTTTGCTGGAAGTTCAACCCGATGTAGCGGGTGTTCCAGGGCAGTTGAGACTAGTACCAAGCACTAGCTTAGAGGAGACTGACAATCCCGCGATCCCTCTGGGGAATGTGGAGGAGACTCCTTGGCTGGAAGAGAGTGAGGAACTAGAGGCTCAAGTAGAAAGGCTAGATGAAGATGAAGAAGTAGAGGAAGATTTTGCCGAAACGGAACCAGAAGAGCAAAAAGACGTGCGTCTGCCTCAATCTAACTGGCCATCGCCAACACTCTATCCCTTACGACGCCCGAAAAAACTCAGATCGTTGGCAGCGATCGATCTACCCAGTTTTCCCCGTTATCGACCGGTCTAAACCCAATGAAATTATGAATTATGAATCCTGAATGATGAATTAAGCATTCAGGCATTTAGAGGGGAATTTTAACTCCCTCTAAATGTAGACCCCTAAAAACCTTAGTAAGGGCTTCAAACCCGTAGAAAATTGGAAATCACTTCATAATTCATAATTTTGCGTGAGTTCCTCTCTGGCTACTCTAATAGTGTCTCGATTCACCCGTTCCGGGCGACCCATCCCAGCCGTAATAGCGTAACTTTGAGCCAACAGTCGCAACCACAGAGCCGGAAAACGCTCTTCAATCCAAGGCTGGAGACGCCGAACTAAACTAGGGAACCAACCCCTCAATAACCCGCTCACGAAAGCATTACTGGTAAAACTCAAGTAGCTACCTAGCCAACGGAAGATATCTTTTGCCCCAGCCATATCCCAAATCCAAGGTAAGAGGGCGGGGTTTCGCCAAGCGGCTTTCAGGGCCAGACGATTGAAGGTTAACCAGTCAAAGCGGTCTTTAATGAAGTTGTCAGCCACATCTGGCGGTTCATCGGCTAAAAGCCCGAAGAAGGTGTTGAGCATGGCATTAACCTGTTGGGGGCGTAGATAACGACCTGTAGGCACCATCATGCCTTTGGAAAATAGCCAGGTGACGGAGACATTGCTTTGGTAAGCACGAATTTGGTTTAAATCCTTGGCGCTTAGGAGATTGTGCCGTAACGCTGTATCTAAAAGGTCAGTCAAACGATAGAGGTTGCGGACGAGGGAGCCGAACCCTGTAAAGACCAGGGGAGATTGGAGCGAGGCGGCATCACCGACGCTCACAAGACGGTCAAATGCGACAATGCGATCGCGACTTCCCACACTAAAATGCCCCGGAATATACCCAAACGTCGGCTTCTTCCACACCAGCTTTTCCGTATCGCAGCGACGGTATTCTGGCAAAATTGTAAAGAAATCTTCATACATCTCTAATAACGAGCCGGGATTCTTAGAATTCACCTGATGGTAATGGAACAAATAAATTGTTAGTTCCTCGTCAGCCCCTGGGAACAACTCCCAAATCAGCTGACGCCCTCGCGAAATATCTCCGTGACTGTTGAGAACATCGCCGTAATTGATATCCCAAACTTCTGGCTCAAATCCCTTGGCAATTACAGCACCCACTGTCGGGCATACACTATCGAAAGTACGTCCTCCATTTAACTGCCACGCAATTGGAGAAGCGGTTCCCATCGCATCGACCAGCAAGCGACCGTTTACCTGTCGCTCTGATTTGGTCGGCAGATGTTGCACTGTTACAACGACTTGCTCGGACTCGATATCAGCGCGGATAAACTCCGTCTCATCCCAAACTTCTCCGCCAGCACTCTTGAGCTTTTCACCGCAAAGCTTCAGCAGTTTCTCAGAATCCAACCCTATATTAAGTACTGTTGGCGTGTGCAAGACGGCGGCTTGGAGGTGAGGTGGATTGTTGCCATCAAAGAACTTATTAAACCCATCGATGTACTCTCTGGCGATGATGCTTTCAAACTCAGTTGAGGTCAATAGACCTAGATCAATTAAACTTTGTAACTCATCCCGTGAAATATTCCACTCTCGGTTCATCTGCCCGAAGGGTAAGCGCTCGATGAGTAGCACCCGGTAGCCCAACCGCGCCATGACTGCCGCATGAATCACACCCAAAGCACCGCCAATATAGACAATGTCGTAAGTGGGGTTTGCAGGTTTCACGTCGCCGTCGGCGTTCTCATTTCCTGCAGGGGTTGCCGTAGCAGGTGCGTAGCGCGTGGGAAGTTGATGTTCACAACGTTCATCCGGCAATCTCTTAAACACAACCTGACGAGGCTCTTTGGGATTGCAAACCCCTTCCCGCCACCGCTTTTCCCACCAGTAAACGCGGTTTAGGTCATATTCTCCGTTGGGCATTTTCTGAAAAAAATGCACGGTTAGAGGATAGTAAGGAGCCAATGCCTCGAAAATAGACTGTTTGGACAGGTCAATGGCAGGAGGTTCGGGATACTGATAGGGAAATTGGCGGCGTAACATGACTTCAAGCTGTTGCAGGATTTGGCGCTCACCCGTGATGGGTAAGGCTCCCCAGCGAAAGGCTTTAAGGTATGTAGTACGCTGGACTGACCAGACAAATAGAGAGATTTCCGGAATCGCTGCGATCGCTTTTGTAGAGGTTTGATTGCTGGGCAGTACGTTGTCAAATTGCAAACGGATACCGTCAGGGGTGATAATTTTCTTCCCCAACTCAGGTTGCCAGTTCTGTTGTAACCAGATGCGGACGGCGTTTGTATCCGGCGTCGGTATTTCTACGTAGAGAAGTTCTTTCATCGTTGTGATCTCATGGACTAACTATTTACCAAGAAAGACGGAGGTAAGAATGGGACAAAATACGCTAAGCTTCCGGATACCGATTTGTTTAAGAATAGTAAAAAAACTTTATACTCTTCTCATTTTGTTAAGGTAAGGGTGCTACTGTTAACTAGCCATGAATTATCCCATCCCAGCTAACCCTCAAGAAATTGTGGCCTTGCGTCAGAAACCTGTAGATGAAGAACTAGTAGCGGCTGCGATTGCGGGCGTGATTCAGATTGCTCGCTCTCGGGGACAGTCCCTAGACGATTTAACCGCCGAAGTGCTGGCGGAAGATACTCTGCTCGATCGCGACCAAAGACGTTGGCTCAGTGATATTGTCGCTCAAGCCTGGAAAACCCTGCCGTCGCTTGAAACAGCTCAGTAATGCTTAAGCTTAGCCAAGAATTACTCTTAGCTTTGCCTCAGTGGGGACGCGAACACTTCTCAGACTATTCACCTTCTTCAATGAGCAGCGACCAGTGGGTAGAAAAAACATCCCCGAGTAGTAGAGTTCCCACTCCTTGCGCGTTAACTGATAACCAATCGCTGTTTGACTATTCGCGCGGTCGGACTAGTGTTAGCCGCCTTATCGCTCTGGCTATTTGGGTAATTGCCTACGAATCGTGAATAAAGAGAGTTTTCGTTTTGATAAGCAAATTTTACTGATTCTCAGGGATTTACAGTCACTTGTTGGGGAGAAACCTCCCAATCCTGGTTTTTCCCACAAAACTACCAACTTTTGCTTAAATCAGTGCGATTCATCTTTAAGTTGAATCGCACTGCTTAACCCATTAATCACCTTGCGCGGGGGGTTTGGGGGAAACCCCCAAGTCCGGGTTTTCTCTAATACCTGCAACTTTTGCCTTAAGTCAGTACCATTCAACTTAAAGATGGGGTTCAAGTTTTTTAAACAGCTTGAGAACTACTAAAGTTAGCATTGCGGCAATGAGACTCATTAGCCACAAGCCACAACCAGCAGCAGTTCCTAGCGCAGCCGAAACC
>DATNPT010000315.1:0-5212 GCA_036703075.1 Chroococcales cyanobacterium
ATTGCCCCTCAGACTAGAAGTCTGGGGCTATACAAACGAAGTCCGCCTGCGCGGACTAACCTTTAGCCTGCGGAGGCAGGCTTTGTCTGTGTAGCCGCGATTTCTAATCGCCCGGTATTTTTGCAAAATTGGGATGCTCCCATCGCGTCCCGCTACGCTAACGCGGCGATAAAAATCAAGCCCGCCTGCGCGAACTAACGTTAAAGCCAATAGTTTTCAAACCCGCGCAGGCGGGTTTTGTTTATGTAGCTGCGGTTTTAACCGCCCAATCAACGTTAAGTTGACACGGTTATCGGAACGACTAATCAAAGTATTTTTAAAACGGTCATCGAACCGATAGAGATATCTCAAAACGGTAGTCTTAATTAAGATAATGGCTTGACGACAGGAGGATTACTCTCCTACAGATGGATACTCCAATTCGGTTGAAAATCTGTGTTCTTCCAGCAAAAGAAAACCCCGCTAACTCCAAATAGCAGGGCGAAAAACGAATGGGTGCATTGTTTGTTATCTCTTAAGCTAAGGCACTTATGCAGGTGACAATGGGTTGTATATTCTACGCTCTCTGTTATCTTGTAAAGGCATAAATCCTAACAATGAAGATTGACCAACGTCACGAATGGCCTCTCACGGCTGAGGAAGCGATCGCGATTCAAAACCAACTGCAACCTGAAGTGATTACTGAAGATCGGTTGGGAGAAGTGCGGTATGTTGCGGGTGTTGATATGGGATTTGAGGAGGAGGGTACTGTCTCGCGGGCAGCCGTTGCCGTGTTGAGTTTTCCAGATTTGCAATTACAGGAAACGGCACTCGCCCGACGCCCGACCACCTTTCCCTATATTCCAGGATTTCTCTCCTTCCGGGAAATTCCCGCCGTGATTGACGCCCTAGAAAAGGTGAGCCTAACGCCCGATCTGATCTTGTGTGACGGTCAGGGTATCGCTCATCCCCGCCGCTTTGGAATTGCCTGCCATTTGGGAGTGCTGGCAGATATCCCGACGATTGGTGTTGCGAAGTCCTTGCTGGTTGGAAAACATGATGAGCTACCAGAGGAGAAAGGAAGCTGGCAAGCACTGCGGTATCGGAGAGAAATTGTTGGGGCAGTTTTGCGATCGCGTACTGGCGTCAAACCTCTTTACGTCTCTCCCGGTCATCGTATCAGCCTAGCCACAGCAATTGATTACGTACTGCGTTGCACGACCAAATATCGGTTGCCAGAAACCACCCGTTGGGCAGACAAGCTGGCCTCAAACCGATGACGAGACGGTAAGAGAAAAAGCGATTCCTGCGCTCTCATTACATTCCGTTCCATTCTATGGTCAACCGCATCTATCTCTAGTCAGAATCGTATTGAGGAATCAACGAGCTGTCGCTTGAAGTTTTGATTAGAGAGTACAAAATTTAGGGCTATGCACGAACTGACTTTAGAGTGGCAAGAATCGGGGCGAATCAAACGTGAAACGATTCGCGATCGCCAAATCAGCAAATATCCGGGGACTGTACGGATTGGTCGCGATCCAGTACGCTGCGATGTGGTTTTGAGCGACCCAACGGTATCGGGGTTGCACGTCGAAATTTTCTTTAACCCTGCAACAGGTACTTTTGCTATACGTAACCTGCGCGATACTAATCCCCCACTCGTCGATGGTCGATCGCTCAGTTATGGAGAAGCATCCTTGAGTCAAGGTAGCTCCATCTATCTAGGACAACTCGAACTCAAAGTGATTGCTGTTTCTCTAGCACCATCCAACAACAGTATTCCGCCAACCATCCTCATGCCGCCGCAAGTTCAGGTAGCACTCCAGCAACCCGCCCCGGCATCTGTATCCTACGGTTTGCAGTGTCCCACTTGCCAGCGCATTTCCCCCTATGACCGAATCGATTTTGGCTGTCTCTGGTGCGGTACCTCCCTAGCCGCCGCCGCAAGTGTTTTAATGAAGCATCACGGTAATTAGGGGTAGTGACGGATGAATTCTGCACCATTGCGAATTCAGTTGGGCTGGGACGATCCAGCAACAGGCGAGAGGCGAGAACCGAGGCTAAATGTTCCTATTGCTCTGGGGCGTGACTTCAATGGGATGCCCGCTCAGATTCAAGGGCGATCGATTTCCCGCATGGTGCTAAATAGTCTTGAAGTCTCCCGCTTCCATGTCTTAATTGACCAGGATAGCAGTGGGTTGGTCATTATCGATCAAAACAGCCGTAACGGTACTTTGGTCAATGGTACTCGTGTTGCGATAAATATCCCTACTCCCCTGGCAAATGGTGATACGCTGCAAATTGGCCCTTACCAGATTATCGTAGGGTTTGCACTGGGGACACAGCCTTCTCCCCCTTCTAGCAATTCGCCAATTTTCTTTAATCCCAATACCGGGTTACCTGACCCCAATCAACCTTCCCCCCCGCCTGTTGTACCTGTTGGTGGAAGCGCCCCAATCAGCCGTTCTGCTTTTCCTCCACCAATCTTTCAATCACCTGAAGTGGCAGTCCAAGACCTGCATGCTACGGGTTTATCAGTCGATGAAGTAGACTATGCTGCCGTTGGCGCAGGGTTGGGCAGCTTTATTTGGGCGGATTTGTTGAGAATTTACGGTGTCAAAAGCAGTCAAATTGCTGCGATTGGGATTGAGTCAAAACCGTATAGTCGCTACAAGCAGCTTTGTCTCAATTCCCAAATTCCCCTGCACGAACGATTGCGATCGAATTCTGATTCTTGTCCGGATAATATTTGGGGCTGGCCGAGTTATGCGCTACGAGAAGCTTGGCACGATGTCGTTCGCGGACGGGTAGGGAATGCTTTAGGTTACTTGTGGCAGGTGTTTTCTGAACCCACGTTTGCTCAAACCTATACGCCTCGCGCTGGGAATGTGTTTGATTCGATCGATCGCGAAGCGCAGCGGATTGGTTGGGACAAGATGTTTCGCTACGGCAGCGTTCGTTCGATTCGCAAAACGTCAGATGGGCGTTACGCGATCGCGTTTTCCCAAACGACAACCGGACAGCGCAACCATGCCTTTCTCGTTGCTCGCTACGTCCACCTGGCAATCGGTTATCCAGCGATTAAGTTTCTCCCAGATTTGCAAGCGTATCGAGAGAAAACCAATGACTTTAAATCAGTCGTTAATGCCTACGAACCGCACGACCATATTTACGAGCATTTAGAGAAGTATGGCGGTACACTCCTAATTCGCGGTCGGGGAATTGTTGCCTCACGCATCGTACAGCGAGTTTATGAGGCACGGCATAAAAATCAACAGATTCGGTTAGTGCATTTAATGCGATCGCCAAAACCCCAAGGCAACAAATTTGGCACTTCGCAACGACAGGTCGAACACCACTACGAATTTCAACCCTTCAATTGGCCCAAAGCCTGTTGGGGTGGCGAACTGCGGGAAATGTTAGAAAAAGCGAACCCCCAAGAACGACAGCGCTTACTTGCTGACTGGGGGGGTACGACAACCGCCGACCGTCGCGATTGGAAGCGGATTGTGGACGAAGGACTCAAATTAGGTTGGTACAAAATCGAGTTTGGGGAGGTCGAACGAGTTGAGCGAGAACCCGACGGCATCATTACTTATATTCAGGAGAAGAATTTTAAAGGTCAAATGCGTCTGGAAGCCGACTTTATTGTTGATGCCACAGGACTCGACGCGAAAGTAACGGCTAATCCTCTCCTCAATGACTTAGTCACTCAATACAACTTACCGCTAAATCCCTTAGGACGCCTGAGTGTCAGCAATGATTTTGAATTGGTCGAGATGCGCGGGTCGCGAGGTCGGATGTATGCGGCAGGGGCGATTACTCTCGGCGGTCCCTATGCGGCTGTTGATAGCTTTCTCGGCTTGGAGTATGCCGCACTCCAAGCCGTAGATGCGATCGCCGCAACCAAAGCACCTGGAATTCACCGATTAAACTGTGTCAGTTCCTCACTCCAATGGTTCAAGTGGGTTGCTAATCAAATGCCCTGACCATTGTTTCTTGAATCCAACATCCAAAATCTAAAATTGAATGACTCCTACTCTCTTTGGTCGCTGGCAAACTCGCTTATTTCTACTCGCTACAGTCGGAGTTTTAGTGACGTTACCGTTTTCTCTAGGTATCATAAGTCCGGGTGCCGATCCAGTCTTTTTCTGGGTACTAGGATATGTAGCGCTGTTTGGTCTATTCTGGGACGTTCTTTATAACTATCTTCAGAAATTTCGTTGGGATCGAGACTGGCCCGCAGCCTTGCAACTACTTGCTGGGATTTGGGAAGCCATTTTTATTGCTTGTGGCGTGAAACTCCTGGGCTTGCCCAACGTGGCGCGCGAATTGCCGTTGTTTTGGTTTGTGATTCACTACAGTTTGGTATGGCTTGGTGTATTTATCGCCTCCCAGTCGCTGATGCGAATTTTGTTTCCACGCTGGCGGTTTAAAGGAGGGCAGTGGTTATAAGCCATGCACGCATGGGAAACCTAAGAGTAGATAGCTTTTAGCCTGTTTTCGAGGCAATGAGGGGATGGGGGATGAAAAGTTTATGAGTGAAGTTAGAAAAAGAACGACAGCCACGCTCTTAAAGTGTTTTGAATGTGGTCGAAACGTCAGTTCGCACGCCTCTCATTGTCCGCACTGCACGAGTGGCTATCCGTCTGGTGTAAAGTGTAGTGTTTGTTGCCAAGTCCTGAGACGGTCAGAAGCACTTAAAGTGAGTAAAGAATATGGAGGAGCTGAGAATCGAGTCTCGGTTAAATTTTTTCACAGAACGTGTCACGAGCAGGTAAGTCAGCTTCGAGTCGGACGCTCTAGAACCAGTTGTCCCGTTTGCCATACTTCCATCGAATTCGATACTAGTAGTTCTCTCACTTGTAAGTCTTGCGGACAACGATTTCAAACCCACTTTAAAGACCCATCCTACGCGAATTGCTGTTACTGTGGGTTTCGTCTTAACAAAAATCTAGAAGTAGAGGTCAAACAAGTCAATCGGCAATTTCTCGATGGTTGGGTGACAGAACCTGTCTATGGCCATCGAGTTTGCTATACGAAAGAACGACAAGCAGAAGAGAAAAAACTACAAAATAAAGAGCAAGTCGATCAAAAACAAGTTTCTAAAAAGCTCGCTGAAATGCGACACCAAAAACGTGTTGCTAAAAATAAAGAAACGTTAGCGTTATCACTGGTTTTAGGGTTAACTGCTGGAATTATTCTGGGTGGGTTAGGAGGATTAGGTTTTCAT
>DATNPT010000321.1:0-5476 GCA_036703075.1 Chroococcales cyanobacterium
GGTTGTTGTACCTGGTTAAGAACTTCTCCCGCATTGGAGGCAACCACGCCAAAAATTCCTGAGATTCCACTAGCCAGCAACCAAGAACTTAATGCCAGCGTCGTTGCCCAAAGGATTGCACCATTTAACAGGGCAGTTTTATTGTTCATCGGCCCACACGTCCGTCCCATGACCCAACTGCCGATAAACAGAGAAAGCAGCAAACTGATGATGGACCAAATCCCCACACCCCTACCAACGTCACTAGCATCGGAACCGGATGCACCTGCACTCAAACCAATTGCAGCACCCAAAGCGCTCAAAACCAATTGAGTGGCAATAGCAATCACAATTCCGGCAAAGATGGGACCCCACCGAACGCGATCGTGATAGTCTACTACCTGATTGACAACAGATGGTTCCCTAGCGACGTTTCCTGGGTATTCTGTATAAGACATAATTGTTATTCCTTTGGCTACTACCTTGCCAGTTCCAAGATTATTTAAATTGTTAGAAACTCATTCATCATAAGTACGATTTATTCTTAGTAGATCTACCAGGGGGCATAAGTCGAAAGATCGATAGAATTTATGAACGGCTAGCTTCGGTAAATTGCTGTAATACTGAATACACGGGGAATTTTTCCGGAATTCCCTCGTACAGATGAAATAATTGAATTTAAACGGTGCTAGAACCAAAACAGCCAGGAAATCTCAAGATTTTTGCATAAAGTCCTGTGTATCGTGCAAAAGCTAGCTAGTAGTAGTGCTAAGCTCAATGCTTCAGTGTCTTCCTTTCAAGAATTCAAATCTTTGTTGAAAAGTCAATTCTTCTAAAGACATAAAGTGTCTACCTGATTGTTTCTCTTGAAACCTTAATAAATTAAGGTCGATCGCGAGCCAATCACCCACACGAAAGAGGAATCAATATGTATTGCTGCTTAAGATAGGCGTACTTGGACGCAGACAAACGTGGAGAGAGAAGTATGCCTCTTTTTAAGATTGCTGATTTTAACCCGAACTATAGACAAGAAGCATTTGATGGTCAGGAGGTGAAAGGACTTGATGTCTATGCTGGGGGGAATAATGAGAAGATTGGCACCATTGATGACGTGCTAGTCGATCAAACAGGACGATTCCGGTATTTCGTCATTGATACAGGCTTCTGGATTTTTGGCAAGAAGGTGTTGCTTCCCGTTGCTCGTTGCCGCGTTGATGTGAATGCTCAACGGATCTATGCCACAGGTCTTACCAATAAACATCAAGCCGAACAACTACCTGAATACAATGACAACATGACGGTGGATTACGATTACGAAGAACGAGTACGGGGTGTTTATCGTACTCCAGCCGTGGAAACGCCATTACCAGTAGAGGCATCAAGAAGTGTAGAGACAATTCCTCAACCTGCTACACCCCGCCCTGTGTCTCATCAACCTCGCCCTGCTGCTTACGATCGCCAAACGTATACTTACGATCGCGAACCTGCACTGTACCAAATGAGCGATCGCGATCATCAAACGCTCAGGCTATACGAAGAACGGCTAGTAACGAGTAAAAGTCGTCGCAAGACTGGCGAAGTCAGTGTTGGCAAACACGTTGAAACCCAAACAGCAAGCGTTTCGGTTCCAGTCGAGAAGGAGCGAGTCGTAATTGAGCGAACCACTCCTGACGAGAGAACTCGGATTAATCCAGGGACTGTTGACTTCCGGGAAGGTGAAGTCGCTCGGATGGACGTGTACGAAGAGGATGCTCAGATTGCAAAGCAACCCTTTGTGCGAGAAGAAGTCAACATCAGGAAAGAAGTTCAGCAAGACACCGTTGATGCCACAGAAACCCTTCGTCGCGAAGAGTTAGACGTAAACGCTCAAGGGCGTTCAGTTATCGATCGCTCCGAGCGCCATCCAAACTCTCGTTAGAACGCGATCTACTACCTAGTGCAAGAAGGCAGAAGGCAGGAGGCAGAGGGTAAGAAAGTTTGTACAGTAGACCTCCTAGGAAAATAGCAGGGGGAGCATGGGAAGCCCAAGCCAGCCAATAGGTGCCACAATTAGACGGCTTTGACGATTTCGTCATCGACAGAGAAATCAACCTCTGCTTTGTCCCGTCCCGAACCTAAGTAATCGTTCTGGAAGGAATCTTTTAAACCGCTCAGCAAGTCGTATTCGGGTTGCCAGTTGAGTTCGCTCATCGCTTTATGAACGTCGGCGAAGAAGTGCTGTACCCGCATCGGGAAAGCTTTGCGCTTGCCAAAGTCAAATTTCTTGGGATCGTAATGCACGAGTTCGATCGCGTCCGGTGACTTACCCACTGCCTCGGCACAAGCACGAGCAAGACCATCAAACGTAACGAAGCGATCGCCCGATACATTATAAATTTGTCCAACTGCGGCATCGTTCCCCAAAACCTTCGACATGGCAGTAGCGAGGTCTTTGCAATGCCCAAACTGAGTGATGTGCAATCCGTTGCCAGGGATGGGAACGGGGCGATCGCGTACAATTCGGTCAAAGAACCAGGCTTCCAGGTCGTTATAGTTTTGGGGGCCATAAATATAAGTTGGACGAATCGATGTCCAGGGCAATCCCAACTGAGCAAGAAAAGCTTCCGTTTCATGCTTGCCTTTGTGGCGGCTTTTCGGGTCAACGGGGTCGCCTTCCCGATGAGGCAACTGGTCGGTTTTTAGATAAACCCCAGCAGAACTCATGTAAACAAAGTGCTTGACCCGGTCTTTAAAAATCTCGGCTAAAGGCTGAGTATCGCTGAGTTCCCGACCGTTATTGTCGAAAATAGCGTCAAATTGTTCTTGGGATAACTTTTCTTTTAATTGAGAAGCGTCAGTGCGATCGCCATGTATTTGTTGAAGTCCCTCTACAGGTGCGGGTTTCTTACCGCGATTGAACAGCACCACTTCATGACCTTGTTCTACCAAAATTTTCGTTAAGTAGACCCCGATAAACCGGGTGCCACCCATAATTAAAATTCTCATAATTTCTCAACGTAAGTGTCCGTCAAGAGTATCTTACCGGGTTAGGGGGAGACACGGGGACGGGGAGACAGGGAGAGAAGGCTGTTCCAGCGTCTTAGCGTCCCCGTTTCCGGGTTTACAGGCGTAGCTGAGTTACGGCGATTTTGCCGGAGAAGCAAACATCGATATCGCTGCCGGGAGTGCGCTCTCGTTTGGCATAGTTCCCGACGTAATAATATTCATCCCCTTCTACTCGGTAATCGACTGGCAGAGGTTTAGTACAGGGTTCGCAAAATACAACCTCTGGCTCAGGAGAACCGGGTTCTAGATGGGGTAAATTTACGTTCCAGAATGTTCCGGGTGCGATCGGGCGATCGAACAAGTCAGCCAATACATTTGCTGTACACTGTGCGGCAAAATCCCAATCGATCGCGAGCGGTCGTTTGATGTACTGGGAAATGGCAATTCCTGGAATGCCATGCATCGCCGCTTCTCGCACGGCAGCTACAGTTCCAGAGATGTAAACATCGACACCCATGTTGCCCCCCGCATTAATGCCAGATAGCACCCACTTGACATCTTGGCAGAGATGTTTAATGGCAAGACGAGTGCAATCAGCAGGAGTACTGCCAACAGCGTACTCGGTATCACCGTGGCGCTGGACGTGAATTGGTCGAGTGGTAGTCACCTGATGACCGCAGCCAGATAGATGGTCTTTGGGAGCGACTATGACTCCCTTGCCATTCACTGCCTTTTGCAACGCCCGGATACCGGGGGCGGTTATGCCGTCGTCATTGGTGAGAATTAGGGTCATGATGTTTTACTGAGTCGGACGTAGCCTAGATCGAAGTTAGATTAGCAAAAATCGCTAAACGGTAGGATCTAGAACGTCGGTACAAAAATAGTCGATAGGGCATTTTTCCCGTTGGAAGGAGGAAGCCTAGCTTACCTGTACTATCTAAAGTTGTTAAAGCTGTACCTTACCAACTCCATAGCTTCAACCTCAAAGTAAAGATAAGAAGCTTACTTTGAGACGAGAAGTAATCGTAATGAAAATCTCTAATCTGCGCTTAGATTACAAGGATGCAGCCTTAGGAAGTCGGCCGATAGCCTTACCAATTATTTCAGCCTTTAAAAGAGGATTGCAACAGATAATTCAGTATCTCAATAGTGGGAATGAACTAAAAGTTTGGACAACAAGAGCCCGCGATGGCGAGATACGCTGGCATGCCTACGATCGGGTAAGCGATCGACGCGTAGTTACAGAGTCAGAAGCCCAGATGCGGGCATGGGTAGAGGAACGCTACTACTATTAACCTATCGCCTCTTGAAGCCTTAATAGTTGAATACTAAATCGCTGGTGATGTAGCCAATCCTGTCCGTACTGGGCAGGATTTTTTACTAGATTGGCGATCGTGCAGAGTGCTTAATCAAATTTCATACCTAAGAGAGAAGACAAGCGATAGAGTAAAAAAAAGCGATCGCTCAAAAATTTCGTCTAAGTAGGCTGTTTGCTTCAACAACTATGAACTTACCACTAATCGTTGAGATTGCTATTGGATTAATTTTTATCTATCTAATCTTCAGCTTATTTACATCGGAAATCCAAGAACTGCTCACTACACTTTTGCAGTGGAGAGCAGTTCATCTCAAAGAATCTATTGAGGGACTACTCGCTGGGAATAATGAACCTGCACAGCTTAAGCAAGCAAGACAATTAGCCAATAAGCTTTATGAAAGTCCTGTTATTAATACACTCAATCAGGAAGCCAAAGGGTTGGGGGCTTCACTTCCACGTCAATTAACTCAAGCGATGGGGAAGTTTGTTCGTGACGTATTCAAACGGGATAATGTTTTTGGAGACCAAAAGAGTGGTCCTTCGTTCATTGCTCTTGAATCGTTCGCAACAAGCTTCCTGGAAACGTTAGGAATTCCTGGAATTATTCAGAAGTTTACCTTGCTCCGGATGGAGGAATTTAATTCAAGATTAATCAATCGCCTAGAAGAAGTTTGGCAAAATGCATCGATTGAGGGAATCAATGAAACAACGTTACATCAGGATTTGAAGACTAAAGAAGATGAATCTCGGCTTCAAAATAGTTTAACAAAAGATTTCCAAATCAGCGAACAAAGACAATCATTTTTCCTGCTCAAGCAATTTTATAATTTTAAAATAAGACTTAATGAGACGGTGACAGCATTCCAAAATCGTGGACTTGACTTAACGGCAAGTGTCAACCGATTGGAAGAAGTTTTAACTCAGTATATTGAAAGCTTAGAAGAGTATTTTCAAGGAGCAACGCCTCCAGCGGATGAATTAATTAAGGATTTAAAAATAATCGAAGTTGATA
Source organism: Chroococcales cyanobacterium (assembly GCA_036703075.1). Classification (GTDB taxonomy): domain Bacteria; phylum Cyanobacteriota; class Cyanobacteriia; order Cyanobacteriales; family Coleofasciculaceae; genus DATNPC01. Next base: position 5,295 of record DATNPT010000321.1, read on the forward strand.
CTTTTGGCAAACCAAAAACTGATAGTTCAGGAGGAGTTCAAGCTTGGAGTACTGAAAAAACCTTATTGCTACGTCACTTACAACCCAACTTAACAGAAGCAGTAGAAATCCTTAGGGGATTCTGGCAGCTAAATCGATGCTGGTCAGCTTATAAACGGGTTCGGGAAGGAGCTGCTATTGAC
>DATNPT010000331.1:0-7625 GCA_036703075.1 Chroococcales cyanobacterium
CGATATTGCCAATACAGGCTTGCAGTACGAAACGGGCGATCACGTTGCCGTTTATCCCTGCAATCCACCAGAACTGGTCGATCGCCTTTGTGCGCGAATCGGAGCTTCTCAGAACGCCTACTTTACCGCCAACTATGTCACACCGGATGGACAGCCAACAGATGACCAGCCTCCGGTTACCGTTCCTACAACAGTTGGTCAATTGCTTGGTGAAGAACTCGATCTAGCGTTGCGGGAACCGTTCAACGATCTGCTAGCGTACCTGTATTCAGCGGTACAAAACCCACAAGAAAAGCATCGCTTAGAAACCTGGCTGGAGATTTTGCGCCAAGGCGAGGATCATCCCGATAGCGTCACGCTCAAAAAAACCATCACCGACTCTTTCATGAGCGTTGCGGATCTATTTGATGAATTTCCCTCGGCACCCATCACCCTAGAAGCATTGCTCGAACTGTTACCCAAGCAAAAGCCGCGCCTCTACTCCATCTCCTCCTGTCCATTGCTGCATCCTCAGCAAATTCAGATCACAGTCGGAGTTTTGCAAATCAGAACCGATGCAGGCAAGGTGCGGCAAGGGCTTTGCTCTAACTATCTAGCTGGGCTGCAACCGGGAGCGAAAGTGCGGATTGGAGTTCGTACCTCTGGTTTCCGTCCGCCTGCCGACTCTCAAGCTCCGATGCTGATGGTTGGCCCCGGCACGGGTGTATCGCCACTAATCGCCTTCCTGCAATATCGAGAAGCCTTGCAAAAGCAGGGAACACAGTTGGGTGAGGCTTGTCTCTACTTCGGCTGCCGCAATCACACTGACTTCTTGTATGGGAAGCAACTGCTCACCTGGCAGAATCAAGGCGTGTTGACTGGATTAGAAGTTGCCTTCTCCCGTCTCACGGATAAAAAAGTGTACGTTCAAGGCTTGATGCAGGAGAAAGCAACACAACTCTGGCAACTGCTCAGCCATCCTCAGTGTCACTACTACGTCTGCGGTGACGCGAAGATGGCAGACGATGTGTTTGAAGTATTTATGTCGATCGCCAAAACCGTTGGCAATCTATCGCACATTGAAGCAGTAGAATTCTTCGACACAATGAAGCAAGAACACCGTTTCCATACTGACGTGTGGGGCGTGCAGTTGAACTTCAAGCAAGCAATTGAGCAGGTGCAAAAGGACAACTACTCTAAGGCTGAAAAGTGGCTTGAGCGGGTGAAGCAACCTACAGAGGAATCATTGGCTGAGGCAAATCAGACCATTGTGGTCTAATCTGGGCAAGCCTATTGGTGTGAGGGTGCGTCTGGCTTTGAACCTCTACATCTTCTGGTAGATTAGTTCATTGCAGATTCACCACTCACCTGATTCGTTCTTTAATACGCCGCTACTAATCTTTGTGCGATCGAGAAAAAAGACTGAAATTAGAAATGAAAAGACTTGGGTTTTGCCAATGCATATTACTCTGCATTCTGACAGTAGTATGGTGTATGATGGCTCACGCCCACCAGGTGTATGCATCAAACATAGAAAGACAGAATCGAATTGTTTTATCAAAACCCGATTCAGAATTGAAGGTTGCTAGTCGAATAAGCAAACAACTTTCTCAAACAGAATTAGTTAATAATTCCTGGCAAACTGAACTAGCGAACTCGGTACGTCAGCCCAGTCCTTATAAGCCAACTATTGTTTTTGTTTATGTCAGGTTAAACACCATTTCACAAATTAATTTACCCGAAAAAACCTACGAGCTATCGGCGGAAGTTGTTTTGGAATGGCAAGATGGTCGATTAGCCTTCACTGCCAACGGTAACGAAACAAATGCTCTATTAAAATACAATGGCAACGATGTCGATTTGATCTTGGGAAGGATTTGGTCACCAAGTTTTACAATTGGCAACGAAATACAACCACGAGAAACACAAAATCGCTCAGTTCAGGTTGCTTCCAACGGTTGGGTAAGAGTCTACGAACAGTTTAATGATGTGGTTAAATTTGATGCAGATATCCACAGTTTTCCCTTTAGTAACCAAACACTCACTCTAGAAATTAATTCTGCCCTTGACGATCTCAGCAACGTGAGATTCAGTGTTCAAGAATTTAAGTTTAATTCCTCAAACCCATCACAGCAGATTATTGGACGCTGGACGCTGAAAAAGCTTGATGCTAATACGAGAAGCTTCAATCGTCTCGATTCCAAACTTGGTTTTCCACAAATCCTGATATTGATGCACATTCAGCACAAACCGCAATACATCATTTTCAACTTTTTTATCCCACTATTTGTCATTTTTGTTGCTGCGGCTGCTGTCACCTGGATTGACCCTGCTCAAACTGCCTCTTATTCCTCTCCGCGAGTCGGTGGTACATTAACGCTAATTCTGACAACAATCGCTATCAAGCTCAGTCTAGCTAGAGAAATTCCTGCCGTAAGTTACATGACTCTGACCGATGCAGTTTTTGGTACAACAGTTCTCATCCTACTCCTGAGTTTAATCACGTCTTGTACAATCATCTTCTTAAGGGAGAATAAGCAAGAAGTTTTATCTAGAAAGATCCATGTAAACTTCCGAAAAATCTATCCTATGTTGTATGCGACTTCCATGAGTGCTGTTTTTCTATTTTTCTACACGATGAATTGGAACTCTTGATTATCTATCTGAAGTATCGCTCTTCTAAGAAACCATTCTGATTTCTATTGCTTCAAGTTGGTAGTCACTAAGCTTATATCGATTGTCCAGGAGATTTTCGTAAGCTTCGTACATTCTCAAACAGTCGGGCGACTTTACCTAAATCTTTATCACCAGGCGATCGCTCCACACCACTCGATAGATCGATTCCACTGGGTTGCAGCAGGCTGAGGGCATCTATGACATTTTCCGGCGTCAAGCCACCAGCGAGTAACCATGGACAACTGGGACGAAATTGCTGTAAGGTTTCCCAATCCAATGTTTTGCCAGTGCCACCCAATAGGTGAGGGTGGTAAGCATCCAGCAGCAGTGCATCCACATAGCTGGTATAAATAGCAGTGCGATCTAAACAATCTGGCGTTTTCAATCTCAGGGCTTTGAGGATTTTGACCTCCGGCAAAGCTTGACGCAGCAGTTGGCAAAATTCAGGCAATTCGCTGCCATGCAACTGAACAGCATTTAAACCCGCTTCAGCAACAACCCGACTAATTTCCTCAACTGTCGCCTCGGCAAACACGCCAACGCAGTCAACTGGCACCAGTAACTGTTCGACTACTGCCCGGATTTGACCAGGCGTCACGTAACGAGGAGAAGCTTGCACGCAGATAAAGCCCAGCGCTGTTGCGCCTAATTGCGCGATCGCTTGTCCTTGCTCTGGTTTGGTAATGCCGCAAATTTTGATCCGCATGTTTACAATTCTCTACATTCTCTAATCTTTTAGTTTTGTATCAAAATAGCGGGTAAAAGTGTTAATTCTTAAAACAACTTGAGAAAGTTATACACGAAGATTTTTATGATTTTTGAGACCTCACTAATTTATCAACACAGGAGAAGATCCAATGATTAACTCAATTTTATTAGCTGCCGCTCAAGCAACAGTGCCCTCAACACCGGAATGGTCGCCGAGTGTAGGGATAGTGATGGTTTTGGCTAATCTGTTTGCCTTTGCGATCGGTCGTTTCGCTATCCAGAAGAAAGGTGTAGGGCCAGACCTACCAGTGTCTAAGCCAGCGATTTTAAGCAACTTTGGCATCCCTGAACTGTTGGCAACCGCAAGCTTTGGTCACATCCTTGGTGCTGGCATTATCTTAGGTCTTGCTAACGCAGGGGCTCTTTAACCTTAAAGGGCTTTAGTCCTCTGTGCTGAGTTGGCTGTATGTCTGTGAATGGACTCAGCACTCCACCCTTTACTCCCTTCTCGCCCTAAGATTACCGACCTGATTTATAACCTGGAGTGACCTGGAGTGACCTCTGTGGTTCAAAAAATAGGTATCCTTCAAGCGGGAAGGCAGTAAAATCGAGTTTCTCCTCAATGTCTAAGCGCAATCATTCCCAAGGAAGAAGGGAGAAATCAGTTTTCTCGGTAGCCTTCAGTTATTACATTTGCATTTGAAGTCGTTACTAGAGGAGAGGATAACTTGATTCATTCAATTTTACTGGCAGCCGTGCAGCCGACTGTCGCTGACACGACTACGTGGAGCTGGAGCGGTTCGCTGGTCATGAATATTTGCATCATCCTGGGTATCATCATTGCCAGAGTTGCTGTCCAAAACAAAGGCAAAGGTCCATCTCTGCCTTTACTACAGCCACTTCTCGGTAAAAATTTCGGTCTCCCTGAATTACTGGCCGGTATTAGCTTTGGTCATATATTAGGCGTTGGTGCCATTTTAGGACTAACTAATACTGGTCTTATCACTTAAATAACCACAACCAATAAAAAGTTCGACAGACGCCCAGAACGTGCAGTCCTTAGCTGCTCCGACTGGGCGTCTGAATTTTAAACTCGATTACCCTTTTTTATCTTCGGCGGAGTTGCTTCCATCGCTCGGGAATCTAAAACGCCGGGTGGAGCGTTTCAAGTCGCGATCGCTAAACCCGTTGTCAGCTCAGAACTCTTAAAGGCAACAGGGAACGGGCAACAGTCAAGGCGTATGGTGGAGGATTTAAACCCGCTCCTAATGCGCCGACCACTCTCTCTTCGTGGGGGCTTGTACCCAGTTCAAGGGGAGTTTCGGCAAGAATAGGAAGCTGCTCGTTTCCTCGCTGTTCCCTATTTCCTGTTAAGGAGTTCCCTTCTTGGGTCACGGTTGAGGAGAAGGCATCTCTAGCCGAAGCGATCGCTCTTTTAGAATCGCGTCAACTTCATCGCTTAACCGTTCTCTCCCTATTGTCATAAGCCAGCCGTATCAACAACAACCCCAAATTCCAAACTGTAAGTTCCAAGCATCTGCCTGGTGTAACAAAAATTTACAGCGCCATTAATCTTTGTTACATTAGTTGATGGTGGAAGCAACTAGTCTGTAACGTGCGCCAGGGTTCAACGATAACTTTTACACTGACGAAGTTGCTAAAACCGTTAACCCAAGCGTCGCGTTCGCGTCATACAGGCAAGATTGTGGGATAAATCGGATGGATACCAGTGAGCTTTTAGAGCTTTATGCAAAAGGAGAGAGGAATTTCAGTTGGGTAGACCTACAGGAAGTTAACCTGACAGGGGTAATCCTCAGGGATGTTAATTTAGCTGGTGCCAACTTGAGCCTGTCAAGCTTGCGCGAGACGGAACTGAGTGGAGTTAACTTGGTTGGATCGACTCTCTGGAGAGCGGACTTGATGCGAACTAGTCTGGTTCGAGCTAACTTCAGTCAAGCGATCGCAATTCGAGCTAATTTCAGTCAAGCCAATCTGAAACAAGCTGTCCTGCTTGGAGCAGATTTGAGATTAGCGGATTTGTACCATGCTGATTTACGGAGAGCCAACTTATTAGGTGCAGATCTGCGGTATGCCAATTTACAGGGAGCTAACTTGAGAGGGGCAGACCTTCGGAAGGTTGATTTAACCGGAGCTGAGCTATCTAATGTGGACTTAAGTGAAGCAATACTGACTGGAGCGATTATCCCTCAGGTGGAACTCAATCAAGTCATAATGCCTACAAGAGTTCGGAGCCAGTTGATGGCTTCTTTGGGCTAATTTTTTGGCTGAATGCGATCGCACATCCCAAAGCTAAATTATCGACAGATGCCGTTAGCCCGTGAGAAGTGACTGACTTCTATAAGGGGGCATATCACATTAGAACTCCGCTAACCACTCACTACTAACAACCCTGGCCTGGATATTGATTTTCATCGAGTTCCGTTAAGCGATCGCACTTCGCTGTTGGACTCGGTGGGGTTCGTTCAGCAACCAGCGCATAATCTCAGGTAATTGCTTTTGGCATGCTGTTTCAGGATGAAGGTCTTTTTTAGCCAGCAGAAAGCGCAACTCGTCTTTGTGGTAGCCGAGACGTTGCAAATGGCGGTAAAATTCTGCCGTGATCGTGAAATAGTCTAAGCAAATCCCATAGAACGAGTACTGCTCTCGACTACCGACTTGTAGAAGGATTTTTGACCAGCAATGGGTATGACTGTCCCAGTAGTCAAACATGCGATCGCTTCCCCAAGTCAGTGGGGGAGAAATACTACCAATGCGACCAAAGATGTGAGGGTACTTCTTGCCCAAAAACAGAGAAAACGAACCTCCTAGGCTCGCTCCCATAACTGCTGTCCAGTAGGGTTCGGATAGAGTGCGGTAGGAGCTATCGATGTAAGGCTTCAAGCGATTTACTAGAAAATCAGCTGATAAAAGACCCCGACCTCCCTGCCAAGGGGAGTACTCTGCTACTCGGTTCGTTAAGTGATCGATACCAACGATAATCCAAGGCGGAATGCTCCCTTGATCCACTAAAGTATCTAGCTGCGTATTAGCCCCCCAGTTGTTGTAGGTAGATGATTCTGGATGAGCAAAGACATTCTGCCCGTTGAACACATACACCACCGGAAATCGCCGACTAGGTTGTTGGTAGTAAGCATCAGGGGTGAAAATCCGTATGGTGCGTTTTGCCAGTTCTAGGGGTGAGTAAAAGTCACGAATGATTTGGATGTTACCCATTGTCTTTGTACCCCAGGGCGCTATCGAGTTGTTAAGGTACTGAGCGTACAATATCCTATGCCCAAAGCAGAAAGTGTTTACGAGGAAATTATCGTCTTTTATTGTGAGAAACTCGATAAGATTTTGCAGTACCCCTAAGGGTACTTACTTTTCAATGAATTTTAGTGCTTCTTCCAGTTCAGTCATAAGTTTAAAAAGAGCATCTTTCCTGGGTCACAATACAATTAGCTACCCGCCGAAGTTGTAGTTCTCCGGATTTTTGCACGAAATGAGATTGCTAATTTGAGATGCTACTTTGCCTGCCAAGTTTTGGAGTCTTGGGGACGCTATTGCCTAAACTATAGTCCTAGAGCGGGATTGAGAAAGAGTTTTAGCTTAGCACAACGAAGAACACTCATTCCTCTAGGCGATCAAACTAATCAAGCGCTTGCTGCCGATATCTGCTGCTTTAGCCATGAAATCAGGAGAATTGTTTGCGTTTTGCGACAAGTACATCCGTATTAGCTTAAAACAAAAAAGCCACGAGCATTGCTATGCTCTAGAGGACTTACGGCATAAGCTGATGCATAGGAGTCTTAAATAGAGGCGGTTTCTTTCGCTGTCTCCTCGACGATTAAATCGACGACATCCTCCAAGCGTCCTGCACGCTTGTAAGCTTCACGCTGTCGTGTTGCACCTGTGCCGCGCTGCATTGTTTCATATACGATTGACGAGATTTCATCCCACTCTCCAGCATCTTCAAGGGATGGACGAACGAAGGATAAAAACTTCTCAACTAGTTCCCGTGCGGGGACGGCAGCAAGAGCGCTAATGTCGATCAAGCCCTCGTCTAACCCATAGCGTGCAGCACGCCAGTGAGCAGCACGCAACAGTTCTGGGCGTGCGGTGACAAAGGGTTCATCGCGCAGTGCTTGCTCGTAACACGTTCGGGCTAAGGCACGCACGAGTCCTGCCACCATCACCGCTTCGTCCACTCTCATGCATACGTCCGTGATGCGAAACTCGACGGTTGGGTAGCGCTCGGATAG
>DATNPT010000338.1:0-5142 GCA_036703075.1 Chroococcales cyanobacterium
CGCAATGGAGTGTGAGGTCAATATCCGTTGGATTAGCTCTGAAGAGATCGAAGCTCATAGTGCAGAACACTTCCTCTCTGGTATAGACGCTATCCTTGTACCGGGTGGCTTTGGCACGCGAGGCATCGATGGCAAAATTTCAGCCATCCAATACGCCCGCAAACACAAGATTCCGTTCTTAGGCTTGTGTTTGGGAATGCAATGTTCTGTGATTGAATGGGCGCAGAATGTTGCTCAGCTCGATGATGCCACTAGTGCGGAGTTTTCTCCCAATGCAGAAAATCTAGTGATTAATCTGTTACCAGAACAGCAAGATGTCGTGGATTTAGGCGGTACGATGCGGTTAGGTCTATATCCTTGCCGCGTGGTGCCTGATACGCTAGCCTGTTCGCTTTACCAGGACGAAGTCGTTTACGAACGTCACAGACATCGGTATGAATTTAATAACGCCTATCGCAATTTGTTTGTAGAAACGGGTTACACCATCAGTGGAACCTCTCCGGATGGTCGCTTGGTCGAAATCATAGAACTCCCCAATCACCCCTTCTTCATTGCGACTCAGTTCCACCCAGAATTTAGCTCTCGCCCCAGCACTCCTCACCCGTTGTTCCAAGGATTTGTGCAAGCGGCAATTCGTAATGCACGCGGTGAAGAGGCGATCGACGAGCGGAGTGTTTTCACTACAGCATCGGTGAGTTCGCCGCTGCTTTCTGACAAGAGCCTTGCATCCGTCCCGCAGTCCTCAGCCAATATACCCTAACTCATGCTGCTTCCGAACTTAGGCAACCAAAAACGTTTGTCGTGCCAAAACTCACCTTTTCACTGAGGAGGTTTTGTGGCGTACTGGATAAAAGTTACTTACGAGCGCAATGAATATGTCGTCGATCTTGACCGTCTCAGTGCTTTTTCCTGCGCTCCGAATGGCAAGATTACGTTCTGGTTGCCGAATAGTTCTATCCCGATCATCATCAACCAGCAGAGTAACCCAGAGGGCTATCAGCAAATTCTGGATTACATCCGAGACGTATCGGCTCACTCCCTAGCTGGCTCGTGGCTTCAGATTACCTACGAGCGTAATGACTACGTTATCGACCTTAATCGCATTAGTAGTTTCTGCCACTCTAACAGTGGCAGGCTAACGTTTTGGTTGCCTGATAGCTCTATTCCTATCATCATTAATGAGCAAAAAGACCCCGATACCTATCAAAAGCTATTGGACTATGTCAAACGAAGAACTGGACATCCGCTCCCGTAGGATAGAAGTTGCGTCATGATAGGGCGACAAAATTACTATAGTCAAATCAAGAATCTTTTTCACCTCAACATTACCTAAAGCGTCGGTACAGAAATAGTTTTTCCCCCGAACGGCAACGCATTTTAGGACATTATATTTTGCTGTAAAGCGAGCAGAGAGTGGGGAACAGGCAACAAAAAAGTCCGCTTAAGCGGACTTTTAACCCTCATAATCTTCTGCTGTTAGCGTATGAATGCTTGATTTGTCCTAACGACTTCAACGGTGATGATTGAAACGCGATCGCATTAACGTTTAAGAAGCCAACGCCACTTCAACCAACTGTTGTAATTCGCCCTGTTGATATAACTCGATCATCACATCAGAGCCGCCGACAAATTCTCCATTAATGTAGACTTGGGGAATCGTCGGCCAGTTGGAATATTCTTTAATTCCCTGACGAATATCGCTATCGCTCAAAACATCTACCGTTTCGTAGGGGACGCCTAGTGTATTGAGAATTTGAACGACGTTATTAGAAAAACCGCACTGAGGCATCAGTTTGCTGCCCTTCATGAAAACCAAAATCTTGTTTTGGTTTACCAAGTTGTCAATCCGCTCTTTCAGTTCTGGGGTCATAGTTTTGCTTCGACGCTTCTGCTATCTGGTATAGCGTTAATTTAGGGGCTGTGGAGAGAATAGTTGATTAATTGTTGCTTAAACTGCCTGGCCCGTTGCGTTCCAAGCTTCAGGGGTATAGGTTTTCAGCGCTAAGGCATGAATCGCTTCTGAATCCATCGCCTGACGCAGCGCCCCATAAACCAACTGGTGTTGTTTGACTAAGGACTTGCCTTCAAACTGAGAAGAAACGACAATTGCTTGCAGATGATCGCCGCCTCCGGTTAGGTCTTGCACCTGCACCTGAGAATCTGGTATCTCTGCCTCGATCATCGCCTTAACTTGCTCTAGGCTAATCATTGAAACTCCCGTTGCTCTTCAAACTTCTAAATCTAATTTAACTTTTTGGAGAAGCGGACGCTCCAGGTTGATTAGGCGGAGGGGCAGCAGGTTGGCTAGACGGAGTGGACGAGGTTGATTGACCGCCTGGAGCTTTAGGATAGGGAGAATCGACAAATCCTATTTCAAAAAGCTGCTGATAAGCTTTCTTCCCAAGGTCACGCGTCGGATTTTGGGAACGAACGATCTGTATCAACAAAGGAACAGCGAGTTCGGGTTGATTTTGCGCTCGGTGAACGAGTGCCAATTGATAGGTGGCATTGTCTCGCATTTCAGCAGTTTCCAACGCTTTTTTGCGCTGTGCTTCAAAAATCCGGTTATCGATGCCCGAAAAACTGGTAGATAGCTGTTGATAGAAGTTAGAAAGCTGGTTGAAAACCTGGCGTGCCTCCTGAAGTTTCTTGGCCGCCAAATCATAGTTTTGCGATGTAACCGCCTTGTCAGCCTCTGTCATCAAACGCTGCCCACCCTGCAAACTCAGAAGGCTATCATTTTGAGTTAAGGGTCGCAGGTTGTTGGGGTCAGTTAAGTCTTGTTGCTGGATCTCACCAGGACCAGCGGGAAGCGCAGGAACGGGGCTTTGTTGAGCCTGCACTGGTGCTAGCAGGGCCAAAGCAGCCGTGAAGGGTAGAGAGATAAGCCCGGTAAAACCCAGGCGACGAACAGTTCCAGAAGAGATCATGAGAAGATAGAGGGCAATCTAGAGATGAACTTATTTAAACTTCGGGTATCTTACCACTGACAGACGGTAGTCGGTTGCACTCCACGGGATAACAAAAAATCCCAAAGTCTTGCCAAGGTTAGACTGAAACCACTGCCTGAAAGTTTCCTGCAAAATTGCGAAAAGATTAGCAGTTAAAACTATAGTTGTTGCATTGAACGAGAGCCTATGACCAGTCGCCCGAATTCTGTACCTGAAGATGCTCGCTCGACAACTGGCGTTCCCGAAAAAAGCGTGGGCGTGCTTTTGCAGAGGGGCGGTGAGGAACTGGCACTAGAGAAAGTTAGCGATCGCTTTACCGTGCGTCCAACGTCTCCTGAGGCAGGAGAGGAATTGGCGACAACCCTGCCAGCCCAGCGGGAACGAGAGATTCCTCGCGCTCAACTGCAAGAATTTAAGGTTGCTCCCGAACAACGAGATCGGGCAATGCAAGCAGCCCGGAATAATGATGCTGTTGCCTTTGCCAGTCATGTTTATCAGCTTCGGGATAATCCAGAGACGCTGGTTTATCTAACCGACCAACTCACGATTCAATTTACGCCAGAAACTAGTGAGGATGCGATCGCAAATCTTGCGGCAGAATTTTCTCTGCAAACTGTAAAACCTGTCATTGGCATTCCTAACACGTTTGTCTTTAAACTTACCCCTAATGCCACAGAAAATCCGGTTAAAATTGCCAACCGGCTAATTGGCCGCCCGGAAATCTTAACTGCTGAACCGAATATAGTGATTCCCCAAGAACATCACTATCGTCCTCGCGACCCTTACTATCCGCAGCAATGGTATCTTTACAACAGTGGCGGTTCACAACTGGCTGCTGGTTCTCATATTAATGTAGAAAAAGCGTGGGACATTACTCGTGGCAATCGGTCTATTGTCGTGGCAATCGCTGATGATGCGATCGACGTGAACCACCCAGATTTTCAAGGAACTGGCAAAATTGTTGCTCCCAAAGATTTTAAAGACCAAGACTTCTTACCGTTGCCGGATAACTATGATGAAAGCCATGGTACGGCCTGCGCTGGAATAGCCGTTGCAGAAGAAAACGGTACTGGTATTGTGGGCGTTGCTCCGGGCTGCGCGCTCATGCCCATCCGTACTACTGGATTCCTCGATGATGACAGCATCGAGCATCTGTTTGACTATTGCATTGCTAATGATGCCAGTGTCATCTCTTGCAGTTGGGGGCCAGCTGCTGTTTACTTTCCCCTCTCTCTACGCCAAAGTGCCGCTCTCACCCGTGCGGCTACCCAAGGGCGTCAAGGCAAAGGCTGCGTTATCGTCTTTGCCGCTGGTAACGCCAATCGCCCGGTTAGTGGCACCATCTTTGAGAAAGGTTGGCCGAATAATTTGCTCACGGGTTCAACCAACTGGCTTGGCGGTTTCACGATTCATCCCGATGTCATCACAGTTTCTGCTTGTACCAGTCTCAGCAAAAAATCCGCCTACAGCAACTGGGGGACAAATGTCTCAGTCTGCGCTCCCAGCAACAACGCACCGCCCGGAATGTGGTTTGAAAAGACTGGCTATATCGGTACAGCCCCGGCCGTCACCATATCGCTTCAAGGGTTGGGGGTTTTCAGCACTGACTTAGTTGGAGCACCTGGATATGAGTCAGGAGATTTTGTCAGCAGTTTTGGCGGCACGTCCAGCGCCTGTCCTGTTGTTGCAGGGGTTGCTGCACTCATTCTCTCTGCCAACCCCGACCTTACGGCACAGGATGTGAAGCGCATTCTCCAAGAAACGGCTGATAAAATTGTCGATCGCGATGCCGATCCTCAATTAGGAATGCGGCTGGGAACTTACGATACAAACGGTCATTCTCAGTGGTTTGGCTACGGCAAGGTAAATGCGTTTAAAGCCGTACAAGCGGCTAAGCAAAAAACATCCCAGAGTTCTCAGTCGGGCATCCGGCGTCTGCACGGACGCAACGACAATCGCGTTGCAATTCCCGATGACAACCCTCAAGGCATTACCAGTGGGATTCGAGTCGAAGACTCGGCAGCGCTGCGAGAAATTCAGATATCAGTCAATATCGAGCATGCCTTTTTGGGAGATATTGAGGTGAGTCTGAAAGCTCCTACAGGTCAAACTGTGCTGTTGCAAAATCGTACATTGGGTTCTAGGACTCAGCTTCAGGAAACCTATTCTATAGAAAATACACCCGCGCTCA
>DATNPT010000345.1:0-6116 GCA_036703075.1 Chroococcales cyanobacterium
GTGTCATTCTCCTACTAAGGATATACGACTCTAGACGGGCGTTAGGAAATAAACATGGGATAGCTACTTGTAAAATGGGCAAAAGATAAACTTAGAACCCAGTCATGGTAACTAGTGTAAAGCCAACTCAGTTTCGATAACAAAAATTACGATTCAAAAAACCTCAATATTTTATCTCATCCACTAGTAGGACGACAAGAACCTGTTAATTCCTGGAAGCTATTGTTAGAGGCTAGTAATTAGCTTCTCAGATCTGTGGAGGAGACCAACATGAAATTCACGATTCTAGCTACTGGAGCTTTACTCACAACACTATTCCTAAGTGCTCCGGTTAAAGCAGAAAACCCCGCCCACGTTAAGCAGTTGTTGGAAACCAATGAATGTGCGGGATGTGACTTAGTAGGAGCAAACCTCACAGGTGCTCACCTACTGGGAGCCGATCTAAGAAATGCTAATTTACAGAAAGCCAATCTGTCTCAAGCCAATTTAGAGGGTGCCGATTTAACTGGCGCTAACCTCAGAGGAGCGAATTTAACCGGAGCGTTTGTCAATAGCACTAGCTTAAATGCAGCTAATCTCATTGATGTCAATTTTACGGAAGCCCAACTCTATAACGCTGATGTCACAGGCGCGGTAATGAGTAACATCACTCTAACGGATGCTAATGTGTTCAATACAGCAATTAGTATTGGTGGTGGTGACGACGAGTAATCTTGGAAGGAGGGAGCATCCCACTATCTTGACGGGGGAATTCTTGGTTCAACGAGTCACCTTACCTAGAGCTGTTTCCAAGTTTAGGTAGAGGCGTTCTCTTGCCAATCGTTAGTTCCGGTTCTTCCCAGCGTACTGGGCAATTGGTTACCTAAGATTTTCAGTGCTTTAGCCAATATATTAATAGCGGCGTTGTGGTTCCGTTAGCGGGTCTTTGAGCGTCTGAAGTTCAGTGTAAAAGGGAAAAGCGATCGCGTTTTGATGATTTTGATGATGGAGCGATCGCATTTTCATCGGTCTATGCTCTTAGGTTCCAGTACCCTTATGATCTCATTGGTTAGAGAAAAAATAACCGCTGAAATAATTCAGCGGTGGGATGACTAGATTAAACGATAGCAACAGGAATTTTTCAGCTCACTCTGTCTATTTTATACAGCAGCAGGCTCAGCAGTTGGTGAATCCCAAACATCATTCGTTTCAGTATTAACTGACTGCTCGTTGTTAGCGGGTTGCTCGTTTTCGGCTTCAATAGCTGCGGTAGGTTGCTCAACTAGGTTGATTTTAACCACACGCTTGTTCGCTGCTTCTAGCTTGGGTAGTGTCAGTGTGAGAATACCATTGGTGAAGTCAGCTTGTACGCGATCGTTTTGGACGGCTGATGGTAGAGGAATTACGCGCTGAAACTTACCATAGCGAAATTCAGAGCGGAACAAGCCGTTCTCTTCAGCTTTCTTCTCGTAACGATGTTCGCCACTAATGGCAACAGCTTCGCGAGTCACGCGAACATCCAAATTCTTGCCTTCAACACCTGGAACTTCTGCTTTGAGGATAATAGTGTCATCCGTATTTTGCAGTTCAATCGCAGGCTGCCAAGGGATTTGGTTATTGCGATCTACTCTATACAGATCGTTGAAAATTTGATCCATTTGGCGGTGAAGAGTGTCTAGTTCTTGGAACGGTTGCCAACGAATCAGAGCCATGTGTAAATTACCTCCCTTCGCACTTATTCATGAACCTTTGATTTACACTCTTCTATGATGCCGAGACTCAAACTTATAGTCGGTGAGGGAAACCGGATTTAGACAGGGGGATTTACCAGACCAATGGCAACTGAGGCGCAATCGTCGGTAAATGAGAAACAGGAACTACACTCTGGAGGCTAGTACAAGAAGGCAGAAGGTTCATGGGCAGAAGGAAGAAAGGCTTATACTTTCTTCCTTTGGCTCCGTTGTTAACAGGTCACTTATTTCTGCCGCACTGCACTAGAAGACTGATAAAGTCACCGTTTGTTGCGTCCATTGCCGACTTCTGCACTGAAGGGGCTACGTTAAAGAATTTAAAGTTCTGTAACCTGTTGTCTAAGGGGGTGAAAGCCCTGCGGTAAACTAGCCCTTGATTTATTCCTGAGTTTCAATCGCTCAAGTAGTGAAAAACTCTCGTTTGGAGCCGTTATTCAATGTCTCATACCGTCAAAATTTACGATACCTGCATTGGTTGCACCCAATGCGTCCGGGCTTGCCCAACAGACGTTCTAGAGATGGTTCCCTGGGATGGCTGTAAAGCCCAACAGATTGCCTCCTCTCCTCGTACAGAAGACTGTGTAGGTTGCAAGCGGTGCGAAACTGCATGCCCTACTGACTTTCTGAGCATCCGGGTTTACCTGGGGGCAGAAACCACTCGCAGCATGGGTCTAGCGTACTAAGCTACTCATGTCAGGGGAAGTGCCGATAAAAAGCACGCTTAATCACACTTAGTTAATGGATGGTACTGGCTTAAGAGCCAATGGGGCAGCATTCGCTCCCAAATTACTGGAGTTTTGCGCTTCAACTTGTACCTTTTGTCAGTGCCATTCTGCATAAACAACTTTTGAGTCAAACTCTAGAGGGAGCAAATTGCTCCCTTTTTTTTCAGGGGTTAGAGGGTGCACTAGGGTGATTCAAGTCAAAAGCTTCTTGACGTTATTGCGATCGCCCAGTAGGTTGTATCAAATAGGATGTTAAATCCTTGTATGAGTAACAGGAGTGTGCTCTTAAGATGTGCGGAATCGTTGGTTATATCGGCACCCAAGCGGCTACAGACATTTTGATGGCAGGGTTAGAAAAACTGGAGTACCGGGGCTATGATTCCGCTGGAGTAGCCACTGTCTGGGAAGGAGAGATTCACTGCGTTCGGGCAAAGGGCAAACTCCACAATTTGCGCGAAAAGCTGGAGCAAATCGAAAGCCCCGCACGCATTGGCATTGGACACACTCGTTGGGCAACTCACGGGAAACCAGCAGAATACAATGCTCACCCGCACACCGATACAGCAAGACGGATTGCGGTGGTGTTAAACGGAATCGTGGAAAACTACCGGGAATTACGCGAGGAGTTGAAACAGGGAGGACACGAATTTCGCTCTGAAACGGATGCGGAAGTGATTCCCCACCTGATTGCAGAGTTTCTCTCTAAATCGTCTAGTCCTGCCTCCCAGCACATCAGTCCTCTGCTAGAAGGGGTTCGTAGTGCAGTCAATCGGCTAGAGGGAGCATTTGCGATCGCGGTGATTAGTGCTGACTATCCCGATGAACTAATTGTGGCACGGCAACAAGCTCCGATCACGATTGGCTTTGGGCAAGGAGAATTTTTCTGTGCCTCCGATACACCAGCCTTGATACCCCATACCCGTGCTGTGCTGACGCTCGACAATGGAGAACTAGCACGACTGACTCCTCTAGGAGTTGAAGTGTATAACTTTGCAGGCGACCGCCTCAAGAAAGTTCCTCGCACCCTGAGTTGGAATCCCATCATGGTAGAAAAGCAGGGATTCCGCCACTTCATGCTCAAGGAAATCTACGAGCAACCCGGTGTCGTGCGGACGTGTTTAGAGTCTTATCTCAATAGCAATTGGAGTGCAGAGGCAAAGAGTGTAGAGACAAATGGGGGGGCACCGACAAAGGCATCCCGGAAACCGATTCAGTTAGAGATACCTGGCTCGCTCTACGAAAATGTAGAACAGATTCAGATTCTAGCCTGTGGCACTAGCTGGCACGCGAGTTTAGTCGGGAAATACTTGTTGGAACAGCTAGCTGGGATTCCGACAATGGTGCAGTATGCGTCAGAGTTTCGCTACGCACCGACACCACTAACCGCGAATACCTTAACCATCGGTGTTACCCAATCTGGCGAAACGGCTGACACATTGGCCGCGCTGGATATGGAAAAACAGCGTCGCAGCCATTTGGAGGCTAAATATCAGCCGCGACTGTTGGGGATTACCAATCGCCCGGAAAGCTCCTTGGGTCATATGGTGCCTCACTTGATTGAAACTCATGCGGGAATCGAGATTGGTGTTGCTGCAACGAAAACCTTCGTCACTCAACTCGTGGCGTTTTACTGTTTAGCGATCGACTTAGCTTATCATCGTCAAACCTTACTTCCCTCGCGCATTGAGGAAATATTGCTGGGTTTAAGGCAGTTGCCAGCGCAGATAGAGCTGATTCTGGAGAGCCAAGAACGCTATATTGAGGAACTAGCCCATAACTTCGCCGAAACGCAAGACTTTATCTTTATCGGACGCGGGATTAACTTCCCCATTGCTTTAGAAGGAGCCTTGAAGCTGAAGGAAATCAGCTATATTCATGCAGAAGGATACCCAGCAGGGGAGATGAAGCACGGGCCGATCGCGCTGTTGGATGCTAAAGTGCCAGTAGTTGCGATCGCGATGCCCGGTACTGTTTACGAGAAAGTCCTCTCCAACGTTCAGGAAGCTAAAGCCCGTGATGCCCGTCTAATTGGTGTGACGCCGATGAATGACCATGAGGCAGCAGAGACATTTGATGACTTATTGCCAGTGCCAGTGGTTGAGGAGTTACTCTCACCTATTCTCACCGTCATTCCCCTGCAATTGCTGGCTTATCACATTGCCGCACGGCGAGGCTTGGATGTCGATCAGCCTCGTAACCTCGCAAAGTCAGTTACGGTAGAATAACCAACTGATACAGTTGATTATGTTTGTGGAGAAATAAAAATGTTAAACAATAAATAAGTTGAATAAAGGTAGATTCTAGAGTCAGACTCATCACTTGGCTACCGATTTCTACTCATCTGGAAAGTAGATATCTAGCCTCAATCCTACCTCTAATGTTGATATCAATAATAAACTCTTGAATGCTTGGTTGTTTCCCTAACGAAAGCTAATCCTTCATTTTTCCTCGAACTGCCGACAATTTAAGATGCGTTTACCCTGGGTTAGAACGCCGAGCTGGTGGCATTCATTTGTCTCATTCCTCACTCTCATTGGGGGCTACTTGTCGTCCGCAAAACATAGCGACTTGTTCAAATAGACCAGGATAAAGTTTCCCTTATCACAGCGGCAAGAAAAACTTGCCAAATGGCAACCTCTCTAGTGAGGTGACTTTCGTCGTGGCTTCTGGTTGTACATCTCCCGAAGCTTTTGAAGGTACTCTGGTTCAGTTTCAATTGTTGTCCAGATATGGTGTGCCAAGGTTAGCCTCCGTTTGTACCTCTCACTGGGAGTTCTGCGGTCACTAATCAGAGAGGCAGAGGAGTACTTGAAGGAAATAACTCAGTAAAGTTGATGCAAAAAGAGCCTTTGGATTAGCTTTTGAGAGTCACTGTAAAATCAGAACGAAAAATCAAGACTTCAGGCTGGCTAAGTTTCCAACTTTATTCTTGTATAACAACAGTCGAGGTCACGGTCACTAGTGGGTAAATTAGGTTAAAGCTTTATTGCAATAAAGCTAAGATCGCACCGTTAATGCTTAGAGTAATCTAAAGTAATTTTGTTATTGCTTCCATACTCGTCGTAAGCGCTAATTTAGCTTATAAGGACAAACTTAGCGGTTTGTCCTGGATAAGGTTATTGCCTAAAGCATCTATCTTCTCCTCAGCTTTCCTTGTTGCCTTGGTCATATCCCAGAGTGAATTGTCTAAAGTTGCTCATCAAATCGCTACGATGTCCTGCCAGCTCTACAACCTGCTGATACTAGTAAAGGAACTTATCCATGACCACGATTAAGATTTCGGCCAGTGTGGTAACTGACCCCGGTGCACCAGCAGTTAATCTAGCAACTGCGATTCCAGTTGAAGCTTACACCAAAATCGAGTTTGTACTGACTGACAAGACAGAGCCTAAAAAATTGAATCTTGGCAAACTGGGAACAGACATTTTATTTATCCTGATCAAAGCAGACCTGAATGATTCTGATGCCGCCGTCAAGCCTAAGTTAACTTACACAGCTGGTAAGGAATTCAGCCTGGAAGCTCCTCACCTGTACTTGGGTCAAGGCTTTACAAAAGCCCTGGGTGATGCGGGTATTGACTTTGCCAACCTTACCTTCACTTTCACACCCTTGACGCCAGAAGAGATTAAGACAGCTAACGATAATAAGCAGACGATAGCCG
>DATNPT010000364.1:0-4157 GCA_036703075.1 Chroococcales cyanobacterium
AGAGTTTGTCGTAACCCGGATACTTTTCTTTGTCGCATATTCCACCATCTCGAAAAAGCGAGGATGCATCATCGGTTCTCCCAATCCCTGAAGATGCAGCGTTTCTAAGGTGAAGAATTCATCGACTATGCGGGTAAATGTTTCGAATTTCATGAACGCAGGTGGGCCATAGGGAGGGCCATCTTTACGGAATTGGATCGAACACATTTGGCAACGAAGATTGCACTGTCCAACGGGTTCAATTTGGACGTAGGTGGGGAGTTTCATAACTATGGCGAATGGGGAATTGGGGATTGGTGATGTACTGACTAAATTACAGAAAAAATACGCGGAACTTGAGAGCTCCCAGGAGACGCCAGAATAGGGAGAGAGGTGGAATTAAAACAGAAGTGACAATCATCTCAGCGATGTGTTCTGGTGCATGGGAGGTTTGGTGCAATCGTTGCCAACAAAAACGCCCGGTTAACACGCTCCACGCACCAATAGCGGCAAGGGCAAAATATAGGTGTTGGCTCAATACACTCCATAGCGCTAAAGCGATCGCACTGACAATCCAGTAGTAGTGCCATGGCGTCACTGGCGGAAGTTTCTCTCGATACAAAACTGGATGCTTTTTATACAACAAGGCGTTAAACATCGCCTTACGCTGCTGACTCAAACTGACGGCCCAAGGTGCTTTTCGGATGGGGTGAACGACAATCGCATCGGGTGCATGGACAAATTGGCTACCCCGTTCTAGTAGGGTAAAAAACACATCGCTATCCTCGCGCCAAGCTGCTGTAAAGCGTTCGTCAAAACCACCAATAGATGCGATCGCATCTCGCCGATAAAAGCAGTTTGCCGTAACAAATTCTCCCAACCCCAATCGAGCAGCATTGAGTTCATAATCAGTAGGGGTATCGGGTATCGGAACGATTGTTCGCCCCCAAACTCCCACCACTTCATCGGCAAAAGCACTCACTCCCGCCTTTAACCAATTGCGATCGGGGATACAATCATCATCAGTAAACGCAATAATCTCACCGCAAGCCGCACGCCAACCAACATTACGCGCAGCAGCAGGCCCATGTGTTCCAGTTACGGGAACATAGCGGAACACGGGAAAGGAAGAAGGGGCAAGAGAGGTAGGGGCAGAAGTTACTGATGAATTCTCCCAAACACTTCTGTACTTCTTCTCTTGGTCAACATTTACCAGAATTTGTGCAGAGAGCCAATTTTCGACCAGCCGCTTCGTCTCTATACCGGCTGCATCATCAACAATAATAACTTCGTAAGCCGTTGGATCGAAATCTTGCTGACTTAGTGCAGTTAAACATCGACTTAATAATTCAGGGCGCTTAAAAGTTGGCACCACAACCGAAACACGAATCATTTTAGTCATTTTGAGTTATGAATAATAACAAACCACAGAGACGCAGAGGAAACGGAGATAGAGGAAAGAGAGAATTTTACAAATCATTTAGACTGGCTATAGTTCCCTCTAGAACTCTGTGTCTCTGCGGTTTATCAAACACTCTCATCAATTAAAGAAGATTCCTATAGAGTTCATTACCGATTACTTGTCACCTCCTTTTCTAATAGGAATGAGCCGATTACTAAAGCATCCAACGGCGATGTCCAAAAGCACTCGATCGCATCCCGTGGCGAACACACTATCGGTTCTCCTCGTGTATTAAATGAAGTATTAACTAACACGGGTACACCTGTTCGAGATTGAAACGCTTTAATCAAGTCGTAATAAAGAGCATTTTGTTTACGGTTAATCGTCTGAATTCTTGCCGTACCATCCACGTGTCGGACTGCTGGAATTTTGTCAGCTTTGGCAGGCAGGACATCGTAAACAAATAGCATAAATGGCGAAACACCTGCATTGGCAAACCAATTAGCTGCTTCTTCTTCTAAAACAACAGGTGCAACAGGTCGAAAGTCTTCTCGATCCTTGATTTCATTCAACCGTACCTGCATAGAAGCGTGAATCGGTGACGCTAAGATGGAACGTCCTCCCAATGCTCTTGGTCCAAATTCCATGCGGCCTTGAAACCATCCGATGACTTTATCTTGAGCCAGAATGTCGGCAGTTTCTTCAGCAATATTGGTCAAGCGACGGTAGGGAAGTTTTGACCATTTCAGGAACTCTTCAATCTCTTCGTCACTATAGCTAGGCCCAAGAAAGGCGTGTTCCATCTGATAACACGTTTTAGCCGTGGAACCTTCAGAATCGTTTTGACGTTTGAGGTGTGACGTTTGACTTTCTTGCGCGTCAATCCAAAGGGCTGCACCTAAAGCGGTTCCGGCATCCCCTGCGGCAGGTTGCACCCAAATGTTTTTAAATGGCCCCTTATCGCGCAATCGGGCATTCATTACGCAGTTGAGAGCCACACCTCCCGCCATACAAAGATTATCGGCTCCGGTGGTGTTGTGCAGCCAATTTGCGATCGCAAGTACTGTTTCTTCGAGTACCACCTGCAAGGAATGAGCAATGTCGTAGTGACGCTGCTCTAACGGTTCCCCTTTACAACGTGGCAGCCCGAAACGTTCTTTCAGTTGCAGGGGTTGGATGGTGTATTGACCATTTTCCTGAAGCTGAATCATCTCCCGGAAATCATCAACATAGTGAGGTTTGCCAAAAGATGCCAGTGCCATCACTTTGTACTCATCCGAGGAATGCAGAAATCCCAAATACTCGGTTACTTGTTCGTAGAGGATGCCGAGTGAATGAGGCATATTAACTTGCCCCAACAATTCAACTTGATTCCCTTGACCAACAGCATAATTAGTTGTCGCTTTCTCTCCCCGTCCATCTAGAGTGAGAATAGCCGCTTCATCAAACGGTGAAGGGTAAAAGGCACTGGCAACATGAGTGAGGTGATGGGAGACAAAATGCCACTGATAAGGACTATCCCACCTTGCGCCGTGCCATCGTGCTTTTAAATGATGCGGTACGCCGCCTACTAATTGCCGAGGTGCATTAACAATCGAAGACAAAAAGAGGGGGTCCCAAGCCGCTTCCCATGCAGCAGCTATGGGGTGAGCGCTTGGTTCTAGAGGGAGCGTAATAGTTGCATCGCGGCTATATTTGCCTAATAGCTGAAAAGGGTCATAGGAGTAAGCAATATGCTCGATATCAACCAGATTAATATCAGCTTCCTTCAGGCAATAAGCGATCGCATGAAAGGGCAGTTCATAAGTTGAAAACGGGATTGGACGCTTGGCGTGCTTGACATGCGTGAAGCGTTCCTCCTCAGCAGCGGCGATGATTTGTCCATCTTTCACAAGACAGGCGGCTGAGTCATGATAAACCGCATTAATTCCAAGAGCGTACATTCACAAGCCTCCAGTAGGAGCTTTTAGAGCAGGGTGGCATTCGATCCCATTCCTAGAGATGAATGCCACTGACTTAAGGAAATACATTACAATCGAGCAACCCTTGTGCAGGGGGTCTCTAGGTAGGCACTCCATCCCCCAATCTTGGTTTTTCCGAACAACGACAACTTTTCTACTTAAGTTAATGCCATTCTTCCTAGAGATAGAGGTTCGTACCTCCTAATAGCGCCTACCTAAGTCGGTGTACTATTGCTGAGAATTGCGAGACACAACGGTATAGCAATTGTGGAGGGTGAACTGTCGATTAACCATCTGCCCCTAGATGGAGGATTTTAGGGAAATTCGCAAGATATTGGGTAATTACAGAAAAACAAGCAAAGGCCACCTCATTCATGGGTGGGATGTAGCGCAGTAGTCGGTATCTCCGAACACATTGTTGATGCGATCGCTTCCGGACGCCCGCAAGCTGCACGAGTAGTGCTGCCGGAAAAAAGGGTTGCAAGCCGCGATCGCACACTGGAGACATTCCGCAGTCTGCGTCCCGATGTCATTCAGTTGCAGGTATTAGAAAAAACCCGGACTTAGGGGTTTCCCTCAAACCCCCCGCGCAAGGGTTGATTAATGGTTAAGTCAGTGACATTCAAATTAAGAGTCAATACAATAACAAACTTGACTCTAGACTAACCTTATCAAAAAAACTGGGACACACTTTTGCAACATTGAGGCTCGTGCCAGTTTTGTAGAGTTACTACACAAACCCCATTGGTGCAATCTCTCCGACCAGGGAACTCCTGAGAGTCCCCTGGAAAGTCAATCTAAGCTGGAACGACCTG
>DATNPT010000370.1:0-3853 GCA_036703075.1 Chroococcales cyanobacterium
TGTTCTTCGCGAAAGGCTATCACGCCACCTCGATTGAGGATATTGCTAAACAAGCAAAGATTTCAAAGGGACTGCTTTACCACTACTTTAAGGGCAAAGAAGATGTTTTGGCAGCACTGGTCGATGTGCGGCTCAACGATCTGCTGGTCGTCATGAATGCTGCCGTTGCAAAACCAGCACCTGCCGAGCAAATTCGCCATATTGCCGAAGGTGCGTTAGATGATGTGCGGGGGCAACCGGAGGTTTTCCGATTTTATCTCAATCTGTTCACCCAACCCAGGCTTGACCCGATTGTGGCGAAATATAGCCAGAAGTTGATGGATGAGCAGGCAAAGCAGTTTGAAATCCAGACGCAGATGTTCACCGAGTTGGGAGTGGCTAACCCACGCCAGCGATCGCTCTATTTTTCCTCGACGCTTCAGGGCATCATGCTGATGTTTTCAACGTATCCCAAAACCTATCCGTTAGATGCGGTCAAGGCACAGGCGATCGCGGAGTTTTGTGAGGAGGAAGACTGAGTGTTCAAAAAGTCCTCTTATTCATCTGTAACCTTTCCTCGCATTGTCTTAAGTTGCGATCGCTTAGTTTTGCTATCCAGACGTTTCCTCTGAGAACTCCGAGTCGGTTTGCTGGGTTTACGCGGTTTGGGGACTGCCACTGCATTCTTAATCAAGTCTTGCAGTCGTTGCAATGCCTCTTCCCGGTTCTGCTCCTGGCTGCGGTGTTCTTGAGCCTTGATCACAATCACCCCATCTTTGGTAATGCGCTGGTCGGAAAGCTTCAACAACCGCTCTTTGTAGCGATCGGGCAGCGAGGACGCTGTGATGTCAAAGCGCAGGTGAATGGCAGTCGCCACCTTATTTACATTTTGCCCCCCTGCTCCTTGAGAGCGCACTGCACTCATTTCAATCTCATACTCTGGAATGCTCACAGTATTAGAAATTTGTAGCATAATTTAACAATTGCTCAGAGATGAGTCGCACCAGTCGTTGAGTAAATTTTGCTCTGATTCAGCTCTATCTATTATCTCCTGGAAGACCGAGTTGTAAGGGAAACAAGCCGATGGATCGATTGAACTTCAATGTAGTTCAGCAGTTTTGGACGATCGCCAAGTCCTACTGGTCAGGGGATGAGAAATGGCAAGCCAGAGGACTACTGCTGGGGGTTGTGCTGTTCCTGCTGGCGTATACGGGGTTGAGTGTCGTGCTCAACAACAAGCGAGGGGTGCTGATTTCAGCCCTTTCAGCCCGCGATGAGCCACGCTTCTGGGAAACTGTCATCATTTTCATCGGTGTGCTGGTAATCTATGCACCATTGCTCGCAGGCTATACCTATCTACGCGATCGCCTTAGTTTGCAATGGCGGAAATGGCTCACCCATCGATTCGTGGATAACTACTTTCGCGATCGCGCCTATTACAATCTGCATATCTCCGAAACCGAGATTGATAACCCAGATCAGCGGATTGCGGAGGATGTTCGCAGTTTTACCCAAGAATCCCTCACCTTTTTGCTGGTGTTGGTGGAGTCGGTGCTGTCGGTGATTGCCTTCAGCAGCGTGCTGTGGGGAATTTCTAAACCCCTGGTGTTTTTTCTGGTGCTGTATGCCCTGATTGGAACTCTGGTTACAACGGTTGTGTTTGGTAAGCCGCTTGTCCGACTCAACTTTGAACAACTCAAGAAGGAAGCAAATCTTCGCTTTAGCCTAGTGCGAATTCGGGAGAATGCGGAAGCGATCGCTTTTTACCGGGGGGAGGAGCAAGAATCCAATCAGGTCAAGCATCGGTTTTTGGATGTCTTTGAGAATGTCAAACGGTTGCTGGTTTGGGAATTGAACTTAAATATTCTGACGAACGCTTATGAGTTCATTCCCTTCGTCTTGCCTGCCCTGGTTGTCGCACCTGCGATTTTTGCCGGGGAAATGGAGGTGGGTAAAGTTTCTGAAGCACAGGGAGCTTTTATCCGCGTCTTCTTCTCGCTCAATGTTGTCGTTGCCCGCTTCCAGCAATTGACCACTTTTGGAGCTGGAATTAATCGTCTCTATACCTTTGCCCAGTTTTTGGAACAGACAGAGGCAACCCAGGCATCCGATGAGCAAAAGCCAAGGATTCAGACGGTTGAAGCAGATCGGCTGGCAGTCGAACACCTCAGCCTGCAAACTCCCAACTATCAGCGGACGTTGGTGGAAGATTTGTCGATAGAGTTACCTGCTGGACAGGGGCTTTTGGTGATGGGGCCGAGTGGTTGCGGCAAGAGTTCGCTGCTAAGAGCGATCGCTGGGTTATGGGATTCTGGGAAGGGTGCGATCGTTCGTCCTGAATCCGACCAGATTCTATTTTTGCCGCAGCGTCCTTACATGGTGCTGGGTACTCTCCGCGATCAACTGCTCTATCCCAATACTCACCTTGAGGTTGAGGAGCAACAGTTGAAGCAAGTTCTGGAACAGGTGAACTTAGCGGGACTGGATGAACGGTTTGGCGGCTTTGATGCTGAACAGGATTGGGCAGATGTCCTCTCGTTGGGCGAACAACAACGGCTAACTTTTGCTCGTCTGTTGCTGAATAAACCCAATTATGCCATCTTGGACGAAGCGACCAGTGCATTAGATCTGGGGAACGAGGAACGGTTATATCAACATTTGCGGGAGAAAGGGACTACGTTTTTGAGTGTGGGGCATCGCTCTACATTGGCAAATTATCATCAGTCTTTGCTTGAACTCTCACAGGACAAAACTTGGCAGATCAAACAACCTTTGGCTCTTGTTGAAGAACAACTATCAAAGACTTAATAACCAAAGCTAGCAATGTACATCCTTCTCCAGCCCTATGCAGCCTCAATTTCCCAAGCAATCGACAAATAAGTTTTGGGTTTTGCCCTTAGTAGTAATTTCTGCTTGGCTAGGTGGGCTTCTTTCCGCGTTTTATACTACTCCACTTTATTATGGCTTAGTGTGCTTAGGAGTTTCTATTTACGGAACTTTTGCAATAAGAAGCTTATCTTTCATTTTGTCTACAATTGTCTGGCTACTGTTATTGGTTTCAACAATAGAGTTTTCAGTGGGCTTAGGTACTCTAGCCTCAACTAACTCTATAACTTGGCCAATTACAGGAGATGACTTGCCTATTTATTCTCCGGCAATTGAATTATTATCTATATTATTTTTAGTAAAATTTACTTTTATTTTATTGGCAAAACTTAACCAGTTTTTGTCTAGCTATTTACCTAATACAAATCGAAAACCCTATTGGCTCGTGTTGACCTATAGCTTAATCGTATCAGTAGCTTTAAGCATAGGTGCGATCGCATCTTGGCATTGGCATGTTACAGAAGAAATCTCTAAGGCTCAACTCTTATCAGTACCAGTCGCTGCCGCATCGCTTATCATCACTATACTGGCTTTGTTATATACTTTGGTGCAAGCCATCTTCTTTACAGCGATAATTTGGCCTATAAGTAGAGCTGGAACTGAGCTAAAAAAATCTTTGAGTCGATTTCACACCTTTTTCCTTTTGGCTACAGCTTCGAGTTTAAGTCTAGGATTAGGGTGGGTGGTACATTTATTAAAGTAAGCAACTCATTGGTACTCAGAAAGAT
Organism: Chroococcales cyanobacterium; assembly: GCA_036703075.1. Lineage (GTDB taxonomy): Bacteria > Cyanobacteriota > Cyanobacteriia > Cyanobacteriales > Coleofasciculaceae > DATNPC01. The sequence goes on from DATNPT010000370.1 coordinate 3,594, forward strand.
GTAGCAATTGAATAGGAGAGAACGTCACTTCAATAATCTACGATTAGACATCTAGACCAACAACGGTTAGTTCAGGCGGATGCTCGACTGTAAACTGATAATACACTTCGTGCTGTGCCAGAGGCGGTAGAATGAACGACCATTGCAGCGTTCCTAGCTCACTGCTCTGAATTTGGGGATTAGAGCTAGTGAGACGGACTGCGATTTGCTCGTTGCGACTCACTGGTAGTTGCTCTGTGAGTTTGAGTTCGACCTGCTGT
>DATNPT010000380.1:0-9291 GCA_036703075.1 Chroococcales cyanobacterium
TTATCGGTCAAGAGCGCTGATAGAATTTTTCAGAAGGTTGTGAATGCATAACAGAGTTTAGGGACGATGCTCAGCACGCCCCTGTTCACGAGCTAAATTAAGATGGTAGAGTGAATCGGGTTAAAGCGCTACCCTGTAGAAATCTCACTCTCCACTTCTAAGGTTTTACCACCTAAATCCAGAACAGCTCAGTAACTACTCGTGAGAATGTTACTGAAGATATTAAAGTTCCTGTCAATCAAACCAACCAAATTCACTGCATTTGATAGCACTCGTGGTGGTTTAGAAATTAGGGTATCTTCGGCAATCAAGCGCTTGAAATCCACCTTGATTTTGCCGGTACGCTCGGTCTTGCCATCACTCTGGTAAAACTTCACACCCGCTCGTTGCATAATGTCGATCAACTCCTGCGCCATGATGCCATAGCCAATTGTTGTGGGATGGATGCCATCCAGCGAGAATAGGCCACCGCTAGTGCGACCCTTGGCATCGCTATAGAAGAAGCGAGAGTCTGGTACGGGTGAAAGAGCTTGCAACTCCGGCGGTAGCTTATACTGACCACCGACTTTGTCCCACCAACTCGGTCTAGACTCAGGGTTATCAATGTAGCGCTTTGCCGCTAAGCGATCGAGTAAGCCAGCCGTTTCAAATAGATACCAGTCTCTGCCTTCTTGGCGACCTTGGCGCACTACATCAGTTATGTAATCGTTGTATTGGTCGATCGCGCTATCAATTGCTCTCGCCTCTTGCTCGGTGATGTTTGGGTGCTTGCTCGGATCGAAATCGTTGTCGCCAATCCAAAACAGGGTGTAGTAGGGGAAGTAGCGAGACTCAGGTCTCACCTTCCCTGCTACACCACGAGCAAACGGAGCGATTGTAACGTGAGGCACTGTTCCCCAAATCACATGACGAGCGCGAATTTTCTTCACTTCGGCAACCAGATTGTCGAGTTCAGCCTTAAAGTGAATCGGACGCCAGACGGTGTAGCGATCGTTAACGCTCATGTCATCATAACCTGTATCGCTCCAGACTACGTTGAAGGTGAGAATGCTGCCTAGAGAATTATTCGCACCAATCAGGATAATGAGCGTTTCAATACCGTCTCCACTTTGGGTTTCTATCGTGCCTTCAGCACCAAGAGCTGCTGCCGCTTGGATGGGCGAAAGTGCTTTACCGCCTGCATCTCTGGCTGAATTCAAAACCCGTAGCGCAGCTCGTTCGTTATGGTATTCAACCACTTGTCTGAGGTAATCATCTTCAGGCGGATTATCCTCTAATATCTTGCTGCAAATATCCGCCGTTCGCGATATTGTGTTACGCAAATCCCAGCCATAGACAGAGAGGTTGTGGTTAATCCCTGGTTGATAGGGGGCAAGTGCGCCTGCACCACGTTCCCAGTAATCTTCAACTTTGTCCAGATAATTGCGAATAAACAACACGACAGGGGCTAATTCCCACCAATCTAGCGTGTTACCAAACTCTTGCTCGATTTGCCTTGCCAGATGTTCCAGGTTAAGAGGTAATCCGTCTCCTGGTCCGTCGTAGGTGGGATAACGCATGGACTTGTCCCACCCTAACTCCCTGGCAATCATCATCGGGTACGAGAGTTTCGTATTGAAGATTGCCCCACTCTGAAAGCCTTGAGTTAAAGAGTCCCCAATTGCAACCAGCCGGTGTCGAGGTGTTCCCTGTCGATTGACGTTAACACCAATCCCAAGCGTTGGGTCTGTAACGGGTTCACGGGCTTCCGAGCGAATAATCACATCACTTGGCGTTTTGGGATCGCGCATCTCAGAGGTGACTGGAACTGCCATAGTGTCTCCTTACTTTTAGGGGGAGCATTCAGTTACGGAACAGCAATATCGCAATGTTTTGAATTTACTGGATAAGTGCTCAAAATCCGTTGGACTTGGCATCTCTTAACACTCCGTTGTTTTGTTGAAGTCAGACAGGGAGTGAGCCTCCCCTCAGTCAACATTGCGCGATTGTAATGTATCTATACGAATTTAGGGAGCATATCAATGTTGACCCTAAGCTAGAGCCCAGCGCTTAATTGGCTGGGCTTTCTTCTCGCTCTATGCAGTTTTCCAAAAAATTCCCTCCCGATACTGTGAAGGCGAGAGGGTGTGTTACTGTCCCACTAGGGTGTTCAACGATCTATCTTCCCCACTAATATTATTTTCTAATTGTGACGGTGAGTCCATTGGAGAAATGGCTGAACCTTTTCAGCGCAATGGCCGAGCATTTGTTGTACTCTAGGTAGAGGCAAATCGTGTGTCGGGTGTGCTGGGTAAGGAGAGAGACGGGGTCTCGCGCGATCGCAACACCCCACGTCCCCACCCCATACTTGTAGATTTTTTAACTATAGAATCAGCCTTGCCTTCTCTAGATGTCATGCAACTTTACAGCTATTAGGTTAAAAATTTCTTAAGATAGTATCATCCGCTACAAAGTTGCTTGACAGGAAACAATGGCACTCCCAGAAAAAGACTGCTCGTGGGACGTCAGCATCAGCTTCTGTCGGTGGGCTGAATTATTTGCTGAAACCATGAAAAAGCGGCAGATCAGCTTCGCTGATTGGCATGAATTTCTTACAGCCCCTTTGGATAATAGCTTAGGTGCTGAGTATGAAGAGATACTGGTTCGTTTGGTCTACGGAGTCCAGCATGGAATAGTTAAGGTGGTCGAGAAACCTTAGAGCGACAGTGTAAACGTGACCAATGACCAGTTCGTCGTTGGTCACGTTTACACAACAGCAGACTCCAACATCTGGATGATCCCTTGACTCGCATCTATCTCTACCTCGGTACCGATTGGCACGGTGAACTTATTCGGAATATGACCGATCGCAGAACCATACCAAGCGGGAATACCTAACGGTTTGATGTGGTCTGACAGAATCTGTTGTAATGTCAGCGAGGGTTCATTTCCTTCACCGTCCTGACATTTTGTGCATTGAGCAAAGATAAAACCAGCTAGTTGCTGTAAAATTCCTGCGAGTTTGAGCTGAGTTAACAAGCGATCGACTCGATAAATATCCTCTCCCGTTTCTTCGACAAACAAAATCGTTTGCTGCCAGTTCGGAAGATAAGACGATCCCACCATTGCGGCTAAGACTGACAAATTCCCACCTAACAGACGCCCTCTCGCTTTGCCCGGAGTAATGACTTCCACAATGCTATTGTCCCGATTTTGCAGCGTCGCCTTTTCTGCTTGGAATAAAATCCGTTGCACGTAACTCACAGAAAAGGGATTCCAAGTGGATGTTCCTACGGGGCCGTGAAATGTGACAAGTCCACTGCGAGTATAGATAGCCAACAGCAACGAGGTAATATCGCTGAAGCCCATCAGGATTTTGGGGTTGTGGCGAATCAGATTATAATCCAGCAGTGGTAACAGCCGATTGCAACCCCAACCGCCTCGCATCGTTAGTATCGCCTGCACCGAGGTGTCTGCAAACATCGCATTGATATCAGCGGCGCGATCGCGATCGCTCCCAGCAAGATAGCCGTACTGGTCAAGAATATGCGCTCCCAGCTTGACTTTTAATCCCAATCGTGAAAGGGTTCTGGTAAAAGTCTCAACGTCTTCTCTGCTAACAGGACTACCAGGACTAATCAATCCCACCGTGTCGCCGACGTTCAAGCGTCGCGGCTTAAGAATCACTTGGGGAGAAGAAGACGTTTTTGCGGCGACTGGCAACTGAGTTGCGAACAGGCTAAGTCCTAGAAGCTTAAGAAAGTTACGGCGATCGCATTTGACACCACCCGTTCCCTGTAGGATAGAGCGATCGCGAAGCACTACTCTTGAACGCCGAGTGGGTTTAGGAATTCTAGTCAAGGTTTACTTCTTTGTTTGTTGGCTAGAACGGCAGATAGGAGAATGACGCTTTCCTCCTCAAGTATTTCAGAATTTGCACAATATCAGTATCACCCTTTTTGGGTACTAAATCTCTTGCTATCTCCTCCTGCGTTTATGATCGAAAGAGTAACCTTAACGATATTTGACACTTTTTTTGAAAGGACTGGACACTCAACTGAGTAAAGGTTGTAATAGAACAGTCGATTTCCTTTAGGAAACTTAACTGGACAAAAACAGGTCACATCTCTAGCAAATCATCGGTAATTTCAATGGAATACGGAATAGATATCGGTCACAATTGTCCTCCCGATACTGGAGCTACAGGTATCAGAAAGGAAGATGACCTCACTATGGAAATAGGGACTAGAGTCATCTCAAAGTTAAGAGCGCTGGGTCATCAAGTCGTCGATTGTAAACCGAGTAGTAGTACAGCTAGTAGTGTAACTAGCTCTCTCCAGCAACGATGCGATAAAGCCAACTCGAATCGAGTCGATACCTATGTAGCGATTCACTTTAATAAATTTAATGGTGAAGCGAATGGTACAGAGGTTTTTGCGGCCAGTGATGCGGGTCGGAGAATTGCCAAGTCTGTCCTAGATAGTATTGTGAAGATAGGATTCTTCAATCGAGGGGTAAAAGATGGTTCAGGTTTGTATGTTATTAGAAATACAAACATGCCATCTATCCTAATAGAGTGCTGTTTCTGCGATTCCAAAAAAGATATGAGTCTGTATAACCCAGACACTCTATCCGATGCAATTGTCAGAGGATTAACAGGTCAACTTCCACCCAATCCTACTCCAGCCGAAAAAAACGTTGTCCTAGACCTCCAAAAAACTTTAAATCGGCTAAAAATTAAAGATGATCAGGGTAAACCCTTAGTAGAAGATGGCACAATTGACGATCAAACTAGAGCCGCGACAAAAAAATTCCAAGGGATTGTTGATATTACTGAAAACGGAATAGCCGGTCCCACAACCTGGATGGCTCTCGATCAGATATTAGCTAAGCCAGTCCTTAAAGCAAACCAGTCTGGAGGCACAACAGTTAAATATCTCCAATACCGAATCGGGGTTGATACGGATGGTGTATACGGACCAGCAACAGAGGCGGCAGTTGAGAAGTTCCAAAAGCAGAACGGTTTAGTCGCTGATGGTTTGGTCGGACCACAAACCTGGACAAAATTGATTGGTTAGGTATAGCGGCGATTGCCTCATCAGTTACAATTGGCTATTGCATTCGCATGAAACCTACGTAAGGCAAGCAATGCAACCGATACGTCAAGTGCGATCGCGCTTGCCTTCTGGATCAATCGATCTCAACAAAGTTAGACGTATTCAGCCAGGTTTTACAACCTGGCTGAACTATCACAACTACCACGCTTGAAGTCTACTGTTTTTGCAATTTGGGTTAAATCTATGGCTTTTAATCAAAGTGTCCTCAACTTGCCTTTAATCAAAAAAGGGTCAAGTGGAGCAGCGGTTGGAGCTTGGCAAAGCTTTTTAAAAGAAGCTGATTATCCAATTGGGACAGTTGATGGTGATTTTGGTAACGCAACTGACCAAGCAACCCGCAGTTATCAACAAAGACAGGGCTTAACTCCTGATGGAATTGTAGGGAATGGAACTTACACAAAAGCTTTAAACGATGGTTTTATTTATAAAGTTCCTAATCTGACGGCAGCTCTATTGTTAGATTACCTTCGTTTTGGTGACGCAGAGGTTAAAGACTTACAAAAAAGCTTAAATACGATTCTTAATCCCGATTTAGTCGTAGATGGTGACTTTGGAGCCAGAAGTAGTGATGGATTAGCTCAAGCTTATTTACAACGAGATGTGCGGTTGCGGGGTGAATTGGCAGACCAAATTTCTGACACGACAAAACAGAAACTGGGAGCAGATTTTAATCCAGCAATGGATATTCTCAATGGTTATGCAAAACGAATTAGATTTCGCTTGAGCGGACCTCATTGGGTTGACTACTTTCCCACTAGTAAGTCGATTTCCGATTTAGCCTTACCTTTTCGCGACAAAGTAGAAGCCTTTCAAAAAGCACTCGTTGATGCAGGCGCTCAGACGATTATTGCGGCAACATATCGACCGAGAGAACGGGCTTACTTGATGCATTACGCCGCTATGGTTAACAGAGGGGAAATCGCTCCAAGTAATGTACCCTCAATGTCTGGAGTTGACATAAAGTGGACGCATTACACCAATGCTGTAGCGCTGCAAGCTGCTCAACTCATGGTAGATGCGTATGGTATCGGTGGAAATCCTGTAGCGCTAGAGTCTCGTCATACTCAACGATTGGCGATCGATTGGAATATCACTTGGGAAGGTACGATCAAAATTAAAAGAAAGGATGGAGCTGTCATTAGTATAGGTAATCCGCCCAATGGTTCTAGCAATACGGCACTGCATAGTGTGGGCGCTTCCTATGGGGTGTATAAGCTGTTGAACGATCCACCTCATTGGTCGAGTGATGGTCATTGATGAATTTCCAAAAATAAAGTATCTCAAGATGGCGTTAATACGTGAGTAGCAGCTGACTTCTACACCCAGGTGTTTTCAACCAAACTCTAGTAACCACATTGAATCAAGCAGTGACCAATGAGCAGTTGGTCACTATGTAACTGTTCACTGTTAACGTGCCACTTGCATTAGTGTCACTCACCCTTATATTCACCAATCTCTCAAGTTATACACTTTTGAGTGTGAGGAGTAGTTGGAATGAAAAAGCGCTTGGGGTCGAAACACGGCAAGACTCCCAGGCGCTTTTTCTTGTAGCCTGAACTACTCTTACTGGTAGTCCATCAGCGTGTTTGAAGCTTTAAAACACTGCACAAAGCTTGCCAAGACAGGGATCGCATTAGAACCCATTAGATAGGACAATAGCTGTAGCAAAACCTTAAAGGATGAGCGAGGTTGCTGTGACAGCATTTTTATTTGTAACAGACCTAGACAACACCCTAGTAGGCAACGACAGTGCGTTGAAAGAACTCAACCAGCAACTCAGTCAGCATCGCCAGGAACACGGTACGAAGATTGTGTATGCGACGGGGCGATCGCGCCAAATTTACCACGAATTGAAACAGAAAAAGCAACTCCTAGACCCAGATGCTTTAATCGCCGCCGTAGGTACAGAAATCTATGACGATGATGGTCACGATACCTCCGATCCAGGTTGGTCTGAGAAACTTTCCCAAGGTTGGGATCGCCAACTTATCGTAGCAACGGCAGCCCATTATTCCGATCTCGTGCCTCAACCTGACACAGAACAGCGGCCGTTTAAGGTTAGCTATTACCTCACGGAAAAAGCAGCTGTGGAAGTGTTGCCGCGCTTGGAATCTCAGCTTAGCGATCGCGGTCTTGATGTCAAGTTAATCTATAGCGGAGGTCAAGACTTGGATATTCTGCCTCGTCATGCTGATAAGGGTTTAGCTGTACAGTTCTTGCAGCAAAAGTGGGCAATTGGTAACACGAAGACGGTTGTGTGCGGTGACTCAGGCAATGACATTGCCTTGTTTAGCGTTGGAGACGCACGGGGCATTATTGTCGGTAACGCACGCCCCGAACTTCGTCAGTGGTACGACCAAAACCCAGCCGATTATCGGTACCTAGCTAAAGGCCATTGTGCTGGAGGTATTTTGGAAGGCTTGTATCACTTCGGCTTCCTCAGTCGTTAGAAAATGTTAGTTGTTAGTTGTTAGTTGTTAGTTGTTTGATGGATGATAGGAAGTTGACAAAACGACGAAGTCCGGTATCCAACGGGTAAGACTGATGAAAGCTTTGTAGCCATCGCTCTGATTAACACCTAACACCTAACAACTACTGAATGATTAGCTATCTAAAAGGGACAGTTGCAAATATTCAAAAAAGCACTGCCAATCGCGTTACTCTGATTCTGGACGTTAACCAAGTTGGTTATGAGTTGCAAATTCCCCGGCGTCTCTCCCAGGAACTGCAAGCCGCATCGAAAGATATCGTACAAGTCTTCACCCACCTGCAAATTCGCGAAGACCAACACATCCTCTATGGCTTTGCTTCTGCCGCAGAGCGGGATTTGTTTCGTCAGTTGATCGGTGTGAGTGGGATTGGGGCGCAACTGGCGCTCGCATTAATTGACACGCTAGGATTGCCCAATTTAGTGCAAGCGATCGTCACGGGTAATATCCGCGCCTTAGCCAAAACCCCTGGTGTCGGAAACAAAACCGCCGAACGCATTGCCCTAGAACTGAAAACGAAGCTTGCCGAATGGCGTCAAGTCGCTGGTGTTGTGACCCCAGCATCTGCAACAGGGCCCTCTCCAGCAATTCTCGAAGATGTGGAGATGACACTACTGGCTCTAGGCTATGAAAACGCCGAGATTAGCCAAGCGCTAGACGCCATCAGCCAAGACAATCTACTGGCCAAAAACCCGAATGCTGAGGAGTGGATTAGAAGTGCGATCGCGTGGTTGAGCCGATAATGCGATCGCGCTCACCCCTGCTCCATCCCAATCACGATATTGCTGGACTTAATCACAGCATAAGCTTCGGTTCCCTCGACCAAACCTAATTCCTCCGCTGACGAGCGAGTGATAATCGAGATTAACTCAACTCCAGGGGCAATCTCCAAAGCCACCTCTGTATTGACAGTTCCCATTACCACTCGTTTGACTTTACCCTTGAGAACATTACGAGCGCTGAGTTTGAGCGTTCTTGACTCCGACGCTGGACTAGAAACTTCGGGTTTAGACGTGCCAGCATTCTTCTTCCCTCTCGGTTTAGGAGGTAGTCGTTGTAGCGAATTTGACTGTTGTTCGAGACTACGCACCAATTCCCGCAAAATCTCAGTTTTGCTGCGCTGGGACTGCTGGCAATACTCCTCCAGAATTTTCCGCTCCTCCTGTGAGGATTGAAAGGTAATCCATCCTTGCTCTTTTTTTGGCATAGCTTCATACCAACTTAGTTGGTAAAATTCGCATCAGTTGCTACAACCTTAGTAATAGGTCTCAGCGAGAATTATCCACTATGGCCATCCTAAATGATTGATGAGAGCCTGCTTCTCTTGCCTGTGCGTTCTCCGTGGTTCATTGCAAAAAGCTTTTTACAAATCCAATAGGACTGCTATGGGAAGCAGCAATTCCTGATGAGCTTCTCAACCAATCCCGATCGACAAAATCAGCATCTACCCCTAGTTTCCATGCCAAGAAGACGAATTGCTGCTTTCATTACTGGACTGCTTGCCACATTCATTTTGGTAGCAGGCTTGCGGTTGTTGACACCATCTCCTATACCGGCACAGCCAAGAGCAAACGTACTGGTATCCGCTGCCATCAGCTTGAAAGATTCTCTCGCAGCAACCAAGCCTCTTTACCAACGAACAAAGCCAAATGTCAAGATTACCTATAACTTTGGGGCTTCCGGTGCCTTACAGCAACAAATTGAAA
>DATNPT010000381.1:0-15390 GCA_036703075.1 Chroococcales cyanobacterium
GGAAGAAGAGTCTTAAGATTGAAGATTTATTAACATCCAATTTCCTGTGTAAGGGCAGGGCAATACCATACCCTTACATAACAGATTACAAATTATGTAAGTTGTTGAATCCTTGTTAGGAACGATCAATTAAATGAACAAGAGTCTTTAAATTCATCATTCCTAATTCCAAGTTTTATCGAGCGGGCGAGGATGCCCTGGTGTTTTGTTTTTCGGCAACTCTCTGTTTCAGGACTTCAACCGCCTTGGCATATTGAGGGTCCGCTGGAGTGCCAACTTTGGCACGATCTTGCTGCAATTCCTTGCGCTGGGCGTCCGATAGCTCAATCTTGATATCTGGATCGATGCCATGCTTGTTGATATCCCGACCGCTAGGCGTGAGGTATTTAGCGATGGTTACAGCAAGACCTGAACCATCTCCTAAACCTCGTACCGACTGAACTAAACCTTTTCCAAACGTCTTGGTTCCTACTAGCGTTGCGCGCTTATCATCTTGTAGGGCTCCAGACAGAATTTCACTCGCACTTGCTGAACCGCCATCCACGAGAACTACTAGCGGCTTATTCGTCAAGGCGCGATTGTTGGCTTCTTGGCGATCCGTTTCTCCCTGCCGGTCAACCGTCGAGACAATTCCACCATCGTTGATCCACATCCGGGCAATCTCCACGCTGGCATACAGCAATCCGCCGGGGTTAGAACGAAGATCTAAGACATAGCCTGACACTTGCTGCTGTTCTAAATTTTTAATCGCATTTCGCATTTCCTCTGCGGCGTTAGCACTGAACTGAGTGAGGCGAATGTAGCCGACTTTCCCCGTGGAACTGTTTTGAAGACTGTATTTAACGGGATGAATTTCAATTTTTGCCCGTGTCAGCTTGTACTCTTTTTCTTCCTTACCTCGCTGAATGGTCAACGTCACCGCCGTGCCGGGTTCGCCCCGAATCAGCTTGACAGCATCGTTGACATCCATCCCTTGAGTACTTTTACCGTCAATTTTGGCGATCGTATCTTTTGCCAAGATACCAGCCTTAAATGCTGGTGTATCCTCAATCGGTGAAATGACTACCAGCTTTTTCGTTTCCTCATCCTGGGCTAGCTGAATCCCAACACCCGTTAATTCCCCAGAGGTATCGATCTGCATGTTCTTGAACTCTTCGGGGTTCATGAACCGCGTGTAGGGGTCATTGAGCGTTTTCAGCATTTCCCGGATGGCAGTGTAGGCTTCTTCCTGTTTTGTGTAAGAGCGGTTCAGGTATTTGGTGCGGATAGCCTGCCAATCCTGCTGGTTGAACGTGGCATCTACATACTGGCGATCGATTATTTGCCAAACTTCATCAACTAACTCCTTCGGACTTTCGCGAAAGAAAGCCTGACTTTGAGATAAATGAAGGCCAGCGCCCGTAACCGCAACCGTTGTTAATACTACTGCTGTCGCTCCAAGAACGAGGCCGCGTTTTGTAATTACCATAGTCCTTTCAAAAGCTGGAGGAAAACTACTGCCAAGGAATTACGCTCACTCTAACACAGGTATGCTGGGACGCTCCTAAGCATATATTTCATTCTGACTTAACTGTCGCTAGTCCGGAAAATACAATAGACCTGAGCTATTAGTTACTTACAGTAATATACCGATTTTTTTTAGTTTTGGGTTCATTCAATCGGTTGACAAAGATCGCGATCGCTTGGTCTCACTTTTGGGTTGTTTTGTAGGTAATTGTGCAGTCGGTTACAGCTTTTGTGTAACAGATCGTCCAAATCCAAATTCCATACTATTACTGTGTCGTCCTGACTAGCGACGGCTAGTGCCTTACCATCACTGCTCCAACCGACGCTTGTCACCCGCTCCTTAAACCCGTCGAGAGTTTTCAGCAATGTGTCGTCAAGCCGCCACAGTTGCACTTGGTTATCCCAACTAGTGGTTGCCAGAATTTTCCCACTCGGACTAAATTGAACGCGAGCTACGCTATCCGTATGCCCTTTGAGAGTTCTAATCAGCGTTCCCTTGCGACTCCATAATTTAACTGTATTGTCATAACTCGCCGAAGCCAACAGCTGGGAGTCGGGTGAGAAGCTGATATCCAAAACCCAATTGCTGTGGCCTCGCAGAGTGTCCAGCAATCGACCATCTGTAGTCCAAAGCTTTACTGTATTATCATCACTGGCGGACGCCAAGAATTGACCATCAGGACTGAAACTGACAGCGTTAACGCGCTTTTGATGAGCCTGCCAGCTCTTTAGTTGGGTACCATAGCGATTCCAAAGGGTTACAGTCCCATCCCGACTCGCTCCCACCATCTGCTCTCCATTCGGACTAAATCGGACATCTTCAAACCCACTGCCTTGTCCTGTTAACATTTTGAGCGACCCACCCTGACGAGTCCAAAGTCGCACCGTTCCATCCCGACTGGCAGATGCCAGGAGCTGACTGTCTGGACTGAAACTGATGCGCTCGATGCTATCAGTGTGCCCTTTTAAGGTATAAAGCAGTTGACCGGAACGAGTCCAGATTCTCACCATCTTGTCTTTATCTGCTGTCGCAATCAGCTCCTTATCCGGCGAAAACGTGACATCTGTTACATCATCCGGATGCTGCAATGTCACACGCAACTGTTCGCGCGGTTCCCAGAGTTTAATAGTTTTGTCATAGCTAGCTGAAGCAAGAATCGGTTCGTTTATTGTCCGTTGTCCGTTGTTCGTTGTGATTTCCTGCCCTTTGAGGTGGAACGCGGGACTAAAACTAACGGCAGTTACTTTGTCGCTATGACCTTTAAATGTTTTGAGTAGAGTGCCGTCACGACTCCAGAGCTTTACTGTATTTTCGGCGCTAGCTGAGGCAATCAACTGACCATCAGCACTGAACGCCACGCCAAATACCCAGCTTTGATGCTTCCCCAATGTTTTGAGCAGTTCGCCGCTACGGTTCCACAGCTTCACGGTGCAATCGTCGCTTGCTGAGGCAAGAGACTGACCATCGGGACTGAATGCCACACCATTTACTTTGCCCTCGTGACCCTTGAGCGTGTGCAGCAACGTTCCGTCCAGTGCCCACAGTTTGATGGTTTTATCTTCACCTGCTGACGCGATCGCCTCACCATCAGGACTAAAGCGTACAGATTGTACCACACCCTCGTGACCTTTAAACGTCCGAATTAAGGTTCCGTCAACTGTCTGAAGACGAATTGTGCCATCGTCTCCCGCAGACGCTAAGAGTTGTCCATTCGGACTAAAGCTGACGCTGTAGACTTGATGCACAGGCTGCTTAATCGTTTTTAAAAGAGTGCCATCTCGACGCCAAAGTCTAACTGTACCGTCCCAACTCCCCGAAGCAATCAACTGGCTATCAGGGCTAAAAGCCACGCTAGTGACACTATCTTGATGACCGATGAGGGTAGCGACTAAAGTGCCATTCGGATGCCATAACTTTACCGTTTTATCTCGGCTAGCCGAGGCAATCAACTGACCATCTGGTGAAAAACTGATGCTCCATACGACATCCGTATGTCCCTCCAAACGATTGCGCTCTAAAGTCCCGTAAACGGCTTGTGAGAGAGCTGTTACTACCTGTAACTGAGTATCGGGTTCTACTTTTAGAGGTGATAAGATTCCGGTTCTTAACCCTTTGAGGCGTCTGGCTGCTCTTAACCCTTCTAGCAATGCATCAAACGTTTTATTCGAGGCAAAAAGTGCTTCTGAAGAGGCACTCATCGCGTTGAGTTGAGCATTTTCAAACAGCGTTGCGGCTCGTCGTCTTTGCACCTCAGCTCGCCATCCAAATCCACAAGCGGTAATGGCTAAGGCTGCCATTGTAGCACCCACTGCGATCGCACGGAGCCGCTGTTGCCGAACGCGAAAGATTTCCTTCTCGCTCTTTTCTAGCTGAGTCAGGATATTGAACTGAGTGCGCTGCTCGTAGTGTTGACGAATGGGTTCGACTAAATAATCGTGAACCAGCTGATATCGAGTTTCCGGTTCATCCGGTACTCGGAATATCAAACCAGAACCGACTAATATCTTCAGACCTAAATCGAAGCGATCGCTTATCCAGGGTTCTGATAACGAGATATCACTGACTGAAAACTGTTCGCTAACCAATTCAGATTGAGTTTTTAGCGGACGGGTGCCTTTGTCGTCCGTTAAGGAAAATAAGATTTGCCAGACTAACCCTTCATTTTCAGCACCGCAATCCTCGATCGCATTCAAAAGTAACCGCTCTACCAGAAGCGCTTTAGAAGTCGCACCAAGTGCATAATACTGTGCGAGAGTTTGAATTTTTTCAGCCTGTAGCTGTTGCCCAACGACTTGCAGCTCAATCGGGCGCACCGCCCCCGAATTTCCAGCTAAATCTTGCACCAGTGCATCAATTAACGATTCTTCTAACTGGAATTGAGACGCGGCAGCTAAGGTACCGATCAGGCTTTTTGCATCTTCGGGAGAGATATCTCCTAAGTAGTAACGATGTTGTCGATCTAAGATATTGTTATTTATCGTTGTTAAATCGCTATAGCGTTCGCACTCTAACAACAGATGCAGATAATCTTCTCGTAACGATAAGATAATTTTGAAGTAAGGAAGCTTAAGGCACTCCACTAAAAAATCATAAAACTGCCTTCGCTCCTCTAAGTTGGTACAAGCAAAAAAGAATTCTTCAAATTGATCGAAGATCAGGATAGTTAATAAATTGCGTTCTGAACAAAGCCGTAACTGCTCTAAGATGGTTTGAAGGTTAGAGGGTTGAAAAATTTCAACTCTAGCAGCACTGGGTTTTCCAAACGGATAGGGTAGGCTTGAAGGATTGGAGTCTTCGTTTTGGGCGTGCGATCTTTTAGCATTCCAACTCGCCAACGCGTGAGTCAAGCATTTTGCCAACTCCCCAACCCAATCCCTATAAACTGTTTGCACGATAGGTAAAGCTTCTCTCGCACCAATCGTGCGTGCTTCCAACGTTGGTACTAAACCGGCCCAGATGAGAGAACTCTTACCAACACCCGATGAGCCATGCAGTATTGTCAATTTGTGGTCATTGCGGCTCAACCGTTCGATCAAGCGATTGACATCGCCTTGACGCCCAGCGGCGGCTATGGCTAGAGGTGATTCCTTAAAGCCCTGTCGCATCAAAGGTTGTAAGGGAGCAGCACCAAGGAATGTACAAAATCCATACTGTTGCTCGATCGCTCGCTGCTCTTGCTTGAGTTCAAAGGCTCGGAGATAGCGCTGCTGTTTGAGGTAAAGCGATCGCAATTCCTCCAAAATATCAATGTAGAGCTGTGGTTGCTGCCTTAGACAGTTTTGCCGCATCGTTGGGGTGTCGATGGATTGGTCAACGGCTTGTTCCAAGGCAACTATGGCAGAAGTTACCTCACCGAGTTGCCGCTGCGCTTTAGCCAAGAGCAGCAAATACAATCCTCGGTACGGACGCTGATGCAATGGGACACGATCGAGGATTTGTAGAGAAGTAGTTGCCAAGTCTTTGGCATCCTGCCACTCTAACTGCGCTAAAGCAACCATTGCCAAAAAGCCATAGGCTTGAGCGAGTCGTACTGGATTGTTTTGGATTTGAGGTTGTGTTAAAGATTGGAGAGCTAGAGCCTGCAAGTCTGTCCAGTTTTGTAAGTGTTGCAGGACTTCACCAACCTGAATCGTTACCTCAGTAACCAAGTCAAGGCGTCCTACTGCCGCAAACACCTCGATACTTGCACTTAACCACTGCTTCGCCTGCTCCCAATGGCGGCGAGAGACAAGCCGTTGTAACTGAGCTTGGCGGCAATAACACCAGCCAATATGCTGAAGGACTACGCCATATCGCTCAATGTTGGTGCTAGGGGAAGACGCTAAGAAGGAGAGATGCGGGGATACGGAGAGGTCGATTGAGGGATTTTCTGCATTGCCGCTCGGCGTCTGTGTTTCCTCGTTCCCCGTATTCTCTTCCTTACTGTCTAATTCCTGTCGCCAGCCGTCTAGGCTCTGCTGATATAGCTTTAACGCCACATCCATCCGATCTTGACTAAACGCATCTCGCCCTAAGATAAATTGCCAGGTCGCAACGAGCGTCGATTCTAATCTGATATTACGGACATTCAAGTCTCGCAATGCTGATTCCACTTCCTGGCGACGGCGGCAACCTGGTGCCAAGTTAAGAACATCATTGGGTAGAAATTCTTCTACGCCGCTCTCCAAAATCTTGGTAAAGAGTCGATCTGCGGTTTGATGCCACAAAGCTAGCAACTGCTTGGTCGCGAGTTCAAACTTAATGGACGTGGCGGCCCAACTCTTAAAGTCAGGAGCATACCGCGTTAGCTTTTGCAGGACTTCATCGGTTACCCACAACACCAGAGGGAATGTCAAGCTTTTACGAAACTCGTCTCGGACTTGGTTGGTTGAAATCAACAAGCGATCGAGCTCTTTTACTGACTCTAGACCCACGACAACTAGAGCTAGTGTCTGTTCGTTCGCACTAGCAGAGAGGATAGTGGTAAATAGGGCAGGACTCGACTTCGAGAGAACTAGCCGAGATAGCGGCACCTTAGTCAGTTTTTGCAGCCGCTGCATCATTTGCCACGAGCAAATCTCGTAATTGCACCGCACCAAAATTAGCGCGAAGTGACCCTCAGAAAGAGTAATCGCACGAGCGAGTGTTGATAGCGATCGCTCATTATAGGCAGCTACTGCTTCTGGTCGATCGGGTTCCTGCATTCAATACACGTTATGACCGCTAATGGCACACATTTACTACTCGTCCAGAGATTTTACTCTGGCTAGAGTAAAATCAAGAACTTTTCATTTTGCACGGTTGAAGCACTCCTGTACTGCGTACAAGGGAACTTATACCCCGCTTAACAACTTTTTTGTCTAGTCTTGGTTTCACTCGGAGGAGTGTGCCAAGCACGACTAGACTAACGCCTTACTCGGCGTAAAATTTTCAAGTTTCACGGCGTTGCAGGAACAGGCGTTACTAGAGTGGTGAGGATTTCATCTGCACTTCAGATGGACACTTGCTCTATTTGAGTCGCTGAGCACCTACGCCTAACTGTTTAAATATGACTCATTGAAATTGCGCGATCGAGCAAAGCGTGTCTGGGTAAATCCTTGTTCCTTCAATACTACTGAGAGATGGCTGGCGGGAAGAAAATTCCCGTCAAACACAATAGAACACTACAAATTGTGGTGCATTGGTTCGTTACCACGATAGGAGGTGACATTCAACCCTAGTTAATTGACTGATTTTAGCATCAGTAATTACCAGAGATCCGCCTGTATCATGTAACTTTAGAGAATTACGTATTTTTACCAGTAGTCATTTTGCTGATAGTCTACTCCCTTGTCATGAGTTCCTCTGAGCAGGGGGAACAGGGAGAGCTAATTAACGACTGAAGTAATGGTCTAGAATCTCGATACAGAATTAATTTCAGTGAAGTTCAGACAATCGAGCGGGGAGCAAAAAGCACCGAAACACTGCTTTTTTCATCATTGCTCCTAGAACTCGACGAGGATTGTGAGGAGGTTAGGTAGCTGCGAGTAAGGAACGAAATCTTGCCGTTTCTGCCAAAGCGGGATTAACCCCAAACCAGCGCCCTAAGTCATCGCGGTATTCATAGACGAACATACTGCGTAAGAGGACTTGATATTCTTTTTCGCCTTTAACATGCTGCTGTTGCACGACTTGCAGTAATAACTCCCATTCTTGCTCATCAACCGCCAAGGTAAGGTCGTCGCGGTAGCCTTTAATCACACTCTCTAAGCAGCTGCGCGAGAAGGGTGGGTCTTCCTGTTGCAAGCAGTTATAGAGCAGACCCAATAAGTGACGGACATGACCACCACTAACGCGGCACATGCGATCGAGAGTCGCTGGCTCGTCAAAAACTTCGGGCATTAATTCTAGTCTGGCTTGTGGCTCTACACCGGGAAAAGCTCGCGCTAATACCAGCTGTTTTAGCAGTGCCATGCCTTTGGGGGACTCTCGGCCATCTCGTAACCGTACTGGCACCATCGGCAAGACTTTAGGCGCAACACCAGCTCCCAATCGATTCTTGAGAGCTTCATATTCGTTAGAGAACATTAACGCTAGGGGGAGAGTATAAACCACATGGCACTTCAATCCTCGTAACTGAGAACCCCGATCGATGAAAAGGTATTCAGGCTGAGATCGTCCCGAGGGAACAGGTCTGGGATCGACCCGATCCAAGTTATCAACAATCACTACTAACCCTTTCTTGCCGCGACGCTTGAGTTCCTCGATCGCTCGTTCGAGAATTTCTTCGTTAATCGCCTCCAGAATGCTTTTGGTTCTTGGTTCCAGGTGCTGTCTGAGTTGGTCGCGCAGTTGGGGGCTGTCTTTCGTTTTGGCCGTAATTTTGGCAATGCCGACAGAAAGTTCGGCTTCTGTAGAAAGCTCGATGGGAGTCTGTAAAAAACCCTTAATGTCGTTGAATAGTCGGGCAAAATATTGAGGTTTGAGGTGGATGCCAATCGATTCTAGGTTTTCACTGACAGACCGGGCGATGCTGAGCAGGATATCGCTGATATCAACATCTGCCATGTCCAAGTCTTTACTAGATTCAAAATAAACCACATGAAATTCGTGCTGCTCCAACTGGGCTTTGAGTCGGAACAGCTCTGTAGACTTTCCACAGCCGATATGGCCCGTAAACAGTTGGCAGGTCGGTTCATCGGGTGAAAGGCGAACGATGGTTCGTCCTAACGCTTCGATAATCCTGCCCCCCCGCACCGAGGAAAAATCGATATAGTATTGGCGATCTTCAGGATTCCCCACGACAAGAGTCTTAGCAGGGTTACACGCTTTGAAAAATGTTGGTAGATGCAGTTTCATTCTCGGAAAGGACTGATACAGCCATAGCCTGGAGTAGAGGTTAAATCATTCATAAGAACTTTTTGTAGGGGGTTTGACCCCCTTAATAAGGTTCTGTAACTGTGTATATGGAACAGACGGGGTCAAGTTGAGCCAGTACCATCAAGAAGTTGGCATACTTATAGCGTCAGGAGAAGGAGTGGTTAAATGAGAAAAGTATCTTGCCTGAAATGAACAGACAAGAGCAGCTATTGGGCGGTTCAACCGACCTAGCTATACTTTTTTATGTTCTCCAACACTCTCGTGACTACAGTTACATTTTCAGCGACTCGATCGGTATTAGATGGCAAGCCTCGCATCAGTCTCTCAATCTCAATTGACCAACCGGCGCAAACAGTTGCGACGCGCCCGCCGCATCAGATCGGTTCAAGCGCTTTGGCGATCGCTGTTTGTCGGCGGGCTGGTTAGCGCCTTAGGCTGGGGGATTACATCATCAGATTTGGTAATTCGTCAACCGGAACAAATTGCGATTGAGGGCAATCACTTTCTTTCTGCACAAGCGATTCGCTCGCTGTTGCCCTTGTCCTATCCGCAGTCTCTACTGCAAGTTCAACCCCAAACACTAGCTAAGGAACTGGAGTCTCAAGGTCCAATCTCCGAAGCTACAGTCAGCCGTCAACTGTTACCGCCGGGATTGACCATCCAAGTTAAAGAGCGTAAGCCTGTGGCAATTGCCATCGGTACAGCTACACCTCAAAACTCCAAGACGGCTCGTTCTACCTCACCAGAGGGTCTATTAGACGAGCAAGGAGTCTGGATGCCAGCAAGTAGCTACCAGTCAGTCGAGCATGACTTTGAATTACCCACTCTCAAAGTTATTGGCTCTAGCGATCGCTACCGCCCCTACTGGTCTGACCTTTACCAATCCGTGAGTCACTCTCCGGTTAAGGTTTTTGAGATCGATTGGCAAAATCCCGCCAATTTAATCCTGAAAACCGAGTTAGGAAAAGTCTATTTGGGGCCCTACAGTTCTCGCGTTGCCGAGCAGCTAGCGATTTTGGATCGGATGCGAGAATTGCCAACGCATGTTAACCCTAGCCAAATTGCCTATATTGACCTGACCAACCCAGAAGTCCCTGCTATTCAAATGCTCAAAGGAAATGATACGGTTCGAGCGAGCGCTGATTAAGATTAAGAAGAGAGAATATTACTCCGGTACCTTCAAGCCAGTTTGTCAAGTGTAAATTAGTAGATTCTGAAAATTGGATTTTTTAAGACTCTCGGTATAGTTAAAGATTACATTCGTTGGTTTTTCAATCAACTTACCCTATAGTTGACTCAGATTGCTACCTATAACTGATAAAGTTGTTTATCGATCCTGGCCTATCGCAATGACGCTAAATAATAAACAAGAGTTTGCCCAGCAAAGCTCTCTTATCACTGGACACGCCGATCTTTCTATCGGAGTGGATAATACTTATCAGTTTCCGAATGCTGGGCTACCATTTAGTCAATCTCACGAGTCTAAGGGCATACCCAAAGAAGAATCTAAGAGTGACAATATCGTGCCAGGTAGCGTTGCCAAAATCAAAGTCATTGGCGTAGGCGGTGGTGGTGGTAATGCTGTCAATCGCATGATTGTGAGTGGAGTGTCGGGAGTTGAATTTTGGTCAATTAACACCGATGCTCAAGCACTCGCTCAAAACGCTGCCACTAGACGCTTGCAAATGGGGCAGAAGTTAACGCGGGGATTGGGCGCAGGCGGTAACCCAGCTATTGGTCAAAAAGCGGCGGAAGAATCCCGCGACGAGATTGCCCAAGCGATCGAAAATGCCGACTTAGTGTTCATCACTGCCGGGATGGGAGGCGGGACTGGGACAGGTGCGGCACCGATTGTCGCTGAAGTCGCCAAAGAAATGGGAGCGCTGACAGTGGGTGTTGTCACTCGTCCGTTCACCTTTGAAGGACGCCGCCGCACGTCTCAGGCAGAGGAAGGAATTGCCGCTTTGCAAAGCCGGGTGGATACCCTGATCGTAATTCCTAATAACAAACTCCTTTCGGTGATTTCCGAGCAAACGCCTGTACAAGAAGCCTTTCGCGTAGCCGACGACATTCTACGTCAGGGAGTTCAAGGGATTTCCGATATCATCACAATTCCCGGTCTAGTTAACGTTGACTTTGCTGATGTCCGCGCTGTGATGGCGGATGCGGGATCGGCGTTAATGGGTATTGGTGTAGGTTCCGGGAAGTCGAGAGCCCGCGAAGCGGCTTCTCAAGCGATTTCCTCTCCTCTACTGGAGTCTTCCATTGATGGAGCAAGAGGGGTTGTCTTGAATATTACAGGTGGTAGCGATCTCACGCTCCATGAAGTCAATGCCGCAGCGGAAACCGTGTATGAAGTTGTCGATCCTAATGCCAACATTATTTTTGGGGCTGTGATCGATGACAAGATGCAAGGTGAGATTAGAATTACCGTGATCGCGACGGGATTTAGCGGAGAAACCCAGTCAGCACCAACAGGAATGCGAGAAGCTCCCCGTGGTAGGCGACCCATTGCACCGACCCCAACTCCACCAGTACCCCAATACGATCCCCGACCTCAACAATCGGGATTAGATATTCCGGAGTTTCTCCAACGACGACGGCCTCAACGGTAGAGAAAAGCGTGATGACACGTCAAACTCAATCAAGCGTACCGATCGCGCTGACGATCGCTGGTTCTGATAGTGGTGGTGGTGCTGGAATTCAGGCAGATTTGAAAACATTTGCCTTTCATCGCGTTCATGGCACCAGCGCACTGACTTGCGTGACCGCTCAAAATACTCAAGAGGTTACGCGGGTTGATGCCCTGCCAGCCGCAGCCGTCATTGCCCAAATCGAGGCAGTCGTTAGCGATATCGGCGTCCAAGCGACGAAAACTGGAATGTTACTCAACCAGGAGATTATTAACGCTGTGGCGTCAAGCGTAAAAGCGTTGGATTTGGAAAACCTGGTCGTAGACCCAGTGATGGTATCTCGTACCGGAGCGCAACTGATTGATAATGAGGCGGTGGAGTCGTTACGGAATGTCTTAATCCCCCTAGCAGCGATTGTCACGCCCAACCGCTACGAGTCCCAATTGCTCAGCGGAATGGAGATTTATACGCTCGATGACATGCAGCTTGCCGCCAAAACCATTTATGAATTAGGTGCCAGAGCTGTCTTGGTTAAAGGAGGAGGCATGTCCGATCGCCTGCGTAGTGTGGATGTCTGGTTTGATGGCAAAGAGCTATCTACCCTCACCACAGAACTGGTGGAGACATCAAACACGCATGGAACTGGCTGTACGCTCAGTAGCGCTATAGCCGCGAATCTCGCTCTCGGCAAAGACCCATTATCAGCAGTGCGATCGGCTAAGCACTATGTTACAACCGCATTAAAGCATGCTTTAGATATTGGTCAAGGTACTGGTCCTGTGGGACACTTTTTCCCATTATTACTCTCCTAATACCCTGAATATGAACATGGGTGCTAGTAAGGTTGATTAGGCAAGCTAATTTGTGAAAAAATTGCTGGGCTTAGCGACATACTTCTACTATTCTTGCCTTACATAAGTGTTGCTACACTCATGACTTCTGATTCCTGGATTAATTCCTCCATGCAAAACCCGCAAACTGACCGTTATACTTCATCACCATCAGCCAACCACTACAGCCCATCAGTCCCCATTTCAGTCTACCGAGAACTAGCGGCTGAGTTGCAAACATCCAAGGCAACGATAGAGTCTCTCAAATCACAAAATCAGCAATTAGTCAAACAAAATCAACAGCTGCGACAAGAAATCGAAAAAGTCGTTCAGACAGCCCAGAATCTCCAGGAAATCGTCACGTCTCTGGGGTCTGTCGGGTCCGCCAATGGAGTTGAAGGAGTACGTTCGCGATCGGGTTTACCTCCTCAGCCAGAACCTCGTCCTGCCTCATCAGCTCCACCCCCCCCGCGAGTGACTAGTGTCCCAGCCAGTGAATTTCCTCCCTCTTACCCACCTACTGAACCCACTCCCCCTCCTTATACCGAAACGCTGGTCATCGAACAGGAAGAACCTCGCCCGCGCCGTAGTGGAAGTTCAGATGGAGTCTCCGAGGTGAATGGCTGGTGGTTAATCGCGTTCATCTCAATCATTGTATTGACTGCATTTGGTGCTGGCTTTTGGATTGTGAGACCTATGTTAAATAACAACAAATAACAACAATCGTTAAGTTGTCGTGCGATCGCTCTTCGGATAGCGATCGGGTGCCAGAATGACTGATATTAGTGACCGCGTTAATCGAAATCACTTTCTCGCTCGTTCTCTGGGAGAACCAAGGAATAGGGAAAGCTGGGGGAGTTAGTTTGGATAGGGACATGCGTGAAATGGTATTAACTCCCATTTCAAAGGCTAACGCGCTTGTAGAGAATTGATGTATCTGCCAAGGACTCGTTTGGTAAGCAAGTCCAGGAATTGTGCCAGCGACAGTGTAACTGCAAGAGCGATAAAGCTGCTCAGCGGCACGTCAGCCAGGGTATCGAGAGTCAATAGCTAAAGTTTGGTCAGACTGTCAAAGCAATCAACCAGTAACTCACGATTGAGTGAATTGTACTTGGTCTGTCCCTCTTTCCGTTGTTGTACTAATCCAGCTTCATTCAAGATTTTAGAGTGGTGACAAAACAGAGCTAAGCTGATATGCAACTTATCCGCTATCTCGGAACCGCTCATTTCCTTGCCACTCGCCAAGAACTCCACGATCTTTAAGCGTGTTGGATCGGAGAGTGCGGCAAAAATTTTTGCTCGCTGTTCGCTGCTGTATGTTTCAGACATATCTTAAGCTTACAGGTCATGAGGTTAGTCATCAAGTAGTTAAATAACTATTTGACTTTGATAGATGCTTCGATTAATCTTTAGTTAAGTAGTTGTTTAACTACTTAACTAACAGCGTGTGGCAGTAGAACAGGGTTTGTATTCTCGAACTCTTCCTTTTGGCTGTTGCTTTTGCCACTCAATTGAGAGGACTTGGAAGAAAAGCGATCGCCATTTTAGGCAACCCTGAGCGCAAGATTCAACCAGTTCTTTGACATTACCTAAGGAGACATCGACTTAATGACACACTTATTTGAACCGTTCAGCATCCGTGATGTGACCTTTCGCAACCGGATTGCGGTTGCACCTATGTGTCAATATTCAAGCCAAGATGGATATGCCAATGACTGGCACTTAGTGCATTTGAGCAGTCGTGCCGTTGGGGGTGCGGGTTTAGTTATCACAGAGGCGGCGGCTGTAGAGCCAAGCGGACGCATCACTCCAGCGGATTTGGGGATTTGGTCTGATGCCCATGCTGAGGCTTTAGCAAAAACGGTATCACTGATTCATAACTTTGGAGCCGTTGCTGGGATTCAACTGGCTCATGCTGGGAGAAAAGCGAGTACGGCTAGGCCTTGGGAAGGAGGGCAAGCGTTGGATGAATCTCAAGGGGGTTGGCGTCCGATAGTAGCTCCAAGCGCGATCGCATTTAGTGAAGAGTATCCGATTCCTGAAGCCCTAACTATTGAAGAAATCCAGAAGATTACGGATGCTTTTGTACAAGCGGCTCAGCACTCTCTGGAAGCTGGGTTCAAGCTGGTTGAAATTCATGCGGCTCATGGATACCTGCTGCATGAATTTCTCTCACCGCTTTCCAACCACCGAGAGGATGAGTATGGGGGGAGCTTTGAAAACCGTACTCGTTTGCTCAGAGAAATAGTTGAAGCCGTGCGAGATGTTTGGCCGGAACAGTATCCGCTCTGGGTGCGTATCTCTGCAACGGATTGGATTGAAAATGGCTGGGATATCGAACAAAGTATCGCGTTGAGTGACAAGCTCAAATCATTGGGTGTGGATTTGATTGACTGTTCCTCTGGAGGAATTCTACCCCATGTTAAAGTCCCTGTGGGACCAGGTTATCAGACTTCTTTTGCCGAGCAAATTCGGCGCGAAGCTAATATTCCAACGGGAGCTGTTGGCTTAATTACAACCCCCGAACAAGCCGACCATATCATTCGCACGGGTCAAGCCGATGTGGTGTTGCTTGCGCGGGAACTGTTGCGCGATCCATATTGGCCTATGCGAGCTGCCAAGCAACTCAGACAGGATAAGATTTGGCCAGTGCAATACGAGCGCGCTTGGGTATAGGGATTTGTGGTTTGCCAAAATTAAGGATACCAATTCTCTATCATTTTGAAATAGTTCCGAACGCCCAAACCCTTAATCTATTAGAACAGAGCCACAACTATCTCTATCACTACTTTGGGGAATTGGTATGAGCTGATTTCTCATCGTCATGAATTGCCTTGCGGGTCATCCGGTCAGTACAAAATGTTAGTACAACTTTTGTATCGGAATTTTTTGTTCCTCTGCTGTAGAAAGTTATAACAGGAGCGACAACCCGTAGGGCACGATATTCGATATGATTGTGCCCTTACAAAAGACTTCACTGAACTGGAGTAAGAGGCGATGGCAGGGGAAATTTTTCTGGCACGGACTGAAGAACAGGAAAAGTTCAGGCAGGTTTTGAAAGCCCATGACAAAACCCTATGGC
>DATNPT010000384.1:0-3201 GCA_036703075.1 Chroococcales cyanobacterium
GCCCTTGCCTTGAGAATTGCCGCCGCTAAAAGGGCATACGATAACGTTCCCACTACGGCTAGGAGGACAGGACTTACGTATCCTGTGGCATTCCAAAGCGCGTGGAGAATGGCAGCACAGAGGTAGCCAATAACTAGAGTGGGCACACAACTTCTGGGCTTGAGGACGCTCAACCCGATGAAATACCCAAAGTAACCACTGTAAGCCATATGTCCGGCGACTGAGCCGAGAACGCGGGGAATCAGCAACTGCAATCCCAGCAGTTGACCATTTTCTAGCAGTTGACTATTATCTGCAACACCGACTTGCAGCGTTGCATCGTTGATGATTTCGGGAACATACTGCCCTAAGGTTTCCAGCAGTGTAAATCCCACAGCAGAGGCTGTTCCCAAAAGAATGCCATCTAGAGGTTCCCAAAGCCCAACCCGTTCTCGCCAAGGTGAAGGCAGGAGTACCCCGATGAGAAATGCGCCTAGCAGTGGCAATGCCTTGAGCAATTCTTCCATCAAGCCCGTGCCAAAAAACATCCGAATAAATAAAGTAGCGAGGCTGACCATTTCGCCTTGTTTTGGCACCTCTCCCGGCAAAACTTCGCGAAAAATAAAGATAAATAGCTGAAGCAACGGACTAGCTAAGATAAGTCCCGTGGTGGCAGCACAGCCGATTAATACTAACCAGGGTTTTGGCTTGCCGCAAAGCCGGTAAACGAAGAAAGACGCGGCTCCAGCCAGATAGCCCGCTAGCAGCAGATTGAAAACTAGGGGTTGACCAACAGCGGCAAACATTAACACGACAAAAACCACCGTCAAGACACCCGGTATCAAGAAGGCTTTCTGGTGTAAGTCTTGTCCCGTTGAAGCGATGGGAAACAACTGAGTAAACGTGACAGAATCTGGCTTCTTCTTGTGATGTCCCGCCATACTCGCTCGCGTCATGGGCATTTGTGCAGGAGCGATGACATTAGTGGGTTCTGGTGGAGGTGAATAACGTGGAGTGCTGCTGGGGCTAAACTGGCACTCAAAAATGAATACTGGACCGTCTTGACCGAGTTCGATGCGATCGCCTGCTTGCAAGACTTGGCACCCTCGCAACACCTGTCCGTTAATATACGTCCCGTTAGCACTGTTTAAATCGCAAATTTCCCAGCGCGGTAAGCCATTACTGAGGGAGTGGAAAGGGCGAATGGCAGCATGACGCCGAGATACGCTGATGTATAAAGTTGGTTCTAAGATAATTTGGCAATTTGGGTCGCGCCCAATTACCATTTCCCGCTCATCCAATAGAGGGTAGGGGGGTAGTAGCAGCGCTGCTGTACTACCCGCAGACAGCTGTCGCAAAAATCCACGGTAGCCTTGACCAGTCATATCGCTGCACTTATCTTGTTGCTAATTGACTGGTTGATTTCATTTGGCACATAGACAAGGGGTCTGATTTGCGTAAAGCTCGACCTGTTACAACTCTAACAGTTGTTGATGAGAGCTGTCGCTACTGTCAACTAACAGTGAGCAGTGAGCCGTTAGTTGTTGCAATCTGACAGCTCGGATGCCCAATCTATTCATTAGCTTTGGCAATACGCACTGCCACGTAAAAAAAGATCCCAGTTAAGGGAACGCTAGCGGCTAAGATAATTCCTGTTACCAATGTACCTAAGCCAGGATTGCCAGACGAAAGTTCAAAAATTGAACCAACAGCAGCGATCGCAGTGATGCAGGAACCCATTAAAAACAGACCACTTTTTGGTGTCATCATGGTGTTTGACGCAGCTCCCCGTTAAGCGATTGGTTTGACAGCTTGCACTGAGAAGCCGTGCTTTTTCAATTCATCGGTCAAAGCCAGACCATTTTCCACGCGATCGACAAACATCACGCCATTGAGGTGATCCATCTCATGCTGAATGGCACGAGAAAGGAGTCCTGTTGCCTTTAAGGTTTGCGGACGACCGTTTTCGTCTTTGTATGTTACTTCAATTTCTTCCGGACGCATCACATCGAGGTAGACGCCTGGAATGCTCAAACAACCTTCTTGGGCATTACACAGACTGCGTCCAAAACGCTTGATGACTGGATTAATTAAAACCAGAGGTTTATTTTCGGGGTTATCGGGTTCGCAGTCGATGACAATGATTTGCTTATTAATTCCGACTTGCGGTGCAGCTAGACCAATGCCATCAGCGCTGTACATCGTTTGCAGCATTTCCTGTGCCAATTGGCGAATGCTTTGGTCTACTTTAGCAACACGCTTAGCAGGCTGACGCAAAACGCGATCGCCTAGATAATGAATTTCTAAAGGTGGATTTTCTAACTTTTTCTTTTCGACGACAAGTTGAGCAGTCATGGGGGAGACTCGCGAATTGAGCTATTTGTAACAGTGCAGTTTACATCAATAGTAACAGTTCTGAAGGTTCGAGATTGGGGTGATTACCCACCTGTTCAAGGCTTTTCGGTGGAAACGTAGACGAGCAATCTAGGATGAGCAGTGGTAAAATCTCTCTTCCCGATTACCCATTACTGATTACTGATTACCCTTCACATGTTCCAATTTGTCACCAAACTTGACTACCTCCTGCGCGAAACACTTTTAGGTTTGCAGCGTGGAGGGTGGATGAACTGGGCGGCTATTAGTACCGTCACTGTTTTACTATTTCTGTTTGGCATCAGCTTGCAGGCTACCTGGAAGGTAGAGGGGCTGCTCAATCAGTTTGGGAGTCAGGTGGAAGTCTCTGTCTATCTCGATCCGGGCGCACCGATAGAAAAGGTACTCCCACGAGTACGTCAACTACCCGACGTAACCGACGTTAAAACGATTTCCAAAGAGCAAGCTTGGGTGTCATTAACCAAGGAATTGGGGCTGTCGGATGTTGAAGGCGCGACTGAGCAATTGGAAGGCAATCCCTTAGTGGATGAGTTGAAGGTAAAGGCAACCAATTCCAAGGATGTGCCA
This sequence comes from Chroococcales cyanobacterium, assembly GCA_036703075.1. Classification (GTDB taxonomy): domain Bacteria; phylum Cyanobacteriota; class Cyanobacteriia; order Cyanobacteriales; family Coleofasciculaceae; genus DATNPC01. The sequence continues at coordinate 2,941 of DATNPT010000384.1, forward strand.
ACTCTTGCTGTAAAACTGGCTCAAGTACCCGGAGTGGATGAAGTGCGGTATCTGGATGAGGTACTTCAGCGCATGCAGCAGCTCAATCAGGGCTTAAGCTGGGTCAGTTTGATTATTATTACAGTTCTTAGCCTCACTGCCCTTGCCGTCATCACGACTACGATTCGTCTAATTGTCATGGCACGACGGCGCGAAATTGAGATTATGCAATTAGTTGGAGCAACAACGGTCTGGATTTATTTACCCTTTATTTTACAAGGG
>DATNPT010000387.1:0-4905 GCA_036703075.1 Chroococcales cyanobacterium
AACCCTGATAGGGTATGCGTTTTCCCAATTGGTCTACCTTTTTGAGTTTCTATCAGAAACTCACCGCTCAAATCGTTATGGGGGAAAGCTCTCAGGCTTTTGCTTTGAGCGTGATTTTCCGAGACTGACAGAAAAGCGCTAGTTTCACATCTCATTTGAAAACGCTATATATCCTGTAGAAGGGCGCACAGCCGTGCGCCTCTACCCGCTGTACTTGAACGAATGTTTTTATTTCTCTCTAAGCTGCTGCCGCTATTTTTGTATCCGTTGGGGCTGGCGTGCGCGTTACTAGTTGTAGCCTTAGTGATGTTCTGGCGGCGCTCTCGCTGGCTACCACTGCCGATCGCTTTAGCATTAATTGTGTTGTTGGTGGCGAGTAATAGTTGGGTGGCTACTGGTTTAGTCAAATCTTTGGAATGGCAGCAAATTCCAAAAGGAGAATTACCCAGCGCAGATGCGATTGTGATTTTGGGAGGCGCGACGAAACCCGCCTTTGCGCCGCGACCATCCGTTGATTTGAGCGAACAAGGCGATCGCGTTCTCTATGGGGGTCAACTCTACCGTGAAGGGAAGGCTCCTTTGGTGATTGCTTCCGGTGGTCGTATTAATTGGAAGGGAGGCGGCCCTCCTGAGTCTGTGGATATGGTTCAAATCCTAACCAGTATCGGAATTCCCGCCTCTGCGATCGTGCAAGACCCCACCTCTCTCAATACGTATCAAAATGCGGTCAATGTACGAGCAATTCTAAAGCAGCGAGGTATCCGTAAGGTATTACTCGTTACCTCCGCCATGCACATGCCGCGATCGCTCAGAATTTTTCAGCGTCAGGGAATTGAAGCGATCCCAGCTCCAACGGACTTTTTAGTGACTCAACAAGAGCTTGATGAACCAACTAGCAGCCTTCAAGCTATCTTGCTGAATGTTCTGCCAGATACTGAGCGATTAGAAAACACTACTCGCGCGTTGAAAGAATACATGGGAATGGTTATCTATCGCCTCCGAGGGTGGCTTTAAGGCATCAAGAATTCAACTGAATCGCGAGAGTCCCCACCTTCAACGAAGTAAGGGTGGGTAGTTCATTACCATGAAGAAGCGAGCCATCTAACCTTCAGTTATCATGCCAGAACACTTCCCTCAAATTTTTCCAGCGCCTCCACCAGCCGCTGATATTTTTGCCACTTACCAGCTAGCTTACGAGTTTCATCGAGAATTGCTGCACCGGCAGGAGCAGGAACGCCATAGTGAGTGGTATCGCCTCACAGCCAAACAACATCAGCAAGAGTTAAAGAAAATGCAGGGCGACATCAACCTATTCGGTTGGTTTTGTCGCCGGAAGTATTAAGCGAAATTGGGACAAGCGTGAGGGAGACTAGAGTTTTAGGGAGAAGGTGAGGGGAAGAAAGTAGTCAGTGACTTTCCGATGTCCCCTGGAGCGAACGAACAATTCATCCACTGTAGGAAGGTTTCCGATCGCGCTCTCACCTTTGGTGAGGTAGCAAACGCTACACGATTTCCACCTCATCATCCCGGAAATGAGCGCGAAATTTTTTGTCGAACTGGACTAGCACCGGCAGGTTGGCACTCACGGGTCTGCCATGCCACTCGACAACAATCCCAGTCACATCTCCTTCCAGTCCTTTGGCATCAAAAGGCTCGTTTTTGTGAGCAGGATGGTGGTAAAGAATGACAGATTTCACAATGCGGACGCGATCGCCAACTTTCATACATAAAAGCTCGTGTTCTCTCCAACTGCCTGAACTCAACGATTGTGTCCAGGCAACCTTACTATTTTTACACAGCAGTGTTCCTTCCTAGAACAAAATCGCGGCTATTCTTGTTTTGGGCGAGGCAACATGGAGTAGATGACAAAATACAGGATTCTATAGCTGTCGCCATCAAGGCTAGGACAGATTTATTTAACAGCTCAAACGACTACGTATTAGTCATCATCCTTCTGCCATCTGCCCTCTGCCTTTTGCTATCGTTGTAGCTACAGCAATTAAGGCACGACGGCAATACATTCAATTTCCACTAAAACGTCCTTGGGCAGACGGGAAACCTCGATGCAAGCACGAGCTGGAGCCGATGCTTCATCGAAATATCGGGCATAAACCTGGTTCACTGCCGCAAAATCATTCATATTTGCTAAAAATACTGTTGTTTTCACAATATCCTCAGGTTTAGCGCCAGCGGCAGCAAGGACGGCTATGAGATTGGTCATCACTTGCTCTGTTTGCTTGGCGACATCATTCCCTCCGACAATTTCGCCAGTATTGGGATCGAGTGGAATTTGACCTGCTGCAAACACCAGTTGACCGCTAGCTGCGATCGCTTGATTGTATGGACCTACAGGTGTTGGTGCGCTGTCTGTACGGATAACTTTTCGTGTCATAGTCTCTTAGCTAAGGATGAAAATCTGGCAAACTTTTCCAAAAAACAATACCAGTTCCTAGCGATTCTATGCGTATTTTATTTTTGCACCCCAATTTCCCAGCCCAATTTCGTCACCTAGCTGTGGCGTTAGCTCAGGACTCCAATCATCAAGTTGTCTTTGGCACTACTCGCAAGGAAGGCAGTCTGCCCGGTGTCTACAAAACCATCTATACTCCCTCTCGCGAAGCGCATCCCCAGACTCACCACTACATTCGCGGTTTAGAAAATGCTGTGCTTCAGGGTCAGGCTATTTATCGTCTTGCCGAACAACTGAAGGCTCAGAACTTTATCCCAGAGGTCGTCTACGGTCATTCGGGTTGGGGGCCGACGTTATTTATCAAAGATGCTTTCCCAAAGGCTAAACTTCTATGCTATTTCGAGTGGTTTTATCAGGCTCATGGCTCAGATTCCGACTTCGACCCCAGCGAACCCCTGACTGCTGACGATGAAGCTCGAATCCGCATCAAAAATGCCCCGATTTTAATCGATTTATACAGTTGCGATCGCGGTCTTTCTCCCACCTATTGGCAGCGACAACAGTTTCCCCCGGAGTATCACAGCAAAATTACTGTTTGTCACGATGGTATTGATACAGAATTCTTCCAGCCTCAGCCAGGAGCGAAGTTAATCTTACCCCGCTTAAATCTGGACTTGTCTGATGTGCCAGAGCTTGTGACTTATGTGGCGCGGGGGATGGAACCCTATCGAGGTTTCCCGCAATTCATCGAAGCCCTAGCCTTGCTCCAACAGCGACGACCTCAGTGTCATGCTGTCATTGTTGGCGAAAATCGAGTGGCCTACGGTAAGACACTTCCCGATGGCAAAACCTACAAGGACGTAATGCTGGAAAAAGTGCCGCTCGACCTTGACCGAGTTCACTTTACAGGCTTGCTCGCTTACCCAGAATACTTGCAAGTTCTCCAGGCGAGTTCCGTCCACATTTATCTCACTCGTCCTTTTGTGTTGTCCTGGTCGATGCTGGAGGCTCTATCCGCCGGTTGCTTAATCGTGGCTTCCGGAACTGCCCCTGTGACTGAGGTGATTGAAGACGGTGTCAATGGGCTGCTAGTGGACTTCTTTTCGCCTCAGGAAATTTGCGATCGCGTCGAGGAAGCTCTCGACCATCCTACCCGACTCGCTTCCATTCTCACCAAGGCACGAGAAACGATGCAGGAGCGTTACAACTTAGCACAATTACTGCCGCAGCATTTGCAGTGGATTCAGCAGGTTGTTGAGAAGTGAGTGGGGTAATTGACTAAAATCTTGGGCTACAAAATCAATCGCTTCTTGACAAAGTCTCGCAAGATGTCTCACTATCTACCTAGAAGCCTATTGCCAGGGTTTCCACAGGTACCGCTGGTGGATTCGCCGTAGAAAAAAGCAGCAACATTTATGATTCATTCCCCTTTTTTGAAAAACTTGCCTGCTCCTGTACGGTTGCTGATTCGACCCATGTGGTGGCTTTCTCTAGGCGTTCACGGTCTACTGTTGATGATACCCATGCCCTCAGAAGAGAAACCTGAGACGCCAGTTGAGAAAAAATCGGTCAGAATTGCACGGCTACCGCCTCCACCCTCTCCTCAACCTTCCTCAACAATTCAGTTGCCTACACCTTTTCCCCAAGTAGGGCAAAGCACGCCTCTACCTGTCAAACCAACTCCTAGAATTCAACCCAGCCCCCCTTCACTAGTTCAACCCTCTGCAAAAATTCAACTACCCAAACCATCTCCAATGGTGGCGCAGAACACTCCTTCACCTGCACCCCCAAGTCCTAGTCCTGCTCCTTCCCCTGTACAAACTAGTCCTGTTGCCTCGCCAACTCCAACACTTCTACCAACTCCAACACCTTCGCCAACTCCAACACTCTCACCAACTCCAATACCTTCGCCAACACCCACACCTTCACCGACTCCAACACTCTCACCAACTCCCATCGATCCATTAGCAGATTTTCAGCATTTTCCTAATGCTCAACAAGGATGTAATGGTGTAGAAAGCTGTTGGCAAACAGCAGAAACTCAGTGGACTGTAGTGTCTAATGACCTCAAACAGAAGCTGGAGGAAGGGGGTTATATTATTACACCATTGGATATTGAAGATGATATCGGTAGAAGAGCTTATGAGGTGTCTAAAGAAGGTAAAACAAGATATTATCTCAATCTAATTTCTACAGGCAGAGGCATAGTCTACCTTTTAACTGAGCAAGTGCCTACTTCAGAACAAATAAAAAGTGCCGCTAAACTTTAGCCTTATAACGTCGAATTACAGCCCTTCTCTATTGGATGCGTTACACCCGTAGGGGCAAACGGCTGTCATTGGTGTCAACTTAAGGTTGGCTAAGCGGTTAAAACCGCAGCTATACAAACGAAACCCGCCTGCGCGGGTTTCCAAATCCTTGATATTTCGTTAGTCCGCGCAGGCGGACTTGGTTTTTATAGCCGCGACTTCCAGCCGCTAGGGCTTAAGTTGACA
>DATNPT010000395.1:0-10246 GCA_036703075.1 Chroococcales cyanobacterium
CATCAATACCAGAGAAACCAGTGCTACTGGTAATTCTGGTTCTGTCAATGCGGCAACAACACAAGGCAGTATTGATGTAAGAAACATCAATACTAGTAATCGGAGTGATGGAAGTGCAGGTAATGTAACGCTGTCTGCGGCGAATAAAATTACCTTCGATCGCATCGATACAACAGATGGCTCTAATCCAGATGGTACCGACCGCCCCGGTAAAGCAGGTGATGTCACGTTCTCCGCACCCTCTCCACAAAGCGTCACAAGCACTTATGGCAGCGTCAATGAGAATATAGATACCCGGAATTTCGGTACAGGGAGTACGGGAGACAACGGTAAGATTTCGGTCGTTACACAAACGCCCACCCCGACACAAACGCCCACCCCGACACAAACGCCCACACCAACTCCTACACCCGCACCCACGCCAACACCTACCGGCACAGGGAACCAACCCACTGATGGGGGAAACCAAACTCCTACTGATACTGGCAACAAACCGACTAACCAAGGAAACAATCCTGCTGGCGCGGGAAATCGAAACCCTACTGATAGAAATGACCAAGGTGCCAGTACCAATGAGATACTGTGGACTTCAACTCAAGCAGGCTTAAATTCGACTTCCACAAAGCCTGCCGCTGACAACGACCCAGTTTATCGGCTAGAAGAAACCTTCTCGCGAGAATTTGAAAATTATTTCAAGCGATCGCCAGTTACAAAAATTTACAGCCAAGATGATGTTCGCAATTGGGTTAGCCAACTCGAACAAGCAACTGGCCTTAAGACTGGAGTGATTTATGTTAATTTTCTACCAAGTTCTGTTGCCCAGTCTGACGATCCATCTCAGGCTCAGTCCCAGTCGAAATCTACCTCCAGTACCAGTACTACGCAATCCTCATCCTCACAACTGCCGAGCGATCGGCGGTTTGGGCACCACCGCACTGAACTTAACCCTGAGCTAAACCAGCCACAAGCAGGCTCTTTAACAGGACAAAGCGACCAGTTAGAACTGTTGATGGTTACAGCCAAAGGTGAGACGATTCGCTATCGAGTTGCGGGTGCAGAGCGAGCTAAGGTGCTAGCCGTGGCTCAGAAATTTCAGCAAGAACTGACCAATCCTAAAAACACGAACAGCACCAACTATCTAAGCTCAGCCCAGCAACTTTACCACTGGCTGATAGAACCTCTAGAAGCCGAGCTACAAGCACGCGACATCCATAGTTTAGTATTTTCGATGGATGTAGGCCTGCGTTCTCTACCTCTAGCGGCTCTCCACGATGGAAAAGGCTTTCTCGTTGAGAAGTATGGTGTTAGCTTGGTACCGACACTCAGCTTGACGGCGTTTCACCAAAAAGATATTCGATCGCTCCAAGTCCTTGCCCTGGGAGCCTCCGAATTTTCCGATCAACCCCCATTGCCTGGGGTGCAACTAGAGTTAACGACAATAGCCGAGCACCTTTGGCGAGGCAAGATGTTGATGAACGATCGCTTTACATTAGATAACTTGACAGCTCAGCGACGCCAGCAAGGCTACGGCATCGTTCATATGGCAACTCATGCAGAGTTTCAACCTGGCTCTCCAAATAATTCCTACATTCAGCTGTGGGATCGCAAACTTCGACTCAATGAGCTAGAGAAACTACAACTATCTAAACCTCCAGTAGAGTTGTTGGTACTCAGTGCTTGCCGCACCGCTCTCGGCAATAAGGACGCCGAACTAGGTTTTGCAGGGTCAGCCTTGCAAGCTGGGGTAGACTCGACACTAGCGACGCTATGGTATGTTAGCGATCGCGGGGCGTTAGGACTCACAACCGAGTTTTATCGTCAGTTGAGTCAGATGCCAGTCAAAAGCGAGGCATTACGACAGGCCCAACTGGCAATGATTAGAGGCAAAGTCCGCGTCGAGAATCATCAGTTGTATTCTTCCGGTAAAAGTATCTCCTTGCCACCAGGATTGTCAGAGTCCGGAAACCTTAGCCTATCCCATCCCTACTACTGGGCAGCGTTTACGCTAATTGGCGATCCCCGGTAAACCATACCTACTCCCTTGGTTTTTCATATTGCTCGTAGGCCGCGACAATTCGCTGAACTAGGGGATTGCGGACAACATCTTTAGTAGACAGTTCGCAGAAGGCAATGCCTTCAACCGATCGCAAAATTCTTTGGGCAACGGCCAATCCCGACGGTTGAGTGGGCGGCAAATCAGTTTGAGTGATGTCGCCCGTAACTACCATACGCGATCGCGAACCGAGGCGCGTCAAAACCATTTTCATTTGTGCTGGCGTTGTGTTTTGTCCCTCATCGACAATCACAAAGGCATTGCTGAGGGTACGACCCCGCATGTAAGCTAATGGAGCAACTTCAATCACACCTCGCTCCATTAAGCTCGGAACTTTTTCCGGGTCAATCAGTTCGTGGAGAGCATCGTAGAGAGGACGCAGGTAAGGATTGATTTTCTGCTGCAAATCTCCCGGCAAAAAGCCCAATTTTTCCCCCGCTTCCACGGCAGGCCGTGTTAAAATCAGTCGCTCGTACTGATTATCGAGCAGTGCCTGAGCCGCTAAAACAACGGCTAGAAATGTTTTACCCGTACCAGCCGGCCCGATGCAGAAGGTGAGATCGTGAGTCAATATCGCTTTGACATACTGCCGTTGCCCAAACGTTTTGGCACGGATAGTTTCTCCCCGTCGCGTGCGTGCGAGAATATCTTGCTGTAAATCTTGTAACTCCTCATGGCGATGGGTATCTAGGGCATGGATAGCAGTTTGGATCTCTACACCTGTAACTGACTTACCATCCTCCCAGAAGGTTTTGAGCGATCGCACTAATGATGAGACACGTTCGACTTGTGTTTGGGTACCAGAAATGACTAGTTCTTGCCCCCGCAGCACCAGGCTTGCTCCCGTGCGCTGCGCGAGGAGTTTGAGATTTTCTTCCCGCTGGCCTGCTAGCGCAATGGCGCTGCTTGGACTCAGCAAATCGATTGTTTTTGATACTTCACTCATGCCAGCTCTGGCTTTTAAAATATACTCCATTGAAGAAAAAAGACGCCTGACTAATCGCGAGCGATTTCATCATTCAGGCGTCAGGGTTAACAACGAACCCCACCCATCCAACCCGATTCGCACATCAAGGTACCTGAATCCTAGAACAGTCCCTCCCCGATGCCCTCGCTAAGGGCCCAAGGAAATTTTTACTCCCCCTTCCCTTGAAGCAAAGACTGCTTCCTCTGCCATCTCCCCAAGGTTGGGGAGAACGAGAGAGGTGGGAAGGGGGTTGAAGGGTTAGGTTTTTATGAGTGAATCGGTATTCTAGTTGGCGTACTAGTCAGAACGGAATTTGGAAGCTGGTTTAGGGGATGATGACCGGCGAGGTAAACCTCTTTTTGGAGCAATTCTACTGCTGGGGCTACTCTCTTTCCGGGTGGTTCCATCGGAACTTTCGTAAATATCCAGATGGGCAAATTGACCTGCTGCCTGAGCAACTGCTTGAATGACAGTGCGAATCGCTTGAATATTGCGACCACCTCGACCAAACACTCGACCCTTATCCGCTCCTTCAAACGCCAGTCGAATCCAGACCCGTTGGTTGGCGTGCGACTTCTCGCAGTCTATGCTCAAGCGCTCCGGTGTCTCTAAAAACGGCTCGATCAAAAATCGCACGAGACCAACATAATCTGGGCCGACATCTTGAATTGAGGAAAGGCGTGTCTCAGGCACGGGCTTGTTCGAGAACATTGGCTTTACGAAGAATGCTGCGCACTGTTTCAGTGGGCTGCGCTCCCTCTTTCAGGCGCTTCACAATTGCTGGGACGTTCAGGTTTGTTTCATCCGTTCTAGGATTGTAGAAGCCCAGTTCTTCCAATGGACGCCCATCCCGCCGAGACGTACTTTGTACTGCCACAATTCGGTAGCTGGCTTCGCGCTTCTTGCCGTATCGTTTTAACCTCAGTTTGACCATACTTGCTTAGGAATAATTCACCTGTTTGATCTTAAGCTATTTGTCCGCAGTCAGTGGTCAGTGGTCAGTGGTTCGTAGTTAAGCAGCGATTAGCTTGAAGACCACAAACAACTGACAACGAAAAAGAACTAAAGCTGACCAAATCCTTTTTTCTTCTTTTCCTTTTTCTTCTTCTTTTGAGCAGCAGCTCCAGTGTTGTAACCTCGCCAACCGGGCATCGAGGGACGATTGCCACCCATGCCGCCCATGCCGCCCATGCCGCCCATACCAGGGAAAGCAGGCATCTGACCTTGACCCATCTGCTGCATGAGCGATCGCATTTTAGTAAATTCACTCACGAGATTAGCGACATCTCTCTCGTGATAACCCGAACCACGAGCAATCCGGCGACGACGGGACGGAGAACTGGCAAGTATATCGGGGTTGCGGCGCTCTTCAGCGGTCATCGAGTTAATCATCGCTTCCGATTGCTTCAGCTTGGTTTCCCCTTGTTGCAGTTGGTCAGCACTGAGCTTGCCCATCCCCGGAATCAGTTTCATCAAACCGCCGAGAGAACCCATATTCTTCAAAAGCCGCATTTGCTTCAAGAAATCGCTGAAGTCAAACTTCGCCGTCAGCATTTTCTCCTGCATCTTCTCGGCGTCGGCGAGGTCAATCTCTTCTTGGGCTTTCTCCACTAACGTGAGAACATCGCCCATTCCGAGAATGCGCGAAGCCATGCGATCCGGGTAAAACGGTTGTAGCGCTTCTACCTTTTCCCCAACACCAACAAATTTAATCGGTTGACCAGAAACTCGCCGAACCGAGAGGGCAGCACCACCACGAGTGTCTCCATCGAGTTTGGTAAGGATTGCCCCGGTAATTCCAATTTGTTCGTGGAACGTGCGGGTTAAATTCGCCGCCTCTTGACCCGTCATCGAGTCCACAACTAGCAGAGTTTCGTGAGGTTGGACGGTTTCCTTGATACGGGCGAGTTCCGCCATCATACTCTGGTCGATTTGCAAGCGTCCCGCCGTGTCGATAATCACGGTATCGACTCCCGTTTCCCTTGCTCGTGCCACACCTTGACGTGCAATCTCAACCGGGTTAGTATCCGTACCTAGCTCAAACACTGGAACGTTGATTTGCTGACCTAGCGTGACTAACTGATCGATCGCAGCAGGTCGATAAACGTCTGTGGCGACTAAAAGGCAGTTACGATTTTGCTTGAGTAGATGCAACGCTAGCTTAGCCGTGGCAGTGGTTTTACCCGTACCCTGCAAGCCTGCCATCAATACAATTGTGGGTGCAGTATCGGCTTGAGCTAGGGGGACGTTGGTTTCCCCCATCACGTTTACCAGTTCGTCGTAAACAATTTTGATGAACTGTTGATCGGGACGGACGCCAGAGATCACCTCAGCGCCTTGTGCCTTGGCTTCTATCTCAGAAACAAAATCTTTAACGACTTGAAGGTTAACATCTGCCGATAAGAGAGCGCGACGCACTTCCTTGAGGGCATCTTGAATATTTGACTGAGAAATTTTGTCTTGGCCCCGTAGTTTCTTCCAGGCGTCCTCTAACCGCTCGGCTAATGCATCAAACATATGTCAATTTTTTCTAACTGTTCACCTGTAATTAGGGTAGACGGGTTAGTAGACTTTTGACAGCTTGACACTCGGCATGTTCTTGAGAGAGCAAGTAGGGGCAACCACGGGGGGATTGCCCCTACTATTAATGAACCGACGCTCTAAACAGAATACGTTTTTATTTTGAACTCCCTTCGACTAATTGCTGCTGGACATGCGAGCCCAAGCTCGAATCACGGTTTGCAAGGGGGCAGGAAGTTGATTTTCTACCATATCGGCATAACGCATTGTTGTACCCGAAGCGCTGGTCATGGTCACGGTGATAAAGTCAGCAGCACCTTTAGAGGGTGGAAAACTCAACTGATGGAATTGAGAAAAGTTGGTGCGTTCCAGAAGCTGCTCAAACCGTTGCATCTCTTGACGAGAAATTCGAGTAACGGGCGTGGGAGTCGTAGTCGTGCCATTACCCATCACCTGTAACTGAACGACTTGCCCATCGTCGAGGAGACGAGTTTCAATGGTTCGCCCTGCAAAACCTCCACTCGCGATCGCGCGAAAAACAGTATTTTTGGGTAGAGGTGGGGGTAATTCGCTCTTGGGAATCTGCACGGCACCGTTGCCTCCATACGTGGCAACAGTGTCTAGTCTGACTTGAGAACCTGATTCATTCGTGCGATAAACCAAGTCTCGTCGCTCACCCGTGACCGTGACTTGCCAACCCGGTACAATCGCAGCAGTGCAAACTTCATCGCTGCTACCCAATCCCAAACAGCCATTCGACCACTCTTTTTTGGTGGTTTCGGCAATCCTTAAGTCGGAGGTTGATAGTCCCGTGCGTTGAGAGGCTTCCTTTAAAACTGCCTTACCCACGGCATCGGGAAACTTAGTACTGCCAAGGCTACTGGCCGCTTCATTCAACCGAATCTGGGAACCGTTCAGATTAGTGTGATAAACCAAGCGCTGTTGCCCACTTTCTACAGTGACCTGCCAAAGCTGCACTAAGTCCCTGGTGCAAGCTTCACCGGAACTGGAAGGAACGCCAAGACAGCTACTGCTTCCTTGAATCTGTTCGTACTTGACGATGCGTAATTCAGAGGTTTTTAGCCCCGTGCGCTGGGATGCTGCCCGCAAAACAGCATCGGTTACGGATTGAGGCAAATTAGTCTTATCAATACGGCTGGCTTCTTCATTCAGCCTAATTCGGGAACCCTCGCGATCGGTATGATAGACCAAGCGTTGTTGCTTGCTCTCCACCGTAACCCGCCAACCCGGTGTAGGAGTACCCATGCATCGTTCGTTGGAGCGCTGAAGATCGAGACAGCCATTATTCCACGTCTGCTGTTCCGATTGTGCGATCCGCAGTTGAGACACCGATACATTTAATAGTTGAGATGCTTCTGATAAAACTGCATCCGCAACGGATTTTGGCAAAGTGGTATTGCTAATGTTACTAGCCTTTTCGTTCAGCCTCACCAGGGAACCCGTGCTATTAGAGCGATAGACTAAGCGATTTTGTCCGCCAGCTACAGTGACTTCCCAGGCCTTGAGTGCAATCTCCGTGCAGGCTTCACCAGGATTTGGCAGACTGAGACAGCCGTTAGTTGTAATCTGTTCTGACTTAGTAATCTGTAGATCAGAGGTTTTTAATCCCGTGCGTTGGGACGCCGCTTGTAAAACAGCATTGGCAACGGGTTGAGGTAATTTGCTAGTAGCAGGAGTTTCTTCTAGACGAACAATCCGTCCAGTCCCATCTGTGCGGTAGTTCCAAGTTTTGCTGCCATCAGTCATGACAACGCGCCAGCCGTTCTCAATCAGGATTTGAGCGCAGGATTCATTCGGTTGACCGAGACCGAGACAGCTATCAGACCAGGTTTCTTGAGTGAGACTCACAAGTCTCAGTTGACCGGGAGGAGTTTTGGTACGTTGCATGATATCGCGGCGAATGGCAATGAGTACCGAACGAGGTATACCATCAGTACGTATCTGCTTGAGGTTAGACACGCCTTGGGAACTGCCTGCACTATCGGGAGTAGCGGCATTGACAAAGGTGGTACCAGCACCCAAGGACAACATACTAGCTAGAACTAGGGCAGCGAAAATTTGTCGCGACGGGGAAGTCGTGTGAGGCGAGTGTTTCATAGCGATAGTCAATGACTCCCTTTGCTGCGCTTTTGAATCGGCGCAGATAGGTAGCGGTGTATTACTTGTATTGGGACGTATATTCCTTGGTGGTAAGTTCCACAGTCGAAAGCTGATACTAAATCTACGAATTACGGTGAAAGCTATAGCAGTGAAGATTTTCAGCGCATTATCTGCTCGGTTCACCCGACTGGGTGATTTTTTCGGAGTTGGGACGGAAGTTAGGACTTGACCATTTTAGCTCTCAGCTTGCCGAGCAAGTGCTGCTGGACTGAGCTTAGGATAAGTGCGATCGCTACATGGTGGAATAGATTGATAGAGAAAAGAGGCGATCGCTCCACTCTTATGAGGTAACTTATGACTATTTATGAGCTTTTACAAGCCAACCGAGAACGCATTCTCCAAACTACTGCCAAATATGGAGCTTACAACGTTCGGGTTTTTGGTTCAGTTGCACGGGGAGAAGCTGATGCAAGCAGCGATGTAGATTTTTTAGTCGAAATGGAACCTGGACGAAGCTTGTTCGATCTCGGAGGACTCTTAATGGACTTGCAAGAATTACTCAATTGCAAAGTCGATATCGTCACTGAGAAAGGATTGCGAGAGCGAATCCGGGAACGGGTGTTAAGAGAGGCAATTTCATTGTGAGAGACGATCGCGAAAAGCTACGTGACATTCTAGAGGCAATTGAACGGATCGAGCGATATGCCGTTCAAGGACGACAGAGCTTTGAGGAAGATGAACTGATTCAAACTTGGTTTATCCGACATCTTGAGATTATCGGTGAGGCATCTCGTGCCTTGTCGTCAGATACTAGAGAGCAGCATCCTGATGTGCCTTGGTCGCAAATCATTGGGATGCGGAATATTTTGACTCACAATTACTTTGAAATTGACCTAGACGTTGTGTGGTCTGCTGCCGAGCATAATTTGCCAGAACTCAAACGCCAAATTGAAGCTATTTTACATTCCCAAACCTGACAGACAACAGAAGGCTATTCCTTGCAGAATACCTCCGCAGAATGCACCGTTCCGATTAACATCTGAAAACTGCGATTCGCTAACGCTTAACACGCTACAGACACGATATGCGATCGCCTTTTTATCCAAATTTTTCCAAGTCTTTAGCAAATAAATGGTCAAGAAAGACTGCCGAGCTAGTGACGTATCCAATCAAAAATAGTAATCCCAGCATAAGTACCACCTTTAGACTGTAGACAAAACGGTTCTCGTTGTGGTTGAGGATAGACAATTTGCCGATTGACTTCTCTAAACAATTGCTTTAGCTGATGGATTAAACTATTTAATAACCATCTAACTAAGGATTGCGCTTTGGCGTGGCGCGTACATAGGCTTATTTAGAGAAACCATTCAACACTTACATCTTCTACTATTTACTGATGATATAATGTGCTGGGAGTCCATAAAGAACGTGATTTTCCTCGCAAAAATAAGTGATTTAAATCGAAAATTATTGTGATTTGTATCACCAAAATTCCATATTTTAACGTTATTAAAATTTTATCAAACTGATATTACAAATACTGAATATTAATACACTTAGTATTAATACAGGTTCAGAAACAGGCTGTGCTTGACTCATTACCTTGACGTTTTCATCGCGAGAATTACCAGTATTCTTGAGATAGTCCAAGGCAGAGGCATCATGAAGTGCATAGGCTCGTAAAAACAGCGCACTCCAACGCGCAATTGTCTCTGTAGCTACAGCTTGATCGAGTGTCGGATTACTGGAATCTGGTTTTGCACCAGCGGGATTATTGACATCAGTAATGCTGAAGTGGTTAGCACCATTTACCGTAATCAACATCTTGGGTCGATCTTGAATTAACTCATACGTTCCTTGAACTTCATCCGGCGTTGCTACTCCATCGCGACTGCCCTCGACTAGGGCAATGGGAATTCCAGAATTCTTGGTGGCACTAAACTTTCCAGTCTTAAGGTCTTTGCGATGGGTGCCATAGAAAGCTCCACCTATCAGTGCATCGGGGCGAGTAAAATTGCCCTCACACAAGGGAAAAATGCAAGAATTTTCAACTGCTGTCATGCCGACAGCACCCCCATAGGAGTGACCTAGCAAGACCAATTTCTTCGCATCGAGCATGCCTGCAATTGGTGAAGTTGGGTTGGAGTTTTCCTTCACCATGTAGTTGAGAAGGTGATTAATTTGCGCGGTCTCAGCTAGGAGTCTCTTAACTCCGAGGGTTGGAACCGATCGCGTATGATTGGGGACAACTACGACAAATCCATAACTGGCTACTATCCTGGCGAAATTAGAGTAGTAGGATTTGTCTACTAGCGCTCCGGGCAAAAGTAGGGCAATCGGGAACGCTTCGGTTTTAGTCTGGGTATTTGATGAGATGGGAAAATAGATATCAGCCAGGTCGTTATTAGTGGCGATTGTTGTTTCGTAGCGATCGACTTTCTCGAATAAGGGCGCAGCACCAGACGGAGTGGCAGCAGCAGATAGCCCGATTCTAAGAGCCATTAATATAGCTCCTGCGATCGCAACTGAGACTTGTTTCATGGTAGATGATAGATAATCCATAAGCTCAAAACCTCGACTTTTCA
>DATNPT010000403.1:0-14995 GCA_036703075.1 Chroococcales cyanobacterium
AGAGCCTGCCATAAGCATCCAATCTGAACACATTTATTCGTTCTATCTATCTTTTAGTAGTGCAAGCGAAGAGCGAACCGTGTTAGCTATTGTGTCTCGACCAAAACTGTAACAGCAGCGATCGCTACCAACATTTCATCATTTTTATCATTCAGGGAGGGAATCGCACGACCCTGAACCACCATGCCACCCGACTCCACTGTAAGCGTTTTGCGACCAAAGGGTAGTACAGCTAATACCTCCTCTTCCCGCACCCGTTCTGGGTAGGGAACGGCAACTTGGACTTCGACGATCATTTGATTGGGATCGCTCAAACCCGCGACTTCCCAAACACCGGGTAAAGCATTGTGAGCGATCGCATTACGTACAGCCCGCGCTGCGGCAACTGTCGGTTCTTGTCCGTGCTGATCGACACCCATACCCATTTCAATAATTA
Source organism: Chroococcales cyanobacterium (assembly GCA_036703075.1). Taxonomy (GTDB): domain Bacteria; phylum Cyanobacteriota; class Cyanobacteriia; order Cyanobacteriales; family Coleofasciculaceae; genus DATNPC01. The sequence goes on from DATNPT010000403.1 coordinate 437, forward strand.
AGCGTTTGCGTACCACACCCACCTCTTTGTCGTCTTATCACTTCTACTTTATCGTTAAATAGAAATCAAAAATAAGTTGGAAGCGATCGCAAGTTTTAATGGAACGAAGTAACCACAGCTAGCGCGATCGCTCCTCCAACTCTAATCTAAGAACTCTTCCCGACTCTGTAAAATTGCGCTCGTATTTCATGAGTACAAATCATACTAAATATTGAAATTAATTGCTAAATATTTATTTTTTTTGTTTTAGACAAATTTTTTCGTGTAATATTAGTTGGCTATTCCTCTCTTACTTAGATTTAAGCTAACATTCCTAGAGTTTATTCAGAAAGCCGCTGATGTCACGGGAACGATCGAACTACGACTATGCCGACGAGCATACAGCCCTGTCTGACCTCAACTTGTTAGGTTTATTGTCAGCAACTGGAAGTGAGTGGACTTCGGTAATTAGCAAAGAGTCCCAAGCACTTTCCCATCACTCCCCTAACAAAGAAAAATCAATTTCGACTCGTAACTGGATTTTATTAGGAACCTTGTCAGGTCTACTATTAATAAGTGCAGCTACGTTAACTCGAGCTGGACTAAACTCTCCAGCATCACAGAGCGTAAAGACAGCAATCGCTAGATAATTTAACCTTAGCGTTCACATCGCGTTCTCTCTCAGCTGAAGCTCAAGGGAGGACTGTCACCAAGCTGAGATATAGTGTTTCACTGCCTCGGCTGAATCCATTTGCAACATTGTATGGGCGATCGCTTCGGCATCATCGATTGTTAAGCGTGAAATCGCGGCTTTGACTGCCCCAATTGCCGGGGGATTCATGCTCAATTCCTTCACTCCCAAGCCTACCAATATCGGTGTCGCTAAGGGAGAACAGGCTAACTCACCGCACACCCCAACCTGAATACCAGCCTTCTGAGCGGCTATGACGGTTTGTTCAATCATCCGTAGCACGGCTGGTTCAAAGGCATCGGCGAGGGCAGCGACTTTGGGATGAGTGCGATCGGCGGCCATCACATACTGGCTCAAGTCGTTAGTGCCGATGCTAAAAAAGTCTACAACTTCTGCTAGCCGATCGGCGATCGCAACGGCGGCTGGGACTTCCACCATGATGCCCACTTCCATCGCTTCATTGAAGGGAATACCCGCTTGACGCAGTTCAGTTTGAGCTACCGATAGAATCTCTTTGGCGGCTTGAACTTCCCGCATTGAGGCAATCATGGGAAACATTAATTTAACCTGCTGCCCAGAACTTGCTCGTAGAATTGCCCTAAGCTGAGTTTTGAGTAAATCCGGGTAATCTAACGAAATGCGAATGCCTCGCCATCCCAGGAAGGGGTTCGCTTCTAAGGAGGAATTCAGATAAGACACTGGTTTGTCTCCACCAATATCTAGAGTACGGATAGTTAGGGGATGAGGAGAGAAGATTGAAGCAATCTCTCGATACACCTCCCACTGTTCTTCTTCTGTAGGAGGACTCACCCGGTTTAAATAAAGGAATTCGCTACGCAATAAGCCCACCCCCTCAGCCCCACTTTCCAATGCCAGTTGAGCATCCGTTACGCCGCAAATGTTGGCCATTACTCTCACGCGATGTCCATCTTTGGTGATCGCTAATTGTTTAGCGGCTGCGGCTTTTCGTTTCTGTTTAACTGCCAGTTGTCTGTCGCGCTTAACTTGGAGTTGATTGAGCTGAGTACCACCGGGTTTTACCCACACTTGGCCTGTTTCTCCATCTAAGGCCATCTGGGTGCCATGTTCTAATTGCAACACCTGGATACCGACGCCAACCACTGCTGGAATGCCGAGCGATCGCGCTAGAATTCCCGTGTGAGATGTTGCGCCACCTCCTACCGTACAAATCCCTAAGACTTTGCTGGAGTCTAACTGAGCCGTTTCCGAAGGGGTTAAATCGGTGGCCACCAAAATGGCGGGTTCTTCTAGATCCAACGGCGCAACTTCCATGCCTGTCAACAGGCTCAGCACCCGCCGTCCCACATCAGCCACATCAGCGGCACGTTCTTGTAAGTAGGTATCTGCCAAACTGTGATAAGACGCAACGGTTTCATCGATCGCAGCTTGCCAAGCGGCGGCAGCACTCTCGCACTCGTCAAAAATTCGTTGGTGCGATCGCTCAATCAGTGTGGGATCGTCTAAATAAAGCAAGTGAGCATCAAAAATCGCGGCTTCTTCTTCTCCACAGGCGGAGGCTTTTTGGCGGAGGCTCTCAATCTGTTCGCGAGCGATGGCAAAAGCTATTTGCAACTGCTGCCATTCCACTTCTGGGTTGTCAGCATGCCGATCTTTAACCTTCAGCACTGTGGGTTGGTACTTTACCACAGTGCCAATCGCAATGCCTGGAGAGGTAGGAATACCAGACAGTTGAGCATTGGCTCCTATGGAGATATCTGGGAGAGCAGTTGCAGGTAAAGGGTGAGACGCAGCTTCACCGAAATTGGTGTTTACGAGCTGCTGCAAAGCGGCTACAGCCTCTGTGGCGTCGGTTCCTGTCGCCGCGATCGCGATTTCATGGCCTGGACGAACACCCAACATTATCACCTGATTGATGCTTTTGGCATTCACTAACTGGCTGTTTGCCGTGAGGTTTTGCAGGGTAATATGAGATGCAAATCGGGAAGCGGTAGCAACAAATTTAGCGGCTGGACGGGCATGCAAGCCCATCTGATTTTGCACCGTTAGCTGGATGTTGGTGGTGAGTGGTTGGTGGTGAGTGGTTGGTGGTTCTGCCAAGTGGGGGGAACGGCTAGGCAGTATTTCTCCTCCAGACAACTGAGCGGCTTTTGCGGCCAGCGCGCCGCGTGCTTCAGCCAGGACTTGCTCGATATCAGCTCCATTGGCTGCCTGAACGAATGCCGCAATAGCGCCTTCTACCAGCGGTGCTTCACAGAGCCTCACTTTATCCCGTTGCTCGTCTGGCAAAAACTCCAATGCCATTTCAGCACTGAGTATGGCACTACCCAAATCCATTAAAACAACGACGCCCTCTTCACTGTACACCGACGCGATCGCTTGATAAATTTTCATCACATCGGTGCCAAAAGGGTTTTCTGGGTCATCTATCCCAGCGGCAATTGCACATTGTACGGCACCTTGAACCATCTGCTGTGCGAGTTCCTGAACTCCAGCAGCCAGCTTCTCACTATGAGAGACGAGGACAATTCCTACCATTTAGTTCTTGAGTTATTAGTTTCTTTTTTCCTTAGCTGTTGCTGCGGGGAAATATTGGTAGGCAGGACGCCTGCCCTACGCTTCACCTTAAACGTAACTTATACAGGAATCGGTTCAAAAAGTGCATATGTAGAGTTGAAATTAGTACAACAGTAGGTGAATAATACGCCCTACTACCTTGCGAGTATTATTCAAGAGAGATTTTTTTATCCACTTTCTCTCAGTACATCATGCAGACGTGATGAGACATCCCTTAGCCCGGTTTCTAACACCAACACTACTTGATGAAGTATCAGTCTTTCTAGATAGCTCTCAAATCATTCTATCGCCCAGCGAAATCCACCCCTCCCTATGGATTCCTCCCTCTTGGCGAGTAGATCTGGATTTCTGGACGGTTATGGGAGAGTGGATGTCAATCTACTTCGAGACGGCTGACGCTATGAGCAGTGAACAGTGAGCAAAAATATCAATTCTGCTCGAAATATTTAGAGACTAAAGATTTGCCAAAATAAGCAGCAAGGTCATCGATTAAGGCGTTTGGGACTGGAATTCCTGCTTGTTGTCGCTGGTTGTGGGTGATAGCTTCGAGTTCGCCGGGATAGTAGATGGGTTGTTGGGGATCGAGACGAGGGGTATATTTGAGAGCAGCGATCGCGTTTTGCACCTGTTGTACAAACTCATCTCGATTTGTCCAAGCTTCAACATCTAGCACCCAAAACAGATGTCCCGTTCCATTTGCCGCATCGTGAATGGCTTTAGTTTTGAACATCGCGGCAGCAGTGCCGAGTAGGGGCCCGCATAACAAATCGGCTACCAACGCTAACCCAGAACCCTTGTAAGAAGCGGGCAAATTGACTGCTACCTGCTTGGGATCGTTAGTTGGTTCTCCCGTTGCTGTAAGTCCCCATCCTAATGGAATGGGTAAACCTTGGTACGCAAAGTGCTTCACTTTGCCTCCACTAACCGTACCTGCTGCCATATCTAAAATGATGGGCTGTTCGGTGCCTGTAGGAATTCCCCAGGATACTGGATTGTTGCCCAGTTTAGCGGTTCGTCCTCCGTAGGGGGCAAGATCGACGACATTGGTGTCGCTGGTGGCAAAGCTAACCATGCCTGCTTGGGCAGCCATGCGAGTGTAGTAACCCGCCATGCCAAAATGATTGCTATTGGTTACGCCGACGGCTGCTATCCCAAACTGTCGTGCGTGCGCGATCGCTTTTTCTATTGCCACTTGGGCGGCATACTGTCCGGGACTTTTGTCGGCATCAATCCGAATCAAGCTCAAGCGTTCTGAAATCGCGCGCAACTGAGGCTGTGGATTGATGCGTCCACTTTGCAAGCTTTTGACATAACCGATAATCTGCTGCAAGCCGTGAGAGTCCATCCCGCAAAGGTTCGCCTCTACCAGATGGTTTTTCAGTGCTGTTGCGACTTGGGGTAATAACGGGTAGGGTGATAGCACCTCATCGAGAAAGCAGTGTAGCGCTTGAGCTGATATTGCGATCGTGCTGGACATAAGGTTCGTACAGATTGATGGCACGGTAATTAATTTGCCAGTTTGTCATCGCACGCAGTTTGGCGCTACTACCATTAGTATCGAGCCGGGAGCGAGAACGCACATAACGAATTGTCTCTACCTGCCAACCGGCAGTCCCACTCTCATCTGGTGGAGACAGTTGCTCTAAGACGGTTGACTCAACTTTAACTTCAACAGGTTTCGGCTGAGTTCCCCATACACTAGCCGTCACTTCACTACTCTCACGCCGAACCTCCAAGCGCAACTGCAACGGCACTGAACTTGTGTTCCTCACCATCAGGTTTTTATAGCCGTAGGCGACTGTCGCATCTTGACCTAACGGGAAGAAGCGGCTTTCTCCATGAATATCGCTGGTGTGGTTGTGGCGTTCTATAATTTGGCAATCCGCCCACAGTAGCGCGAGAAAAAGGGTCGTGGAGATTTGACACAATCCGCCTCCAACATCGGTCATTAAACGCCCCCGCACTAGAGTTTGACCTTCTCGGAAACCGTTAGCTAGGGTAGGGTGCGGCACGCGATTCCAAAAGCTGAAAATTTGTCTGGGTTGTAAGAGTAGCCCATCAATCCGGCGAGTCGCCAACTCCATATTCCAGAGGCGATTTTCATTCACTTTGGGGGCACCGGAACGTTGTTTAATCGGAGTCGTTACTTCGCTCCATGGGTAGCTGTAGCTAGGGGCAATGTCTAGGTCTTGACGATGGGCATAGTACAAAGGATAGCCGCGCCAAAGTGCCTCTCCATCTTTCAGTCCTTGGCGGAGTGAAGCTTTCAGCGTTTGGCGTAAGTGTCTCATGCTGTTTAGATTAATCGGGATGCATCTCTTAAGTAGTAGAGGTCGTCTGTATTATCTACTACTTATTACGTAGTACAAGGAGATCTAAACAGGTTTCCGGAAGATTTTGCATGGGGAGGTGAGGAACGAGTTTCATCCTCATCTCGCATAATAGGCGATCGCATCTGTCTCAATTCACAAATGCACTATATAGTCAATGGTAGAGACGTACAACAACCTTGAATCTCAACATCAGCAGCAACTAAAGCCAAGGTAGATGGTGTGAAGGGCATCCACTCAGCTAGCAAAAGCAATCGCCGCCTGATTTCCTTTTTGATTGGGTAAAGCCGCACCACTCTCCAGCTTAATCGCTGAACCTGAGGCGTCTGTGCGGAAGATCCAACGTTGTTGCTTGCTGGCAACCGTGATTTGCCAACCCGGAACTGGCATTTGAGTACAGGAAACACCAGACTCTCTGAGTTCCAGACAGTTATCTGCCCAGATTTGCGGTTGAGCCTGGATAATTTGCAGTGCAGACTTTGGCACTCCTGCCTGTTGGGAGGCGTGCTGCAACACTGTATTACTAACAGACTCTGATAAGCTAGCCTTAAAGCTAACTGATGGGGCTATCTGTTTACTAGTATCGGGCGGTGTCTGACCAACACTAAAGTACAAAATAGCAGTGAATGCCAGCGCTTGGATAATCAGACTAGGCTGGAGTATCTTTCGTTCAATTGTCACTGTAGCAGAGCTAGTAGTATTTATATCTTCCATCACACACAACACAAGCAAGTGAGTGCTTTAGTCTAGAGAGTATATAGTTCGAGAAAAGCACCCTAATGCTCAATCAGCCTGGAAACTCTAAAAGATTTCCATGGAACAAAAGTTTTATGCACTTGCAGCACTCTCCAATCCGGAGCATTTAATACTTTTTCTAAGTAGATGCTAGGCTCCTCTCACAGGAGATTCCTGCAGGAGTACGTTTAACAATTGATTCCGTTGGAGTACGCCAATCTGTTATGCAGATGTGCTTACCTGTGGTACTCCTGAGAACGCTTGCTGCAAAGGTAGCTTGGGTTACAGAAGCTTTGACACTTGCACTGTGGCAATTAGTTCTACAATCAATTCTTAGTTTTTTTAGAACTCGTGTCTGCGTTCCTTGTACTGATCGATGTTATCGATAGACGATATTCTAACTAGGAAAATATTAAATTGGCATTAGGGCAGCGTAAAGATTGGATGATTGTTCGGGTAGGTGCGCTCGCACTACCCCAATCGATGTAAATACCCTAGAAGTGCCTCTCGAATCGGCAGTAGGGTTTTGTAGCCTTGCATATTCAGGGGCATTTGTTCGATCGCTTTCCCTAGATTTCGAGCCATTTCGGGTCGATCTGCGATCGCTTGCAAAGGATGCAGATAAGTACGAATGGTAAACAGGATGTCCCCACTCTCGCTCAATCGCCGTAAAGTCTGACGCTCTACTCTCAGCCAAAGCCGTTCTCCTGCATTTTGGGCCGTAATGGCAGTATGGACGCTGGGTTGCCCTGAATTTGGAGGCAAAAAAAGGTTGGGTGAATCTACAATACTCCAATTTAGTCGCCAAGCTGGGCGATCGCATTTGAGGCGATCGAAGAAACTATTGATCGGTCGTGCTAGTTTTTCCTGATAGTCGGGAACGGGTGAGTGAATTTGAGACAGCGGACGACCCAGCTTTTCCTGAAGCCGCCAACGCAAGGGAAAGCACACAGAGGCGGCGGCTAAACGATACCCTTCAGGACTCGGCTGCATCAGCAGTAAATCCTCCTGCACGAGACGCCCAGCCAAATCCAGAGGCGCTATCTCGAAATCACTACTAGCCCAAACTTGCCCCGTAGTAATGTTCTCAATAGTTTTATCCTGTCGTTGATAGTGTTGAGGGAAGCGATGGCAAAGGTGAGCGGTCAGTAATTCTAATGCCTCTTTTTGACTGGCCTGGCTATCAGGAAGACAGGCAAAGACTTCAGGATATTGCTCTTTGAGTAGCCGCTCTTTAAGCGCTAGTTCCGTGGCAAAGCGATCGTCAATTTCAATCCACTCGTCTAGATTCAGCGCTTTTAACCCCATGCTCATGTGCCACTGACCGTCTGCAAAGGGGAGGTAAATGGGTCTGCTCATAAGCCAGTGACAGGTTTCAGAGGATGCTCACGACCCAGAGAAATTTTTTCCTCGTTCGGGGCAACTTGTTTCCTCGACTTTCCCACCTTTAACTCCCAATTCCCAGACGAACCGCTAAGGCAGGAGTCCAAGGGATAAGCGTTGCTGCCATTAAAAACAGCGCCACCAAACCAATCAGCGCTCTAGTGTCATCCGGTTCTGTAATTTCATTGAGGCTGGGACGCTCCAAAGCCCGTTGCAAGAACAGAATTACAATCGCCCAGTACAGGACGAGCGGGTTCGCTGGATTGATCAAAGCAACAACGCCCAGAACAATCATCGTTGCGATCGTAGTGCGTCGAGCGGTTTTACGTCCATAGATTGCTTGGACAACTCGCCCGCCATCCAATTGACCTGCTGGCATTAAGTTAAGTGCGGTCACGACTAAACCCAGCCAACCGATAATCGTGAGCGGATTGACATCCACTACTGTTTGCTGCAAAGAATCACCGAGAAAAATTCGTGCTAGAGTTCCCACGAGGATAGAACCCTGGAAGAATTGAACGGGGACTTGAAAGGTACTGCCACTGTGAGAAAGTAGCAATCCTGCAATCAGGATTAGTAGCGCAACAATACCACCGGCGGCTGGTCCAGCGATCGAGATATCAAATAACGCTGCTCGGTTCGGAATGAGAGACTCGAAGCGAGTAATTGCACCAAACGAGCCAATTTGCCAGCTAGGAATGAAAAACGGCCAACTGAGACGGACGTTGTGGCGCTTAGCCAACCACCAGTGACCGAATTCGTGAGCAGTGAATACTGTCCAAATGCCTGCACAGATTGGCAACGCTTCCTGAAATCGCCCTGGATTGCCAAAAAAATCAAACTGGAGCAATATACCGGCTGCTTCCAAGCTCGTGGCAAGAGTGGCAACGAGCAAAACAACAGCTAGGATTTTCTGAGCGACTGTTGCTGGTTGAGGATCGTTGCTACTGGGGAGAACAATGACAACAGGTTTGCCTTCCGGGCTTTCCACTAAAAACAGTCGATAGCGATCGCCAAGGCGTTCTTCTACACTGGCAGACAATCGGGAATACACTTCAGCGGGGTCTGTTCCCCGCATATTGCCTTTAAAAATAACCCCTTCCTGATAAGGAATGGTTTCCGTGGCAAAGAAGGTATCGATCCCAAAAATTCCCTGGAGGCTTTTGAGGTCTTCATCGGGAATTGGCACAATCTCCGTCATCGCGGGATTGGTGCCAGTCAGGGAAGGTTTTAGAGTTTCAGTTGTTGGAAGCGCTGATTCCTCTGAGTTTTGAGCTTCGCCTGCTTCTGGTTTTTCGTGGAGCATCCGCTTTGCACGCTCCTGTAAAACCGCATCTTGACCGGCATCGCGCAAAAGCTTGCCTAAATAGATGTATAAACCAGCTGAAGCCACTAACAAAAATAGAACGCCAACAATGTTGAGGTAAATTCCAGCCGCAAATAAGCCAAAGAACAACAGCCAAGGAGCTGTCAATACGACTGACTGTAACCAAGCGAGGATTCCTAACTTGCCGTAGGATCTGGCACGATTGAAGCCCCAACCCAGTACACCAATTGCCACTAGGATGATTAAAGCTGTTACAGTGGTCTCCGATCCATTAAACATTTTTTAGTTATTGGTGATTGGTTATTAGTGATTGGTTATTGAGTTGTTAGGAAAACGACAAACCCCAAGGAAAATTATTTTTGCTTTTGGATGCAAGAAAACTTGACCAGTAGGTAGTTTCAAAAATTAAAGTCTGGCAAGTCTTAACCAAAATGGTATACCAAGGTAACTAATGGCAGCTTTGAACAGCCGCTCTCAAATTACCTTGATGTTCGGTCAGCAGAGTAGAGCCTTCTTCGGGTTCTAGTCCTGTCCAATGCATCAAAAGCGCTAACTTGACCCGCCGTCCGCTACGTTCGAGCAAGTAACCGGCGTCTTCTCGGTTTAAATGGGTGAGGTCTTGTAACATTCGTAAGGCGCGGTCGTGCAGTTTTTTGTTGGTAACGGCTACATCGACCATGCGATTGCCATATACTTTGCCGAGGCGTACCATTACGCCTGTAGAGATGATGTTCAATGCCATCTTGGTAACAGTGCCAGCTTTTAGTCTTGTAGAGCCAGCTAGCACTTCCGGTCCTACCAAGAGCCGGATATCCAAATCTGCTTCTATCTTCACCTGATCGATCGGAACGCAGGCAATTAAAATTGTCGTGGCTCCTCGTTGTCTGGCAGCTTGGATTGCTCCATGGACAAAGGGTGTAGTCCCGCCAGCCGTAATGCCAATGACGACATCGAGTTCGTGGATTTGGCGATGGGCGATCGCTTCTGCTCCATCCTCCATTCGATCTTCCAAATCTTCTGAGCTACGCACTAATGCTCCAGCCCCGCCAGCAATAATGCCTTGCACCAGTTCCGGCGGCGTACAAAAGGTGGGGGGACATTCAGCGGCATCGAGTACCCCTAAGCGTCCGCTTGTCCCAGCACCAACATAGAAGAGACGTCCTCCCTGATGCAGTGCTTGAGCTGTGCGATCGATCGCTTGGGCCAGCTCGCTTCGGGCATTCGCGATCGCTTCGAGTGTTTTGGCATCCTCGCGATTAAATAGATCTACCAGCTCTAGCGATGTTAACTGGTCAAGGTTTTGACTGTTGGGATTCACCTGCTCGGTTAGCAAATGACCCCGCTCTTCTAAATTTTTCATAGCGCTTCCTGATGAATTTTAGATTTTGAATCTTGGACGATCGCCCAAAGCAGCAGTTTTAAGTCGTACCCATCGAAAGCTGCGATCGGATATCCATCCACAATCGACGATCTAAAATCCTCAATTGTTTTGACATTGGACTTTTACAATAATCCTTCCAGTTGACGGCGAATGCGTTCTAGGTCAGATATATCGGGTTCTTCGATTTTATCGGCTTCTGGTTGCCAGTCTGTTTGTTCAACATTGCTTTCTGGCGGTACTGCCAGCATGCCTTCGCCGATTAGCTCTGAGTCGTAGTCTGCACTGCGGCAAAACTCCTCAATTTCCTCAGCCTCCATTTCTTCTACTGTAGCTTCCGGGAAATCTTGAGCTTCCAGCATCATTGCAAAGCGGGTAGCGTCATCTTCTGACTCAAACATCAGCACTTTTTGGCGATCGCCAATCTGAATGGTGTGAATTCCCTCATTTTCCGTGCGGGCATTGAATAGAAGAACATATACTCGTTTTGGTGCAGCCATAGGTCGTTATTAACGTTCAGGGGTATGTGCTTCACAAAACCGTCTCTTCTTAGAGTATCTAACTCTATGGCTTACCAATGCAATGCAGGAGTGGGAGCAACGCGACCATAACGAGCCGCTACTGTATGATGAGGATTTTCTTGACGGCACAACCATGCCCACATCTGGTCGCCTAGGGAAAAATGCCACCACTCGCCCAAGTGACGCCGAAATCCTGCTGAGTACATCACATCATGCAACACCTGTCGATAGTAGTGATAGGGCAGTTCGGGTGAATTAGCGTAGTAATCGGGATGAGAGCGAAGGGAGAGTTCGTCTATTGCAGAACCCATATCAATGGTTTTACCCTTAGCATCGACCAGGGTAATATCCACGGCAGCCCCGGTACTGTGAGGTGGCGGTGTCATTGGATCGGAGCTAGGTACTGCCCAAATCTTGTAGACTTCCTGCCAAATCGCGTTACATCGCTCGTCGGATAGCTCAGTTAGGTTGAGGTTCCGCGTCCGAACCACCTCAGCAAACGTGTAGTCCACCATAAACTGTTGAACTTCCACAGGTCGATAGGCATCAAAAATTTGGATGCGCCAACCCGAATAATTTTGCTGTAGCTTAGCTTGGGCAGTCGCTAAAGCCGCTAGGACACTTTGACGCAGATAGTAGGGTGAAGCTTCGCCGTAAGGTGCGCCCAATTTTTCATAAGGATGAGGCGACTCTACTGCAAACTGCTCTAAGGGAATCGGGACGAGGGGTTCTTTGCACTCTACAATCGGTATCTTCTGATAAGGTTTCATCGGGAAATCAGACACTGAACAGAAACTAAGATTAGTGCTTTTTCACCTTGTGTCCCACCTCTGGTACTGGATCGTAACCACCGGGATGGAAAGGATGACAACGCAATATGCGCCGAATTGCCAACCAACTGCCGCGTAAGGGGCCAAACTGTTCGATCGCCTGAATCGCGTAGCTCGAACAAGTTGGCTGAAATCGACAGACGGGTGGAAATAGAGGAGAAATCAGAGTTCGGTAGCCCTTGATTAGCCAAATCAGTAATCTTTTCATTTAGTGAACCAAATCTCGATAGAGTGATAGAAGGAATTTTACTTACTGCTTTGTTAAGCCCTTGTTGGAATCTATACCCTGGTTAGAATCAATCCCAGATTTATGGCTCCATGTTGGTATTGTCGTACTGGGGCTGGTTGCCATTGTCCTGTTGGCAGAAACGCTCCATCGCCGAGCCTCTGCAACTCCAGAATTGGTTCGCAAAGTCGTTCACCTGGGTGCTGGTAATGTCATCTTGTTGGCTTGGTGGCTACAAATGCCAACGTGGGTGGGGATTGCTGCTTCCATTATCGCCAGTATTATTGCACTTCTGTCTTATTACATTCCCTTCTTACCGGGTATCAACAGTGTCGGACGCAAGAGCTGGGGTACATTCTTTTATGCCGTGAGCATCGGTGTTCTCATTGCCTGGTTTTGGCCGATCGCACGATTTGAATATGCGGCGATTGGTATTTTGGTGATGACGTGGGGAGATGGACTGGCTGGATTAGTCGGTCAGCACTTTGGTAAACACCGCTACGAAATCTGGGGAATCAAGAAAAGCTGGGAAGGTTCTCTGACCATGGCTTTAACCACTTACGCTGTTAGCAGTTTGATTCTTTTAGTTGTTCAAGGTAATGTTTGGCAGGCTTGGTTAATACCTGTTGCGATCGCGATAGTTGCAACAACATTAGAAGCCTTCTCTAAGTTAGGTATCGATAATCTTACAGTGCCTCTAGCTAGTGCAGCACTGGGCTTTTATCTTCTCGGCTGAGAAGACTCTATGTGGCGCGTTGCGTCATTCAATCTAACGGGGAAAGTCAGACCAATCAATTTACGAATAAAGGACAATGGATTTGTAGCCTGTCCTTGTCTGTATAGCCTTGAATCAGTCTCAATTCTCCGACACTAACCCAACTGCGACCAGTCAGATGCCAACAGGGCGTGACAACCACCAGGACACTCACTTCAACCGCACTCGTGCGAGTTTGCGGCAAGCGTTGTCCTGGTATTCCAACTTGCGTCGCCACCACAACCATCTCCCCGATGTAGAGCTACAAGCCGCATTGCGCCCGGAATTGGAAGTCTTGAAGTCTTCCCTGGACAAGCTAGACCAGAGCGTGATTCGTATTGCGACGTTTGGTTTAGTCAGTCGCGGTAAATCAGCGGTGGTCAATGCCTTGCTAGGGCAGAAAATTCTTCAAACTGGCCCGATTAACGGTGTCACTCAATGGCCTCGGTCAGTTCGCTGGACGCCCAGTACCGGAGGGAAAGTGCAGGTGGAGTTGATCGATACTCCGGGTTTAGATGAAATCGAGGGTGAGGCAAGGGCGCAGATGGCACGCGAGGTTGCCGCGCAAGCCGATTTAATTTTATTTATCGTGGCTGGCGATATCACGCGCACCGAGTATCAGGCACTGTGCGAACTGCGGCAAGCTCAAAAGCCAATTATCCTAGTGTTTAACAAAGTTGACCTCTATCCGGACAAAGACCGAGAGACGATTTACCGTCAGTTGCAGCAACTCGGTACTGGTAGCCCGAAAGACCGGCGTCTGCAAAATATGCTGTCAACCGATGAAATTGTCATGGTCGCCGCAGAACCCGCCCCTTTGGAAGTAAGGGTTGAGTGGCCTGACGGTCAGGTAACCTATGAGTGGGAAACGCCACCGCCTCAAATCGATCAACTCAGGCAAAAAATCTTGAAGGTGCTAAATCGAGAAGGGCGATCGCTTTTAGCCCTCAATGCCCTGTTTCAAGCCCGCAATGCTGAAGCCCGAATTGCCCAAAAAACGCTTGACTTTCGTAGAACTGAAGCGGATGACTTAATTTGGCGCTTCACTAAGTATAAAGCGCTAGCTGTTGGTCTCAATCCCATTGGTGTGGTCGATGTCTTGGGCGGTACCCTAGCTGACTTAGCACTCATTCGTTCGCTCTCGCGGCTTTATGGTCTACCCATGACTAGCTATGAAGCCGGAAAACTGTGGAAAAAGATTGTAGTTAGTTCTGGAGGCTTACTTTTGGGTGAACTGGGTAGCAGTTTACTTTTAGGGTTGGGCAAGAGCGCCTCGGCTGTTGCCAGCACGGTGGACAGTCCATCGGGACTCACTGCCTTTGCCGGAAGTGCGATCGCTCAAGCCGGAATTGCTGGTTACGGGGCTTATACTGTCGGTCATGCCGCACAGGTGTATCTAGAACAAGGCTGCACTTGGGGACCGCTTGGTCCGAGTACAGTGATTCAAGACATTCTCACTCAAGTAGAGCCAGACACAATTCTCTACCGTTTGCGTCAGGAATTGTGTCAGCATCTGGGAGGGGCATCGCCAAATTCCTGAAAATCCTCTGTAGTCATAGCCTCACCCCTCAACTGAACAAGGAGAAAAAGTTTAGTGATGTTCGCTTGGAACCTTATCCCTAACTACCTAAACATCCTAGAGATAACACTGGATGAGTCTCCCATCTGGGGAAGGGGCATGTAGAAAGCGACTAATCCAGCCAAGGTGAAAAGTGCGAGAGTGGATACAAGCGGAAATTTTAGAGGTTTCATTGCCTTGAGACTTGAGCGACGTTGCTTACATGTACCTCTGAAGGCAATGCACTTATGCACTTGGGTGAATCAAATTGAAAAGATCCGGTAAAGAATA
>DATNPT010000406.1:0-6341 GCA_036703075.1 Chroococcales cyanobacterium
AGAGCCTGAATTTTTGCTGATGAATTTTTTAGAGTACTCAGGGCTTTTAGGGATTGATTAAGCTGTTCAATGGCTTTATCGCGTTGTCCATTTTCTGTGTAGGATTTCGCGATCGCTACCCGTGCCAGCGTTCGGCTAGGATAATCGCTGCTGTCTTCAATGCTTGGGAGAAGCTGCATCGCTTGGTCGTATTTTCCAGCCTTAGCGTAACCAGCCGCAAGATGCCGTAAGCTCAAGTGTTTGACTTGGTTTTGCCAGCCGGGAGGAATTACCTCAACGACTCGAAGCGCGAGTGGAAAATCTCCAGCAGCGCTAGCTTCTTCAACCAGCTTCAACAAACTCTGATCCTGCAACGTCGAGTCGAGAGTCTGGCTAAACTGGAAAGCCAGTTTATATTGGCGATCGCTAATATAGTCGGCAAAAATCTCTCTGAACAGAGTATCCGCATCGTAGAACGGAGTTATACCTTTACCGCTCGCAGAAATCTGAGGCAAAATTGCAACGGCTTTTTCAAATTGATTCGCTCGATCGTAGAGAGCAGCTATCTCTGCCAGAGTCCGGGCTTTAGCGTTGGTGGCGGCTATGGTTTGGGCAACCTGAAGCCCCTTGTCCAATTGTCCTACCTGAGCATTTTTAATCGCAATCTGAGAGATTAAACTCGCCCGATTCCCTTCTGGTGCAGTCTGTGCCAGTTTTAAGGCTTGAGCAAAGATGGTATTGGCTTGCTGTGGCTTTCCTGCTTGAGCATATCGGCTGGCAATATGGGTTAATGCTGTGGACTTGCTGTTAGCAACTTTAATCCTCTCGGCAACTTGGAGTGCCTGTTCCATTGCACCTGCGTTGGCGTAGGCAGTCGAAATTGACTGGAAAATGTCACCAAGGTAAGTCTCATTGTCTGTCTTCATTGCCTCAGTGCGCTGAAGTGCCCGATCGAGGATTGCAATCGCTTTCTGGTTGTCGCCAATTGCAATGTAGCCCTCAGCAACAGGCGCAGCAATCAGCCCGAAGCCATCGCCCTGTAACAAATCTAACGCTTGTCGGGCTTGGTCAAGCAGCAGACGAGCTTGGTTGGGTTGACTAAGGCGCGTGTAATAGTTAGCAAGCTGTATCAGGATCGAGCGTTTAACATTGATGACACCGTACTCACCGTTCAGCGTTTGAGTGACTTGAGCAATATTGGGCAGGAGATCGAGGGCAATTTTTGGTTGTTTAGTGCTAATAGAATAGTTAACAATTCGCTCCATTGTGCTGGGTTGCCCACCTGCGTTACCTGCAATGGTTGCAATGAGGTCAGTTTTGGTGAAAGAATCTTTTACTGTCGGCACTATCCGCAATGCCTGAGTGAGCGATCGCGCCGCTAAATCGATAGAGCCAGAATTGGAATAGCGATCGCTGCGATAAATCAACTCCTTCGTCAACGCTTCAATAACTTGACCTCGCCGTTCGTCGGAACACGCCGTAACAGGTGTGCTAGTTTGAGTCTGGGCAATATCTACAGCTAACGTGAGGGGACTAAGAGAACTCATGTAGAGAAGCATGCCGAGCAAACTCGAAACACCTCGAATGGTTTGTAGGTGCATGATTGAAGGCTGTTAGGAGGAAGTACGTCTATACTCTACACAGTCGCAAAACTTGCTTCCGTAAGGTTTCCTCTATGAATTTGGTACTAGGCTGGGCTGAGGACTAAGGCAAGCAACAGCCAGAGAAACAATTGCTTCTACTTAAGACAAAAAACAACGATAACGTGTGTTAAATCCGTCATCCGCAACGTTGAGAGATGTCGCTCATGAACAAAAGATTCAAGCAACCCCTAAGTGCAGCTGTCCTATCTGGTGGAATCTTGCTTCTGGCTATCAGTGCTTGCCCTCAAGCTCAAGAAGCTTCCGCCGATGAAACAGTTAGCCAGAAGTCTGCAATCGAGACGACTGTGAAGCTGGCGATCGCTCCTCAGTTTGATGATGTCCACCCATTTACTGATGGGCTGGCTAAGGTTGAACAACAGGGCAAAAAGGGCTTTATCGACAAAACGGGTAAGTTCATCATTCCTCTCCAATTTAAGGATGGACCTGACAATGGCGAAGGGGAGGAAGCACCTGATATTGTTGGCTCGTTCTCTGAGGGGCTGCTAAATGTCCAACTGGGCGGTTTTACTGGCAAATGTGGCTATATCGGTAAAACAGGTCAAGTTGCCATCCCGTTACAGTTTGAGCATTGTAGCGGATTTTCCGAAGGGCTGGCAGCCGTCCGGCAGGGTGGCAAAACTGGCTACATTGACAAAACTGGCAAGTTTATCATTCCTCCCCAGTTTGATGCCCAGGTTTTACCCGCTATGCCTTTTTCTGAGGGCTTGGCTGAGGTTCAGCAGGGTAAGAAATGGGGCTTTATTGATAAAGCAGGCAAGTTTATTGTTCCACCGACGTTTGAGGCGACACTTCCTTATTCTCAGGGTTTAGCAACCGTCAGGCAAGTTAATAAATGTGGCTACATCGACAAGACAGGTAAGGTTGCTATCCCACTCCAGTTTAATGACTGTACTTCTTTTTCTGAAGGGCTAGCGGCTGTCCAACGAGAGGGAAAATGGGGCTATGTCGATAAAGCAGGAAAGATGATCATCTCTCCTCAGTTTGACCAGGCGATAAATTTCTCTCAAGGACTGGCAGCCATCAATCAGGCTGGTAAGTGGGGTTATATCGATAAAACAGGTAAGATACTTATTTCACCGCAGTTTGAAGAGACAGACCAATTTGTGCAGGGGCTGGCACCAGTGGCTCAGGGTGGTAAATGGGGTTTTATTGACAAAACTGGAAAGTTTATGATTACCCCTCAATTTGATGTAGCTAAGAGGTTTTCTGAAGGGCTGGCAGCTGTTGATCGGGACGACAAATGGGGTTTTGTGGTCAATAATCTGCCCTTAAAATAAGCCACATTTGGCAGAAGATATTAACAACAATACTCTAGCTTGAAGGTGCCTCACTTAATTCAGCAAATTTATATCACTTACTCCCTGGTGAAATGCTCCACAGAACATGGATAGATTTGGGATTGCTAATTTACTCACTCAGGCATTTTGCATTTAACGCGGATTCTGTAGCTTTTTCATTTCCTCTCTAACCACTACTGCTACCTGCAACGCTTCATTAAGCATCTGTCCGCTTTCAGTAGCTTGCTGACTAACTTGCAATGTTGTTAAAGCTATTAAATTATTCTCAAATAGCTCAGGTTGCATGTTGATAATATCTTTGTTTTCTCTTAAAATTCTCTCAGTTTTAAGAGCGCGAACTAAATCTGCTCTTGTCAATTCTAGGGCCTCAAGAGTTTTTTCTCTATTACTCAATATTCCTGGATTGCCAGCCGCTTCTAATTGGTCTTGAACCTCTAATATTTTGGCAAGTTGGTTGTATTTACTAACTTCCTCAAGCAGAGGTATTATAGTTTTAAGGATTCTTTTGTTTGCAAAAAAGTCTCTAATTTTTAGATAGATAACTGTTGTAATAAGCAAAGATAAAATGACAGAGATAACAGGTGCATTATGAGTGTCTGCTTGTCGATCAACACGCGAAAGTATAACCAAACTATACATTCGACAAGCAAAAAATAAATTGGAATTAGAGAAATAGATAGAAACTCTAACCTAGCTCGGCGACCTATCGCTCTTCTTAAGGTAAAAGGCTTATGTAACGAAATGCCATCTAAATCAAAGCCGGTTAAGTGTTTCAATTCCCCTTTTGTAATCTCCAAGCCCAGGGAATTAGACCAACTAGAATCAGACCCCTTCACTGACTTATCCGACTTCCGTATGTCAGCCATACCTGAATGCTTCCCCTACCGAGTTGCCTATATTTTAAGAGAAGTGACTTTGAAGGTATTAGAAGTTCAGATAATTTCTTGAACTAATCTTGACATGCAAGCAAGATGCCAATTAACCCCCACCTGCTAAAAGGACAGGCAGGGGCATCACACGCAGCGATTTAACTAGCTAACTCGATCGCACGTTTCGTCAGTGCCTCAGGTGACAACCCGTTAAACTCCATAATTTGATTAGGAGTAGCCGTCGTTTCCCCACGCTTCCAAGCGAAGACATCGCGTTTTGCGCTACTCCGCAGCATCAAAGGTTCCAGCATTCCTGCTGCACCGCCAGTCACGCCGATTAAAGCGTCACCACCAAACATCGTTTCAAACCCAGCATCATCCAGGAAATCACCATCCGGTTCGGAAGCCGCTTCCCACAAGACATCCGAGGGGCGGTAGAGGCGGCGAGGATTGATTACCGACACAATTCGTACACCAATGCCTTGAGATTCAAGCTGTTTAGCCGCTTCAAACACGGGGAGGAGACTCATATCTCCCACTACGGCAAAGACAACCGTCTTCTCACCTGCTGACTCGTGTAAGACTATGCCACCATCTTGGAGTCCCTGACGCGCTTGCTCAAATGTTGTGTAGATGGGTAAGGGGGATTTGCTAGCAGTGATGATGATGCCTTTGTTCTTCGTCCCCAACGCCCACTCATACGCCACTTGAATGCTATTGGCATCGCAGGGAAAGATGGGGAAGATGTTGCCATTACGCATCATCGCGGCGAGATACGCCTCGATTTCAGGGCGCTGGTGCGTCCAGCCGTTGCGTCCCTGTTCCAAAGCCCCAGCCGTAAACAAACAAATGTTAGAAGGCGTTGGGCGTCGCAGTTCTGCCATTGCCTGGGTAACAGTTTGCCAAATCGGTAAACCGTTAATCGCAAAGGCTTCGTAGGAACACCAGAGGCTGCGTCCTCCCATTAGGGCAATGCCAGCCGCTAAACCCGCGCAGGCATCTTCACTCAGCGGTTCATACACTCGCCCTGCGGGACTTTGGTAGTAGCGATCGTCTTCGGTCGGGTGGAGGATTTGCAGCACTTTGTTGATGTTGGCAATCCCAGAGGCTTCGTTGCCGTCAGCGTTAGTAACGATAAACGATGTGTCGTGCAATCCTACAGCACCAACAACAGCACCCATCGCCGTTGTTGCCACTTTTTTCTCACCACCAACGGTAAATTCTTCTAGAGGCAGTGTTCCTAGGTCTGGCAAGGGTCGCACTTTTTCCGTAACTGCAACACGGCTAGCAGGCCCACCCCCAGCGCGTTCAAAATTAGTACGCACCAGTTCCCAAGCGGCTGGAGTCAGCGCACGGGTTTTCAGCGCCCCGACGATATCCTCACTTTCCAGAGTGTGATGGGCATAGAGGTTGTGAGATTTTGCCCCCCGATCGTGGACACCAGCACCTTTTAGCTGTTTGATAATCATCACCGTTAGCTTGCCACCGAGGGCAGACTTAGCCGCTTCGTCTGCGGTGTTGAGAACCGCTTTGGTGAAGGCAAGTCGCTGTTCAAATGAGAAAGCTGTGCTATCAACATATTCACCGGGCTGGTTGGCGTCGTCGTAGTCTTTGGCATTGACTAAGAAGACATTTTCAAACCCGTTGCCGCGCCAGTACTCGATCATCCGTTCGTTGGACTGGGTGGAAACCATGCTGTGATGTTCCTGGCTAAAGCCATTCCACACCAGCACAGGTAAAAAGTTAGTGACGCTGGGAAAAGCCGTGTGGAAGTGAGCCATACTGCTCATGATGTAGGGTTCCCCAAGACCGCCATCCCCGATAGTGAAGGGGAAGAGTGTGCCGCTGTTGAGCAAAGCCGCCGACATGGCGAAGTGTTGTCCTTGTCCGAGGGGACCAGCAGGGGAGAGAAGTCCGGGAATTTGACCGGACAGGTGACCCAAAAGCCCGTGTTGTTCCCGGAATCGATCGCACAATTGCTGCACCGTCTCTATCCCCATCGCCTCTAAGGAGCGATCGAGGAACATTGCACTGTAGAAACCAGGGGCATGATGTCCGACTTCTGTCAAGATGTTTTTGTAACCCAGCATGACCAGAGCAGCATAAGCCTCGGCTTGACTGGCAAAGCCACCCGGATGTCCTGACGACTTACTCGCTGTAATTTGCAATATCAGGTAACGCAGGGCGTCAGCCGCCAACATCGTCTGATACACAGCCTGTTCATCATTGGGGTCAGCGATCGCGTTTTGTCCTTGTGCGATCGCACTTTCCTTACCCAGCTTCTCGAAATCGGGTAACGATTCCCCAAAATATTGAATCCCCTCGCAAAAGCTAGGGGCTTGAGTAGCAACGGTCATAATCTCAGATACCTCTTCAATTAACAGCGTCCCTAAAAGGGCTGGCTTCAATTCGTCCAGATAGGTAGATCGTACAGTCTGACCTGTCGAGAAAGAGCGCTTCCTAGGGAGTCAGAGTAACAATTCATAGCCATGGAATATCTTATGGACTAGATTGATTAAACTAAATAGTCT
>DATNPT010000414.1:0-9376 GCA_036703075.1 Chroococcales cyanobacterium
TTAAAAATGTAGGTCAACAACTGAACGCTTACAGTAAACAACAGCGATCGCTTTCCGGTTGAACGCACTCCTAATATCGCTAAAACTAACAGCATCACTTCTATGACAACTAATCAAGTTCACGGCTACGGATGGATTCCCGATAGACCCGATTCTAGAGATATAAAATACTCAGCTCCTCAGCCCATTGTTAAAAATTTACCCCCAAAAGTAGACCTCCGGGCGCTGTTTCCTCCTATATATTCGCAAGGTGCGATCGGAAGCTGTACGGCACAATCAGTTTGTGCAGCCTTCCATTTTTGTCAGATGAAGCAAAAGCTTTATAACTTCGCGCCAAGCCGATTGTTTACTTACTACACCACTAGAGACATTGAAGGAACGGTGTATGAAGATAGTGGGGCAATGTTAAGAGACACGATCAAATCGATTAACAAATTTGGTGCTTGTCCTGAATCAATCTGGCCTTACGACATTACCAAATTAACGATTAAACCAACTGCTACTTGTTACGATACCGCGAGTAGACATACAGCCGTTTCTTATCGGCAAGTCTCGCAAGATATTAACCAAATGAAAGGCTGTCTAGCTGAAGGCTTTCCGTTCGCTTTTGGCATGACTGTTTATCAAAGTTTTGAAGGCGAACAGGTAGGGCAGACTGGCATCGTACAGCTTCCCTCGCCAGGTGAGGAGGTGGTTGGAGGTCATGCTGTATTAGTTGTCGGTTATGATGATTCCCAACAGAGATTTATTGTCAGAAACTCTTGGGGAGATGATTGGGGAATGCAAGGGCACTTTACACTGCCCTACAACTATATTTTGAATGCAGATTTGGCGACTGATTTCTGGACAATCAGACTAGTGCGTTAATTAGAGGCTGCTAGTGGTTAATGGTTAGTAGTTATTGGAACTCTACTAACCATTAACCACTAACAACTCTAGAACTGCTGTAAAAAGCGCAGGTCACTGCTATAAAAGCGGCGAATATCATCGATCTCGTGCAGCACTAAGGCGAAGCGTTCAGCCCCCATCCCAGCCGCAAAACCTGTGTAAATCTCCGGATCGTAGCCAACGGCTTTGAGTACATTAGGGTCAACCATGCCGCAACCCATAACCTCTAACCATTTGCCTTTCCATTGCACGTCTACTTCGGCAGAAGGCTCTGTGAAGGGAAAATAGCTAGCCCGGAAGCGAATGGGCAACTCCTCGCCAAACACTTGTTGCAAGAATTCCTTGATAGTGCCTTTTAAGTCGGTAAAGGTTATCCCTTCATCGACTGCCAAAATTTCTATCTGATGGAAGACTGCTGAGTGAGTCGCATCTACTGTATCTCGGCGATACACTCGACCGGGTGAGACAATTCGGATGGGTGGCTCATTGGCTTCCATGTAGCGAATCTGCACGGAGGACGTTTGAGTTCGCAGCAGGTTACCATCCGGCAGGTAAAAAGTATCCTGCATATCACGCGCTGGGTGATCGGGTGGGGTATTGAGCGCTTCAAAGTTGTAGTAATCCGTCTCCATCTCTGGACCAGTGGCGACAGTGTAGCCCAATCCCACGAAAATATCTAAAATCCGATCGATCGTACTATTGAGGGGGTGAAGCCGACCTTGAGGACGGAAAACTCCTGGCATGGTAACGTCGAGAGTTTCGGCTTCCAATTGTGCCTGGATTTGCGCGGCTTGCAGAGATGAGCGCTTTTGTTCTAGGTTCTCTTGCAGGGCTTCCTTCACTTCGTTGGCTAAAGCACCAATGCGAGGTCGATCCTCTGCTGATAGCTTACCCATGCCGCGCAAAACCTGAGACAGTTGCCCCTTCTTGCCAAGATAGTTGACGCGCAACTGTTCTAATTGCTCCAGGGTATCAGTATTGGCGATCGCGTTGGTCGCTTCTTGTTTTAGTTGAGCTAATTGAGTCTCAAGCTCGTCGGGCAAATTGCTCATGCTAGGTCGTGAGAACGTGAAAGAGTGTTGTACCAGACGTAATCGATTACGTCCTGTTCGTAGAGACGCTACCAAAGCCTATCTTGCGTTTTTTCGGGGAAGTTAACCCTAAAAGCCGAACTTAGTGTCAGTAGATCGGCACAAAAAAACTACAAACTGCTTCGGCGCGATCGCTCGATTGGTTGAGGACTGAGCAATTGGAGATTGCATCATCGAAGCCGATTACCTTTACCAGTTTACCGACCAAACGTGGTAATTCTCTTGAGGTTTAATTTTTTTGCGAACAGAGTTAAGTTTTTGCCAGTATAAGCGATCGCCAATGACGCTTGAGAGCTAGGAACTAACGTGAAAAGGCAGAGTTCGAGTTGACAAGGCGACGACCGAGCTAAAATCGATCAACGACTTTTATGCTTCGGCGCGATTCTACTGTATTCATGAAATTACTTATCAGTAACGACGACGGGATTTTTTCACTCGGCGTTCGCACCCTTGCCAACACCTTGGCAGAAGCCGGTCATGACGTTACTGTCGTTTGTCCCGACCGAGAGCGTTCAGCGACGGGTCATGGTCTTACACTTCATGACCCAATTCGTGCCGAAAGAGTTGAATCTATCTTTCATTCAGCGATCAAAGCCTGGTCTTGTTCGGGTACGCCATCAGACTGCGTCAAATTAGCACTAGGGGCATTAATTGACGAACCATTAGATTTAGTCCTTTCTGGCATCAACCACGGCTCTAACCTGGGGACTGATATTCTTTACTCGGGCACTGTTTCAGCCGCCATGGAAGGTGTAATCGAAGGGATTCCTAGTATTGCCTTTAGTCTGGCTAGCCACGCCTCACAGGAGTTTCAAGCAGCGGCAATGTTTGCTCAACGCTTGATTACCCAAATTTCTAAGCACCCACTCCCAGAGGTTATGCTGCTCAATGTTAATGTGCCGCCAATCAAGCCAGAGGAAATCGCTGGAGTAGTCATCACTCGTCAGGGAATTCGTCGCTATTTCGATACATTTGAGAAACGGATCGATCCACGCGGCAAAACGTATTACTGGTTAGCAGGTGAAGTTTTAGAAGATGTAGAACAACCAGCCCATCTCCACCTTCCCCCTGATATTCCGACCGATGTTCAAGCCATTCGCGATAACTACATTACCGTAACTCCACTACAGTACAATCTGACCGATACAGCTGGGGTTAATAGTTTGCAGGAGTTAAAGCTGGATTGGAGTTAAAAGTTAAGATTTGTGAACGGATTAACCGCCGATTAACAGCGCATCGACCAGGAACACAGGCTATTGGCTATTATCAGCCAAATTTTGACATTCTGAGATTGTCTAAGACACCTGAAACGAGTGGCACCACCCTACGTCTTAATGAGTATGCCTTTAGGTAGATTAGTGGTAGCCGGAAAAATGCGGGGAGAAATTCCTATGTCAACAGCTTGTGACAATCGGTGTCTGGAGCGACAGCAAATGTCCCTCTACGGTTTGCGAGTACTTGTCGTCGATGACAACGCCGATAGCCTCGACTTGCTCGCTTTTATTCTCGAAGAGTATGGTGGGAAAGTCATCAAAGCCTTAGGGGCTGTTGAAGCTTTGGAAATTATTCAACACGTCAACGTGCATTTACTAATCAGCGATCTGGTTATGCCTCAAGTAGATGGGTATGATCTGATTCGCCGTATCAGAAGACTATCACCCCAGCAGGGAGGTCTGATTCCCGCGATCGCTTTAACAGCTCAAGTCACTGAGGAAGCACGCACCCTTGCTCTCTCGTCCGGTTTCCAGAGCTATCTGACTAAACCTTTCGAGCCAAAGTCATTAGTTGCTTTAGTAGCCAAACTAACGTTGGCTAACAGTATTGCTACTCCAATGAGTTAACTCAGCTACAAGGCTTACACTAGACTCTCTCTTTTGTGACTGGTCGGTTGGTACAGTTGAAGGTTGAAGGTTAAACCTAGTAGCTATAAGGCTAATGTCTTGAGCCTTCCCACATTCAACCGTACAACCTTACAAATCCTCCTACCCTAATGAGAGCGATCTTTTTTGGTACTCCCCAGTTTGCTGTACCCAGCCTAGAACACTTGTTAAACCACCCCGAAATTGAAGTGCTAGGCGTGGTTACTCAGCCCGATAAGCGTCGAGGGCGCGGAAATCAGTTATCCCCCTCACCTGTAAAAACGGTTGCGCTGGCACATCAACTCCCAGTTTGGCAACCGAAGCGAGTGAAAAAAAGTGCTGAAACTCTCACTCAGTTGCAGCAGGCTCAAGCCGATGCATTTGTCGTGGTTGCGTATGGGCAGATTCTCTCTCAAGAAATTCTGGACATGCCTAAGCTAGGTTGCATCAACGTGCATGGTTCAATTCTGCCCAAGTACCGAGGGGCTGCTCCTATTCAATGGTGCATTTATCACGGAGAGATAGAAACTGGCATCACAACCATGCTGATGGATGCCGGAATGGACACTGGGGCGATGTTGCTGAAGGCTTACACCCCCGTACAGCTACTCGACAATGCTCATCAGTTGGCTCAGGCTCTCGCTAGTTCGGGTGCCGAGCTGTTAGTTGAAACGCTTCTGAAGTTAGAACGCCAGGACATTCAACCCATTGCACAAGATAACTCCCAAGCCACCTACGCGCCACTGATTCAAAAGTCTGACTATGGTTTAGATTGGTCGCGATCGGCAATTGAGTTACACAATCAGATAAGGGGATTTATCCCGAACTGTGTAGCCTCGTTTCGGGATAACGCGCTAAAAATCATTGCCGCCGCTCCCCTCGGAACAGCTTACTTTTCTCAACTGCCTCTTGAGCTAAACGTATTAGAACAGGAATGGACTTCTTTATCCACAACGCCGGGACAGCCTGGAGAAGTTATGAGCATTGTCAAGGGTATGGGCCCAATTATCCAAACGGGTGAAGGGCTGTTGCTGTTACGAGAAGTGCAACTCGCTGGTAAGCGAGCTCAGTCGGGTTGGGACTTTGCCAATGGGATGCGTCTAACTGTAGGAGAGATGATTCAAAACGCTTAGGCGGGAACATCGGGAGCTAAAGGTTCGTAGAAGCGGCACGCGTTGCACGGCCCTTCTGGATTAACGGCACAACGAATGAGTTCGGAACGAGCATTGTAACGACAGTTGGCATCGCCAACCACCCAGCGTCCCTCGACTAAACTTTTCTCACTCGGACGTTGAGCGGACTGAACGTAAAGGGCAATTTTTTGCAAGCGATAGCGTCCCGCTTTTAGAAGATAGCGGTGACGGCGTTCTAAAACAGCGTAGGTTTGACCTTCATAGTCGAGATAATTGCCGGGTTGAGGCGTCCAATCGAGTCTCACGTTTCCCAGAGTCTGACGCGGGTGCGTCAGAATCAGCTCTGCTGGTAGAGAATCTGGCTCCATAGTGTGTGGCTATATGTATTGAGGACTACACTTGGATAGTATCGCAATCCCAGCCTGGGATGGTTCGACTTGCGATCGCGAACAGCATCCTTTTTATGTAGAACTAATCACCAAATAAAGCTTTGAGCGGTGGGTAAAAGCTATTGTCGTTTAAGGCTTTTTGGGTGCAGGTGGCAAAAGCTTGGATAACTGCTTTTGAGGATTCGGTTGGGTAAAGGAAATGACAGGCTCCTTGCCCTCGACGCTGGGTTGTTCGGACACTTTGGCAGTCTGAAGAGTAGGTTGGGTAGAGGTCGTTGTTGGCTCGATGTCATTCAATAACAATTGTTCATTTGCCAGAATGGTCGCCTCCGCCTTGGACGCCGTTACGTCGATTGAAGCACTGATGGGTTCTATTTTCTGGGCCACTCTAACTTGCTGTTGCAGTTGCTCGGTTGTCGAGACCAAGTTACCCAGTCCATTGACTAATTGCTTGAGATTATTGCGAAAAGCTGGGTCCCCGGTGAGGTCGTCTAGATCGGAGGTAATTTTTTGGGCATTTTCAAAGGTCGCCCGTGCCGAGTCCAAAGTCTTTTGCAGCACTAGGATGTTCTCTGGACTATTAAGAGCGGTAGAAACGTCCCGCAAGTTGGCCGATGCCGCCGCCGCATTAGCAGAGAGAGTTTCTAAATTTTTGAGCAGTCCTCCAACATTAAACTGACCGGCAGCCGTATTGAGCTTACCCGTGGCGGAATTGATTTGGGAAACAGCAGGTGTCAAGCTAGTGAGGAGATCGCCTAAGCGATCGCTAGTTTGACTGATGCTATCTAAGGTTTTCGCGATCCCTGTTCGATTGGTGACTAACAGCGTGTTGGCGTTAGTCGCAAGTTGATTGAGCTGACTAGCACTAGTCTGGGCTGTATTACCCAATCTCTCGGTAGTTGTACTAATGCGATTTGCCGCTAGACTGATTTGACTTGCTGTCTGGTTCGCTGCACTAGTAACGGACGTGGCAGCCGTCGAGAATGTTTTCAACTCTCCTCGGGTTGAGCGAGACAAAAGGGCCAACTCTTGGCTGAGTTTTGACAAATCAGTTGCCGCCGTTGCAGCGCTTTTTGTCAGTGTGTTGATATTGTTGTAAAACTCTGGTTTGCTGTAGAGTGTAGCCAGTTCAGTGCCACTGTTTAGCACCTCGATAAAACTGACTCCAACCTGGCCCCTAACGCGATCACCTGCACAAATAAATTGCTGGGAATTGCAATTGTCACTTTGTGGCTTACTTGTTTGAGTATTTGATGGTAGAGAGACTTGAGATGCCCGAGGCGTTATGTCAATCGAGGTTTCGCCTACAAAACCTGTTTGATTGGCATCAATTGAAACATTTTTAGGAATTAATAAGTTAGGGTCAGACATTTGCACTACGGCATCAACGCCATTGGTTTTCGCTTTAACGGCTACAATCTTCCCCACCGTGACACCGCGATAGCGTACTGCTGCTCCCTCTTTCATGCCAATCGCATCGGTAAAGCTAACGGTAAATTGGTATTTGCGGTTGCCAAGACTAACTCCTCTCAACCACATCACCAAACCGATAAATACACCCAGTCCTACTAGGATAAATAACCCAACGGAACCTTCCCGAACTGTTCGCGATCGCATGGTTTCTCCTCCCTTCGCTAGTAGCGTTTAATAGCTAGCCTTTTGACCCTCAAGATGCTTTTAAGATCCAAATGCAGATTGGCGCGGTAAGCAGGTTAGTTGGTGGATTATCAGCTTCAAGGTTCAACCTTTAACCTTCAACGCTGAGATTGATTTAAGAGTTTATATAAATTTATCTTATCCGACAACCTGAATCGGCCCAGTAACGCTAGCACTAAAGAATTGCCGCACTAGAGGGTTATCGGTAGTCTCTATCTCGCTAACGTGACCTTGCCACTGAATTTTACCTTTGTAGAGAAATGCAATGCGGTCTGTTGTGCGGCGAATCGTACTCTCTTGGTGTGTCACCATGACGTAGGAACCGCAACCTCGTTCTGAACATTGGAGTTGGCGGACTAAATCTTCAATCACGGTTGAGGCAATTGGATCGAGTCCAGCCGTTGGCTCATCGTACAACAAAACTTCTGGGTTGTCTTTTGCATTTTGTGGATTAACCATGATGGCACGGGCAAAACTGACCCGTTTACGCATCCCTCCTGATAACTCAGACGGATAGCGATCGCTAATCCCAGACAATCCGACCATTTCCAGCCTTTGTTCCACCAGGTCTTGAATCTGCTGGCGCGACAGTTTGGAGTGTTGGTACAGCAGGAAACCAACATTTTCTGCAACAGTTAACGAGTCAAACAAAGCGGCTTGCTGGAATACCATGCCAATCCCAATTGGGTCTTCGGCGTCTTCAATTAAACCAGCACGCCGTTGTCCCATGACATAAATTTCACCAGCCTCAACTGGGGTTAGACCAGCAATAATTCGCAGGATGGTTGATTTCCCGGTACCAGAGGGCCCGATAATTCCCAACGCCTCGCCCCGATAAATTGTCAAATCAACATTATCCAGAATGATATTGTCACCGAAGGCCTTGCAAACTCCCTTCAGTTCAATCAGTGGCTCGGTCATGTTGAGTTGGAGGTTCCAGTAATAAGAAGGTTAGCAGCTTACAGGTTAAGGGTAACAAGTTCCAAGTCAACATCGATCGGTGACTAGCGAACAGTTGGTTTAGCCTCAGCGATTGCTAGAGTGCCTTATTCAGTAAGGGTGGGGACAATCTCCCCGTGCTTGCCCCGCTCAGGAGTAGGGGAGGGCACGGGGGCACCCCCCTACGCAAAATCAATGTTTCTGCAATTACAGAACTGATGCTTTAGGGTTAGCGGACGCCATTAGCGGCAGCGACGGAATTCTCCTGGACGGTTTCCAATCCAAAAATGCGATTAAAGGCTTTCTCGACCTTATATCCAGAGTCAATAGATTCGAGAGGGTCTTTACGCAGGCGGTGACGCAGACATAAGGTAATCACCCGGCGGATATCATCAACCGTAACTTCTGCACGACCTTCAAGAGCTGCGATCGCTTTTGCCGCACGGTTAGTTACGATATCACCTCGTAAACCATCGACATCCAGTTGCGAGCAAACCTCAGAAATTTTTACGCGCATATCGTAGTCGATTTCCACCTTAGGCAGTCGTTCTTGGGCCTCGACGAGCTGTTTTTGCAAGGCGTCTTGAGCGGTCTGATGGCTTTGGATGAATTCCTGAGGAGTTTGGTCAAATGCGGCTCGTTGCTCGACAATCTCCACCCGTAGGGCGGGTTCTTTCACGGTGCGGATTTCGGCGTGCATCCCGAAGCGATCGAGCAGTTGCGGTCGCAGTTCTCCTTCTTCGGGGTTGCCGGAACCGACTAGAACGAAACGGGCAGGGTGACGAATGGAAATGCCTTCTCGTTCAACGGTATTCCAACCACTAGCGGCGGAGTCCAACAGGACATCAACTAAGTGATCGTCGAGGAGGTTGACCTCATCGACATAAAGTATCCCGCGATTGGCTTTAGCGAGAAGTCCGGGTTCAAAGGCTTTGACGCCTTCGGATAAGGCTTTTTCGATATCGATCGTTCCGCAGACTCGGTCTTCGGTTGCCCCTAAGGGCAAGTCAACCATCGGAACTTTCTTCTTGACGGTTGTCCGCGATTGTGGATCGCTACCTGGGGTAAGCCAGTCGGGGTCGTTGGGGTCGCTGTTGAAGGGGTCATCGGCAACCACGTCAATTTCTGGCAATAAATCAGCCAAGGCACGGATGGTGGTAGATTTGCCCGTACCGCGATCGCCCATGATCATCACCCCGCCGATTTTAGGGTCAATCACGTTTAGGAGTAGAGCCAGTTTCATTTCTTCCTGACCTACTATTGCAGTAAAAGGGTATACCACGCGGCGAGCAGTCGTAGGCGCTTGAGCAGTCGGACTCACTTGGATTACCTGATAGATAAGCTTTATTAACGCTTTATCATTGTGCCACACTGGATTCCCTTGGAGTGCAGGGAGGTTTTAATCCACAATCTCAAATTCC
>DATNPT010000416.1:0-5158 GCA_036703075.1 Chroococcales cyanobacterium
GGGCGGCTTTTCACTTCTGGCATGTTCGCTTCCTTTTTTATCACGCGATGACTACCAAGCTTTAGAAGGTTGAGGCTTCACTACTTTACTTCTCTTGTCTCAAGAACCTAACTGGGAAAGTTCTCGGAGTCGGGGTGCAGGAGAAGCCAATGGTTTCATCCATAACGGGCTATCTCATCGCCAGGACGCTCTACAGCAAACTCTTTCGATCAAAGAGCTTGATGTAATAATTTAGTAATTTCATCCTGGCAAGTGGCAGTAACCTCCGATACAATCGCTCTTGCCTGTTTTCCCTGATATAGTTCCCGTTGTTTTGGAGTAATCCAGTAAGGATGCCCTACAAGTACCGCAACGCGGCGATAGAATACCATCGGGTGCGAACCCGGTTGTGCAAATAAAGGCTCTGATGGGTCAAACAGGCGCAAGACGCGCAACGGGATTGTCGAGCTGACTGTTTCTTCAAGGGAGGCAAGCGCGACGGGTAAGACGGCCAAATTTCTGACGGGAGCCCGCAAAGCTAAGTGGGCAAATCCTCGGTGAAATTTGCACAGGCGATCGGGTCGAGTAACACTCACCATGGGTTGTGTGCCCTCTGGAAACACTCCAACCCATCGAGATTGTTCCAGTAGGTTGGTGGCTTGTTGGAAAAATGCCTGCTGCCTTTGCTGGGGTTCGGCTAATGGAAAGGCACCCCATTGCGTCACGAGTTCTCGCATCACCGGCACCTGACCCATGTAATGGTGGCAAGCCATATGGATGGAATGACCTAATGCTGCCATCAACAATGGTGCATCTAGGAAGCTACGATGGTTGCTCGCAACCACAACGGCGCAATCAGAAGGGATGCGATCCTCGTGGTAGAGGAACAGCCGCGTTCCCAGGACAGCCAGCAGTGAACGAGAAAGTTGTAGCGGACTATCGAAAAACATGCTTATAAATGAGCGCTCGCCAGCTTAATTAATTTTTCTTAACAATACTCATTAATACTATGCCTTGCCAAACGTCTTAAGGTAGAAAACCTTATGTTATATACAACAAAGGGGTTGGGTCTCCACCTGAGGTTCTAGAGTGAGTTCGTGTTAGAAGGAGCAAAGTTTACTTATTACAGCTTGATTCCTCTACGGTTCCACATCTGAGCGTTTCTTCCTGCTTCATAGTGGTCGTTTGTCATTGATCTTGGAACTGCTCAACCCCTCAGGGCAAGGAGATTCGCTTGTTTGTATTAATCAAGACTTGATTGGAGTGAAACGCTACGTACATCTGACTAGAAGCAGTAGGAAATACTCATCATATAAACTAATTTTGACAGCATGCCAATTGTCGGTTCATGCTAGAGATGTATGTTAAGAAAGGTTGTTAATTACCCGTCGATCTGTGGTCGAAGACTAGAAATTTCAAGTAATTTATGTTAGGGCGTTTATTCAACTCAGATGAACCATTCTGCTACAAATAGAAACACATTTACCATTACAACGCCACTCTACTATGTAAACGACCTCCCTCACATCGGCAGTGCCTATACGACAATGGCAGCCGATGCGATCGCTCGGTTTGAAAGGCTGCGCGGCAAATCGGTGCTGTTGATTACCGGCACGGATGAGCATGGTCAAAAAATTCAGCGAACAGCCGAAAGTAACGGGTTAGAGCCTCAAGCTCACTGTGACAAGGTTGCTGCTGGGTTTGACACCCTTTGGCATAAGCTGAACATTCAATACGATCGCTTCAGCCGAACGACATCTCCCCGCCATGCCGCAATTGTCAAAGAGTTTTTTCTCCGCGTTTGGGACAAAGGCGACATTTATCTGGGTCAACAAAAAGGCTGGTATTGCGTCTCTTGTGAGGAATTTAAGGAAGAACGCGATCTGCTAGAGGGGCATCGCTGCTCCCTCCACCCTAATAAGGAAGCGGAGTGGCGGGACGAGCAAAACTACTTCTTCGCCCTATCCAAATATCAAAGCCAGTTAGAGGCGCTTTTCCAAGAGCGACCCGATTTTATCCAACCCGCAAGCCGCCGTAATGAAGTTTTAAACTTTGTGGGTCAAGGACTTCAGGATTTTTCAATTTCACGAGTTAATTTAGATTGGGGCTTTCCGGTACCTGTCGATCCCAACCATACTATCTATGTCTGGTTTGACGCCTTACTCGGCTACGTGACCGCTTTGCTCGATCCGGATAGCGAACCAACCCTGGAGAATGCTTTAAAGAAGTGGTGGCCGATTAATTTACATCTCATTGGTAAAGACATTCTGCGCTTTCATGCGGTTTACTGGCCGGCCATGTTAATGTCAGCTGGTATACCCGTGCCCCATCGCATATTTGGGCATGGATTTCTGACAAAGGACGGTCAAAAAATGGGGAAAAGCCTCGGTAATACCGTAGACCCAGTGGAATTGGTCGATCGGTATGGTACCGATGCAATTCGCTACTATTTTCTCAAAGAGATTGAATTTGGCAAGGATGGCGATTTCAATGAAACCCGTTTTATCGATATTGTTAATGCGGATTTGGCAAACGATCTGGGTAACTTGCTCAACCGGACACTGAGGATGGTTCAGAAGTATTGCGGTGCGCTTGTTCCCGATGTCGAAATTCAAAACATTCCCTCAGATCATCCACTGAAGGAGATTGGATTGGGCTTGAGCGATCGCGTTGCTAAGGCCTATAGTTCATTGGCATTCAGTGAAGCTTGTAAAGAAATCTTTACCCTAGTGCGAGCCAGTAATAAATTTATTGATGACTCTGCACCTTGGAGCTTGTATAAGCAGGGTAACTTGCCAGCCGTAGGGCTGGTATTGTACACCGTCTTGGAATCCGTTAGACTGTCAGCTTACCTCTTATCACCGATTATTCCTAACATCAGCACTGACATATACCAACAATTAGGTTTTGCAATCGACTTTAACGAAAAAACTCACATTAACGATCGAGCGATGTATAATACCCACGCCAATTGGGGAACTCTAAGAGTGCATCAGCAATTAGGTCAACCCAAACCAGTTTTTGCGCGACTGGAACAAGGGTGATTTTGTTCCGTCGTCTTTACACAAGGCTCAACCGACGACCGACCAAAATTCTGATTGGGGAAAAGGAGGCATCACTCAATTTTTTTAATAACAAAATGAGGCATAAAAATTATGTTGAATAACTTTAGTAATGACCCTGTTTTTACACCTGAACAAGTTTTAGAAAATCGCGGTCGGGTTGCAATTTTCATTGATGGCTCTAATTTGTTTTATGCTGCCCTGCAATTGGGAATAGAAATTGACTACACGAAGCTACTCGTTCGCTTGACAGCGGGTTCTCGCTTGCTTCGCTCCTTCTTTTACACGGGCGTCGATCGCACAAATGAGAAGCAGCAGGGATTTTTACTCTGGATGCGCCGTAACGGCTATCGAGTTATTGCGAAAGATTTAGTTCAGTTACCGGATGGCTCTAAAAAAGCCAATCTAGACGTAGAAATCGCTGTAGATATGATGGCGTTGGTCGGGTCTTACGACACAGCCGTGCTGGTTAGTGGCGATGGCGATCTCGCGTATGCTGTTGATGCGGTCAGCTATCGGGGCGTTCGGGTTGAGGTGGTTAGTTTGCGATCGATGACCAGTGATAGCTTAATTAATGTTGCCGACCGATACATCGATCTGGACAACATCAAAGAAAGTATTCAAAAGACACCTCGGCAAAACTATACCTATCGCCCCTTGTCTAGTATTGGCATGCTAGACGAGCAAGAAGAATGATCGAGTGGTTGTTAGTCATTAGTTTTTGGCTAAGGACTAACTGTTACGATGAAATGCAACCTACCTAAATGTTTGTCAGCTCAAAGCGATTTCTTGTTTTGACCGTTTGCATTTTGGCAATGGCTTCATTATCTGCTTGCGAAGGAAAAAGCCGCACAGAGCAGAAAATTAAGCAAGATACTTCTGCAACGGACATTGAAGGGAGTCTTGTTTTTAACAACGTCACCCTAGATCAAGCAGATGAGAAGGGTAGTCCTCTTTGGAAGGTCAAGGCAAAGCAAGCAACTTACACGAAAGACAAAAAACTAGGTCGGATCGATCGACCCGCCGGGGATTTATACCAGGATGGGAAGATTGTCTTGCGGGTATCCGCAGATAGTGGGGAAGTTCGGCAGAATGGTCAACAGATCTTTCTCAACGGACAAGTTACTGCTACCGATACCCGCAATGGAGCTGTGTTTAAAGGAGATGAGTTGGAGTGGCGTCCTAAGGAAGATTTATTAGTCGTCCGCAACAATCTTACGAGCAGCCACCCCCAACTCCAAGCATCAGCGAAAGAAGGACGGTACTTCACGCGCAAGCAATTCGTAGAATTAATCGGTCAAGTTGCGGCAATCTCGAAAGACCCGAACTTGCAGATGAAAACCGAACATTTACTCTGGCTCGTTCAAGAGTCTAGGGTGAATGGAGACAAGCGCATTCAAATTCAACGCTACAAAGACAAGATAGTAACCGATCGCGTCGAAGCTGACCAATCGCAGATCAATTTAAAAACAAAGATAGCTGTACTGAAGCAGAATGTTCAGTTGGTTTCAGTAGAGCCACCCCTGCTAATGTCTAGCAATTCAGCAATCTGGAATATTGACGGTCAAACTATAGTCTCCGATCGACCTGTTAGAATTATCCAGCAGAAAGAAAATGTAATTCTCACGGCAAACCAAGGTCGGGTGGATTTGAAGCGCAAAATTGCTAATTTGACAGGTGGCGTTCAAGGTGTGGGTAGCCGCAATCAAGCTAAGATTTATGCCAATCAAATGGCTTGGGATATTTCAACTCAAAATATTCAGGCGTCAGGCAATGTGATGTATAAACAAATGAATCCTCCGTTTAATACGATGGGGCCAACAGCAGTCGGTAAGCTGCAAGACCAAAGCATTGTCGTCAGTAGTGCTGGTTCTGGCAAAAGAGTCGTGACAGAAATCATTCCTTAGCCAAGGTTGGGTGGAGATAAGTTTCGCACTCATTCATACCATGGCTCGTTGTGCAATCACCTTTTCTACAAACTCTGGATAACGCCGCCATACCCAACCAGGAAACGCTTGAGGTAGCTCGTTCAACAGTTGCCGCTCTAAAACATGAATAATGTCATCAGCTTCATTCACCAGATCGAACGCTACTGCATCAAACGGCATTTGTTGATT
>DATNPT010000417.1:0-5364 GCA_036703075.1 Chroococcales cyanobacterium
GCACTCACGTATCGATTTGGCGCGAGCGTTCTTCCCTTCTATTTATTGCTGCTGTTTGTGGGTCAAGCACGAATTGTTTTGAAGCGACACACGTTGGCGCAGACAATTGCCGGTGCAGTATTAGGCATTGTTCTGACCGCGATTCAACTGCTATCTTTCTTTCCTCGCTTAAGTTAAAGCTTAACTCATTAATTTTGCCTGGTGCTCGCTCTGCTCAATTCATAAGCTGTCTGTATAGAGTGCTTTACGGCTTACTACTGCTTGCTATACAAGAATCTCCCTTTCTAGGAGGTATTTTGCTCACCTTGTCTTTCGTGATTTCTTTCCCTGCTCTGCTGATTCTACGGCTGGCATCATCCTGAGTACGAAATGCCGGGGTGGCTACAACATCAATATTTGGCAGAACTATACTTCCGGTGAACTGCTCTATCGCGCGACCAGTCCCAACGGGAATTTAAGTTTGGGCAGAGGAACTAGCCAAGCGACAGAAGGTGTTCGAGTGTATAAGTTTCGGAAGGGAAATTATGAGTATTGCGTGTGGGATGGCACGTTGGATAACCCGCAGTCTGGAACTTTAGAGGTGTATAAAAACAACCGTATCTTGATGCGGCAAGCTTGTACGAAAAGTTGAATTCTCACGCCGCAGTTCTCATTCTGTCCACAGACGACGTTGTAGAAGCCATGAAGTAAGGTCAAACGCAAAGGAGAGGTCAGTGAACACTGAATACTATGACGACATTATTATCGGCGGTGGTAAAGCAGGTAAAACGCTGGCACCCGCATTGGTTGCAGACGGCCGGAAAACCGCTCTGGTTGAACGCAGTTTAAACATGATTGGCGGCGGGTGCATTAATGTCGCCTGCATTCCTACTAAAACAATGGTGGCGAGTGCCAATGTGGCAAACATAGTCCGAAACAGTGCCGCTTATGGTGTTAAAGCCAATGCACCTACTATTGATTTAGCAGAGGTAATCCGACGGAAACGATCGGTTGTGCAATCTGCGCGTGCAATAAATTTGCACAATCTAGAAACTGCTCTCGGTCACAACCTGATCGTTGGCACAGGACGGTTTGTTGCTTCCAAAACGATCGAAGTGATAACGGATGAGGGTAAGACTCGGTTACTCACCGCCGAACGATTATTTATCAACACAGGTACGCGACCGTTAATTCCATCCATACCCGGACTCAAAGATGCTGGTTTTCTGACGAGTGAGTCGATCATGGAACTGGAACAGTTGCCAGAACACCTGATTGTTCTCGGTAGCGGCTACATTGGGTTGGAGTTTGCCCAGATGTTCCGGCGTTTTGGCTCTCGCGTCACCGCGATCGGGCAAAGTGAGCAAATCCTGTCTCAACAAGATCCAGATATCGCGATCGCGGTTCAAACACTCCTAGAACGAGATAGCATTGAATTCTTACTGAAGGCGAAGGTGTTGAGGGTAGAGCGCACTGGTAATGAAACCATCCTTCAAATCCAAGTCGCCGATCGTGAGATGACCCTCCAGGGTTCGCATTTGCTTGTAGCCGTTGGTCGTGAGCCAACCACCGATACCTTAAATTTAGCCGCCGCTGGTGTGGCGACTGATGCACGCGGATTTATTCGAGTCAACGATCGCCTGGAGACAAACGTACCGGGGATTTGGGCATTAGGCGACATCAATGGAGGACCGCAATATACCCATGTGGCGCTAGACGATTATCGCATTGTTAAAGCAAATCTGATTGATAGGGGCAACCGCAGTACGCGCGAGCGCTGGGTTCCATCTTGTCTTTTCATCGATCCAGAACTGGCTCATGTGGGTCTGACCGAAACCGAAGCACAGCAACAAGGGTATGCCATCCGAGTGGCGAAGCTGGATGCCTCAGCCATTCCGCGAGCGAGAACACTTGGTCAAACTGATGGAGTGTTGAAAGCGATCGTAGACACTGAAACAGGACGTATTCTCGGTTGTTCACTGTTGTGCAATGAAGCGGGTGAAGTGATTTCGACGGTGCAGATGGTGATGCAAGCTCAGATGCCCTACACCGTTCTGCGGGATGGAGTTTTGGCTCATCCTACAATGACCGAAGGCTTAAATCTGCTGTTTTCAAACGTGTAAGAAGGCAGCAAGTATTCGGCGAGTTCGACCTCCAGAACTGGGTGACTGCGACGAAGCAGCCCCGATCGACTTTAGGTATATCGCTAATGCTGTTCTGTCTACAGATGAAGTTGTAGAAGCGATGCAGTAATGGCGTACTGCTAATCATTAGAGGTTTATGCCATTGAGTTGCTAATTGTGTCAGATCACTTGCTAACTCACAATCGATTAACCCCATGGACACTCACATCTTGCTGATTGAAGCGGACATTCATTTATCTCGATTACTAGAGTTAAATCTACTTGATTCGCCGGAGTACAATGCAGACTTCGCCCAAGAAAGCCAACATCGCTACTGCCTCAATACTGTCCATA
This sequence comes from Chroococcales cyanobacterium, assembly GCA_036703075.1. Classification (GTDB taxonomy): domain Bacteria; phylum Cyanobacteriota; class Cyanobacteriia; order Cyanobacteriales; family Coleofasciculaceae; genus DATNPC01. Next base: position 2,457 of record DATNPT010000417.1, read on the forward strand.
ACGGTACAGAAGGACTGATTACTGCTCGTGAATCGCAGCCCGATCTGATTCTTCTAGGCATGAATCTTCCAGACTTTTCGGCATTTGAAATTTGTCGTCGTTTGCGTTCAACAGGCAATCAAGTCCCACTGATTTTACTTGGCACTGGACATGAAATTCGTGATTGTGTTGCTGGGTTAGATGCTGGAGCAGACGATTACATATTTCAACCCTTTGCAATGGAGGAGCTAAGAGCGAGGATACGATCGCGACTCAGACGAGTCAGTCTAGAAGCACAACCCAACCGTTTGCAATTTGAAGAATTAACGCTCGATCGAGCGACTAGGGAAGTTTATCGTCATCGGCAAGCGATCGAACTCACTGCCAGAGAGTTTGCACTGTTGGAATACTTTATGACTCATCCCCGACAGGTCATGACTCGCAATCAAATTCTCGATCGCGTTTGGAATGATAACCCCAGTATTGACCCCAATATCCTCGATGTTTACATGCGCTACTTACGGTTGAAACTGGAACAACATCACAAGCAAAGATTACTGCATACGGTGCGTAGTGTCGGGTATGTATTGCGGAAACCGTTGCTCAAGCAAGTTCCTCCTGTAAAACTAGCTAGCTCTGCTACTCATTCACACCTCTTAGTAGGGTGAAAACAACGTTACGAATTGCGGGTGAAGTGATTTGACGGTGCAGATGGTGATGCAAGATCAGATGCCCTACACCGTTCTGCGCGATGGCCGTTGACTCATCCGACGATGATCGAAGGCTTAAATCTGCTGTTCTCACAGTTGTAAGGAGAACGCAAGTGCAGACCCAAGAACTGACTAACTACCAATGAGGAGTTGAATTATGCAGGCTAATTCAAAGGAAACATCTACTCGCCTGATCGCTTTTGCAGTTAGTCATTACTGTGAAAAAGCACGATGGGCATTAGAACGGCTAAGTATTCCTTTCATCGAAGAGCCTCATGTGCCAGGTTTTCATTGGCTTTTTACTCTTCCCGCTGGGGGAAAATCGGTGCCAGTTCTGTTAACGGAGGCTGGTGCGTTTACCGATTCTACGGATATCCTGCACTATCTTGATACGCTCGCTCCCACAAGTCATAGACTTTACCCTACTGATGCTGAATTACGCCGCGAAGTGGAAACTCTGGAAGATTTGTTCGACACTGTTCTAGGAGTAGCTGTTAGATGTTGGATTTACTTTTACCTGCTTAACAGCTACGAGCTAATGCAGAAATTGTGGTGCCAGGGCGTACCACCAATCGAAAGCACATTGTTTCCGGTTGTCTTCCCACCGGTGCGCTCTTTTGTCCGGAAAGATTACAACATTACGGCACAGTCGGCGGCTAGTTCGCTCAATCAAATTAGGGGACTCTTCGAGCAGGTAAACAAGCGGCTTGCAGATGGACGCTCCTATCTGGTTGGAAATTGCTTCTCAGCAGCAGACCTTAGCTTTGCCTGTCTCGCTGCTCCCATCCTCATACCACCAGAATACGGTGGGAAAGCACTAGATTTACCGGAATTCCCCAATGAAATGGCTCTAGTTCATCAGGAGCTACGGGAAACCCCAGCAGGAACCTTCGTGTTGCGTTTGTTTGGCGAGGAAAGGCGTACACAGTTGTCACTCATGGAGTTCTTAGGCTAATGACAACCATCCCAATTAATCCCAACGAGTTATCTAACAAGAGAGTGCTGGTGACAGACGGAACCAAAGGCATGGGCGAAGCGATTGTCAAACGTCTGAGGCAAGCTGGTACAAAGTAAGAGTGCGTAACAAACTTTAGAGAGTACTCAACACGCTCTGTTCAATCATCAATCTACTGAATTAAGGTGCAGACAATACAAATCCAAATTTGAGTTCGGTAAGATTTTTTCAACATCATCGAATCCAGCTAAGTTTTTGCTTAACTATACAAACTTGCATGGTCACAAATAGGATGCTGTTGCATAGTTTATTCATGTTAAAACAATTCACTAGAACTAGAGACATTCAGTAGACCGAAAAGTTTTGCAATTGCCTACAACAGGTGAGCGAAGCCGATCGCCCTGTCTTCGCTCACCTGTTGTAGTTTTTGATACCAATTTTTGGAGAGTAAACAAAAGCTAGTCGCTTGAGATAAATGATGAATTTAGTTTATAAGTTCAGGGCAGATTAACTTACCAGATGGAGCATATACGTTGGAGATTTCAGTTCCACTGCTAGGAACACGTTACGGTACGAAAGAGCAGAATATCACTCTCTCAACTGTTGCAAATAGAACCTTGACATCAGTAGATGTGCAACTCGTTCCTACGAGCATTACTGGACAGGTTACTGGCAAAAATACGAAGCAAGCGATCGCTAACGCCCTCGTGCAACTGCTGGGTAGTGACATCAAAGTGTTTACTAACTCACAAGGCCAATACGTGATATTCGGCATTCCCGTTTGTAAACCAACCGTTCAAGTTTCGGCTCAAAACTATCAAACTTCTCAGAGCCAACCCGTGCAACTGAGCCAGGGGAAAGGAATCACTGTCGATTTTAGCTTAGTACCCCAAACTCAACCTACAACCCGCTTTCAAATCTAGCTGAATTGGTTTCCTTAACTAAAACATAGCAACGCAGTTAACACCTATTAATCCATCGGTTGTTTTTCCCCCACTTATTCAGCAAGCCCTACTTAGGGCTTGCTGCGAAAAGCGGAAACCCTGAGCTATCAATAGGTTGAGCGGTATTGAAAGTTGCTCAACTCCAAGGCAATCAGGTAAAATCCAACAAAACCCTTGCGCCTCCACCAGGGAAAATGTACCGGAAAGTTGACTCCCCCCGCACCCCACCGGAAAAGTTTGAGTTACCCTTTGAGGGAAAATTATCACAAGATAACCGTTGGGTAATCATGGCTAATCTAATACCCTGGGAGGAATTTGAA
>DATNPT010000418.1:0-9867 GCA_036703075.1 Chroococcales cyanobacterium
AGTTCCCCAGCCACCAGGACCGGGATTGCCAGTGCAAGCTCCATCCGTGTAGAAACATTTGATTCGGCGACTAGAAGGCATTGTGTACACAAGTGGTGGGTTTTAAAGAGTCAAGGGAACGATGTCCTGTCTGGGTAATGACGGATAGAAAGTGCGATCGCTCATCTATCAGGATTTGCCATCTTAGCCTAATCATCAAGGAATTAGCGATCGCTTAGGTCTATTGAATCGGTATTTGTCTTACCGATAAGAAGAGCTTCTTCCTCAAAGTACTGATTGTTCCTCCAAAGTTTATCGGGATCGTTGGCTTAGCCATCGGCTCAGAAGAGGAGGCAATTGACTCCTTGCAGAAGTTAGGGGAACGGTTAAAGGGGACAAGGAATCTTTCTTCCCTTTGACCTTTTACTTTTCCTCTCAAGAGAGCAAAACTCCCTTTTGCAAGAGGTTCAATGATAGCAGAGGGCGAAATTTAATTCTCGTTCCTCAGATCGAGCTGGTAGATTAGGAGAGTAGTACTAAAGTACTTATCAAAACCTGACATGAGGGTGTTGGTATCGTAGATTGTTCTGAAGTTGCCCAGAACTGTTCGTGTCTAATGTATCAGTGGCGGCAGCGCGTCTACATATCCGATTCACCCACATTCAATTTAAGATGGCATTTGCCGGATTTGCTAGTTAAGACCATACCTCAACCCTCCTCCTACTCCATCCTTGCCTCGTGAGCTACGAACCCCTACATCACAAATATCGCCCTCAGACCTTTGCCGATTTGGTAGGTCAAGAAGCGATCGCTACCACTCTCACCAACGCCATTCGGAGCGAGCGGATTGCTCCAGCTTATCTGTTCACCGGCCCTAGAGGTACTGGCAAAACGTCTAGTGCCAGAATTTTGGCAAAATCCCTCAACTGTTTGCAGCAAGATAAGCCAACAGAGTCACCTTGCGGTCATTGTCAGGTCTGCAAGAGCATAGCGTCGGGTTCCGCCCTTGATGTAATTGAAATTGACGCCGCTAGTAATACAGGGGTCGATAATATCCGAGAAATTATCGAACGCTCTCAATTTGCGCCCGTCCAGTGCCGCTACAAAGTTTATGTAGTGGACGAGTGCCATATGCTCAGCGTTGCCGCGTTTAATGCTTTGCTAAAGACGTTGGAGGAACCGCCTCAGCATGTGGTATTTGTCCTGGCAACAACTGACCCTCAGCGGGTACTGGCGACAATTATCTCGCGCTGTCAACGATTTGATTTTCGTCGGATTCCCTTGGCGGCGATGGTGTCCCATCTGAGCAAGATCGCTTCTCAAGAAAAGATAAGCATTACACCAGATGCTGTCACTTTGGTGGCACAAGTGGCTCAGGGGGGACTCCGAGATGCGGAAAGTTTGCTCGATCAGTTGGGGTTGTTACCCGGTGAAGTAACAGTAGAGGCAGTCTGGGACTTGGTGGGGGCAGTGCCAGAACGGGATTTGATGGAGCTGGTATTAGCGATCGCGTCAGATAATTCTGAATCTGTGCTCGAACAGTGTCGCCAGATGATGGATAGAGGCCGCGAACCCCTAGTTGTCTTGCAAAATCTGGCAGGTTTCTACCGGGATTTGCTAATTGCTAAAACTGCACCAAACCGTAACGAGTTAGTTGCCGCAACGCCTCCAACCTGGAAGCAGATGTGTGAATTTGCGGCTGGGCAGGATACTACGAGCATTTTGCTCTCATCACAGCACCTGAAAAACAGCGAAGCTCAAATTAAAAATACAACTCAGCCGCGTTTGTGGTTAGAGGTGACCCTACTCGGCTTATTGCCTTCAGCGATCGCGTCTCAATCTAGTCGCACCACCACTCAGCCGTTGGTGCAGCGATCGAATGTTCGCCGACAGGAGTCACCTGTTGCTCGTGATGTCGAACGTCGTCCTGCTACTCCTACCTCTAGAGTGGAGGATTCCAAGGCTGCTACCGCAGCTAGTGCTAACTTGAATGGAGCTGAGCTGACATCTCGATCGCAAACAGTATCAGTTTCTCCACAAAATGCAACGCTTCACCCAGCAGCCACTGTATCGGCTCAGAACGATACGCAGCAACCAGAATCTTCCACCCCAGCACCTGCTACCAGCCAAGATCGGATTAACTCGCTTCCCCCTGAACAACCTGCGTCTAGGCACGAGCAAACAGCTCTAGAACCGATAGCTTCAGCCGTTCCAGCCGTCGAACAAGCTTCTAATTCTGAAGCAGCAATTCACGAAATTTGGCAACAGGTACTCGATCGCCTCCAGCCTCCTGCCACTCAAGCCTTATTGCGCCAGCACAGCCACCTGTTTAGTTTCGACGGCTCTGTGGCTATTATTGGCATCAGTTCGCAGCCCTTGTTGAAGTTAGCTCAAGGCAAACTACCGAATATTGAAGTGGCGTTTGAGGCTGTCTTCCAATCCAAGGTGAAGGTTAGCATCCAAACCAAGACTGCTAAAGCTTCCAGTGTTGCTGCTGCCAAGGAACTTACATCACCAAGACCCGATCCAGAACCCATACCACAACCTGCGGCGGAGCGATCGACTGCCGATAGCTTACCCGATCTAACAGATCGGCAAGTGCCATCTGAGAGCAAAGATCGGGCAAGAGAGAATGTTGTGCCGTTAAGACGAGCTAACTTACCCCTTACTGTCTCACCTGAGAACGGAAGCGCTTCGTCAACGACTAGAACCCAGGAAGTGCTGGCAACCGAGCGGGCAGCAATAGATACCAGCACGTCTCGCTTGACGATCGAACCCAGCACAGTACCCAATGCGATCGCATCTCAGGAGGTGAAAAGCGATGCTCCTTTGCTAGACGAAACTCCGTCTTCGATACTACTGCCGGAGCAAGAAACATCGTTAGACTCTAAGGTAGCCGAAAAGGCGCTGCTCGACCTCAAGCAATTTTTCGAGGGCGAAATCCTTGAGCTGACGGAGCGTTATGAACCCAGCGAATCTGCGATCGCATATCAATTGCCTGCTGAGAAAACTACTTATGCCGCAATTGACCAACTCGAACCAGAGATAGAAGAAGAGGAGTTAGACGCGATCGAACCAGTTACCTCAGATTGGGAGCAATCCACTGCCACTGCTGTCTCCGATTTCAATGATGACGATGAAGATCGACTAGAGGCGGAATCTTGGGAAGACGAGGGGGATATACCGTTTTAGCAGCGATCGGTGGCTAGTGAAGGTATTATTCCCCTAAAACTCAAAACTCTCTTCACCAGCTTCATCAGTACCTTGATGTACTGTTTTCACCCATTTCAGTCGCTTGGGACGTACAGAAATCCGAGCTGTAATACTGACAATTACCAGCATCCAGTGGAGCATGTAAAACGTGCCGCGCAGTGTCTGGAACAGGGTGACAAAAAATGTCGAGATGGTTAAGGGTTCATCCTTTTGAGTACGCCGCAAGCCAATGAACATCCCAATCAAGGGGAGTCCAATCGTCAATCCAGTTAGGGGAGTAAGGATGGGCGGACGGTTGCGGGCGATCGCCATCAGACAGTCCGGAATAGCCGCAGCCGGTAACAGATACTGGATAATCGCGAATGAGAATAGATCGAGCGTTTTGAGTGTACCCATGCGGTTACTGGCAATTAAACGCCAGTAATCTAGATAGCGCTGGTATCCTCCTTCTCCCCAACGGTTGCGCTGATGCCAGAGCGCTAGGGCACTCGTGACACCTTCTTCTTCAACAGGGGGAAAGTCGAGAAATCCGATATCCCACTTATCCAAGTGCAAGCGAATTGTCAAATCCAAGTCGTCGGTGATTGTCTGCTCGTTCCAACCCCCGCAACGCTCTAAAGCCACTCGGCGGACAAATTGACCGTTGCCTCGCAGTTCACCAATACCGCCAACAGCAAGGCGTTGCTGTTGAATGTAAGTGTCGAAGGCCATTTCTGCGGTTTGTCCTCGCGTCCAGAAATTTACGGATGCGTTGGCGATCGCTTTTCGCAGCTGCACGGCTCCTATTTTGGGATTGCGAAACAACGGTAGCGCCCGTCGCAGCATATCCTTGGGTACTTCTGCATCCGCATCAAACACGCCTACAATTTCGCCTTTAGTAAGGGGTAGTACCTGATTGAGCGCTCCTGATTTGCCTCCACCTGCAAACTCCGAACGATGCAGCACGTTTAGCCCATCGTATTGGGTCGCCAGTTGGTCTAACAGTACGGGCGTGCGATCGGTGCTATGGTCGTCAATCACCCAAACCTCATACCGCGATTTTGGATAATCCAGATCGCACAAATTCTTGACCAAATTCGCGATTACAGCTTCCTCATTTTTTGCTGCTACGAGCAGAGAAACATAGGGAAAGTCTGCCGGATTGCCATCCAACAAGGGTGCAGGCGTGCTGAGAGGTCGAGCCAGCAATAGCCGTACTGCCTGAATTCCTAGTAATGCTGTTAGGGTCCAAATCAACCAGGAACCCCAAGAAACCAAATGGAGTGCGATCGTGCTACTCCAGATCGCAGTTAATAGCAAAGCCGCTTTGCTTCGGCGTCCTTCCAGCCCTTGAAAGAAAAAGTCATTTTCAAATTCTTCTTCGTCCAACTCCGACAATAAAGAGCTAATCGGGTCAAGTTCGCTACCAGGATCGTGTTCTTTCCAGGAATTCTCCGGCATATTACTTGGTTCAACTATCTATACTGAGCAATGCTCGTCAAGAAACTAAGACTTTGTAAATTGTTCCAGTTTCTCTGAGCCAGTACAGCCCCAATTGTATCCGAATTATTAAATTTCTTATACTTTGATGGTTATTTTTTAAAGTAACGCAATCTAGACTAGCAAGCTAAAACAGGTCAATAACTTGCGAAAGTTGCACAAGAGCTTGGCTTGCGTTGAGTTTGGTCAGCTCGATAAAGTCAAAGTCGATCTGAAACTACTTCATAGAGCCTTTCATCAAGTGAGTTTTTCGATCGTCCAACTTCATTAAATTTAAAGTGGGTGAAATTTGAGTATGGTGATTTCCTTATTAGCTACAGCCGCTTGGGGACTGGGTTCTATCCTATGGGTAGAACTGGTACGGGACTTCTACCACCTGCTGGCCCATTACTGGACTCCTCTGTATCGGCTACACGCGTGGCATCATCGCGTGTTTCGTCCAGATTTAACGGCGGTCAGCGATACCATTTATCGACAGGCACACTGGCGAAATGATGTACCCGAATCCTTAGCGATGCTGCTATTTGGTTTATCGCTGTGGTTCGTAGCATCTCAAGTGGCACCAGAGCAACAACTTCCTGCTTTAGCCGGTTCCCTCTACACTCTCAGCTTTTTGCTCGGCGCGATCGCTCGTGGCAGCGGTTGGAAGTGGGCAGAGGAAGTTACGGATTTGACCCATCGCCCTGGGCAATTTCTCGATCCGCCCTCTCGGTTGTTTGTGAATCGGACGTACCACTGGCGGCACCACTTTGATAATCAAAAGGCTTACTATTGCGGTACGTTAACGTTGGTGGACAAGCTGATGGGAACTGCTCTTTCACTTAAAGGTAAAACTGTTGCTGTCACTGGTGCATCCGGAACGTTGGGGCGATCGCTTCTTTCCCATCTCCACAAGCGTGGGGCAAAAGTCATTGCTCTAACGTCTCAGAATCAAGGTGTTACCTTGAGCGTGAAGGGAGAAAGCCTGCCGATTGAAACCATAACCTGGCAGTTAGGACAAGAATCTGAATTGGCAGCATTGTTAGAAAAGGTGGATATCCTGATTCTCAATCACGGGATTAACGTGCATGGAGCAAGAACGGCAGATGCGATCGCAAAATCCTACGAAATTAATACCTTTTCAAGTTGGCGGTTGATGGAGCTGTTTTTCAGCACCGTCCGCACTAATAAAGATATGGCAACCAAAGAAGTTTGGGTCAATACGTCGGAAGCAGAAGTCACTCCAGCGGTTAGTCCCCTGTATGAGCTAAGCAAACGGGCATTAGGCGATTTAGTTACTCTACGGCGTCTTGATGCTCCCTGCGTAGTGCGTAAACTGATTCTGGGACCCTTCAAAAGTAACCTCAACCCGATTGGGGTAATGTCAGCCGATTGGGTAGCTAAGCAAATTGTGAATTTGGCAACTCGCGATGTGCGTAACATTATCGTGGCAATTAACCCGCTGACCTTTGTGGCTTTTCCGATCAAGGAATTCTGCGCGAGCACCTACTTTAAACTCTTCAGCCGTAAAGCAACCGATGTGAGTGCATCCATGACCAGTCCAAAAACATTGGCAGCGGATACTACGACTTCAGCTAAGGTCGGTTGATTGCTAAAGGAGCTGGAAAATAAGGATACATAGGAGTTCTCAACCGCGAACAGTTATGGTCTTGACCAGAGTGTTGGTTCATTAGTGGTAGGGGCAATCCCCCTGTGGTTGCCCCTACTGGAGTTTGGGGCTTTTCCTAGGGGCAGGAACCCTACCTTGGGGTCTAGCAATTTACTAAAATTATTAAACTTATCTAAAAATTTCAGTATCTAAAACTTTTTTATGCTTTTTGCGCTGTCAATTAATATTCAATAGAAGGAGCTGAAACACGACTAGACGCACTGAGATTCTACCTAGTACAAATGCTTAAATAGTAGGTACTACGCTCTAAAGGAGAAATCGTAAAATTATAAGAGCAAAAAAGACTAGAATTGCCTCTGAACTGATAACTTCGGTCTAATCCGTTTACTAACCTTGGGTTTGACCATCTTAAGATAGTCTGACCCACTCTCATTAACGGAAATTGAGAAAATTTCACAAATGTCAATTGAAAAACTACAGCCTGCTGACAAAGGAGCCGTTGGCGTCTATATGCCCTACTACCAGGGGGCAAAACGCAATATGTTACCTTTGGCCATTAGTCTCTACCAACAAGGGTCTTTAGAAGGTCAGCGCCGGATTGAAGGCGGAGAAAGTATTCCCTTTGTTGCAACTTGGATTGTCTCAAAGCTTCCTTCTGAACTGACTCGATGCCGGTTACAGTTCGACGGCAACGCAGATCTGAGCTACGAAGTGATGATGACCAATTCGGAGTTCATGAATTACTTAATTGAAGTAATTATGAACTTTCGGCGATCTCGCTTGACAGATTTCTCTCAGGCATTCTACAAAAAGCTGCTACGCATCGACGAATAAGTACACATTGAAATTTATAGGAGTGAAACAAGGGGTGACAAAATCCGCTAAGTATTTGCTGATCGGGTCAACAGAAGCTTACAGCGGTAAGTCAGCGACAATCTTAGGAGTTGCCCATCAGCTGCACGAAAAAGGGCTGGATGTCGCCTATGGTAAACCATTGGGAACTTGTTTGAGAGATGAGCTGCCGGATGCGATGGAAGAAGATGTCCGGTTTGTGGCGGAGGTACTCAACTTGCCCGAAAAGCGGGTGCGTCCTCCCTTACTATCTCTAGATGCCCCAACCATTCAATCACGCTTGCAAGGAGAGGATTCAACCAATTACCGCCACTCTCTCAAGCAATATCTCGCAGAATTGAGCGGCGAACTCGTGCTACTAGAAGGGCCAGGAACCCTTGACGAGGGTAGTTTGTTTAACTTGTCCCTGCTAGAAGTAGCTCAAGAAATAGATGCGGCGGTGCTTTTGGTCGCTCGCTTCCATTCGGTTTTGCTGGTGGAAAGTCTTTTATCGGCTAAGCAACGTTTGGGGGATTACTTAGTGGGAGTGTTGATTAACGATATTCCTACCGACCAGTTCTCGATCGCAGAATCGATGGTACGACCTTTTCTGGAACGGCAAGATATTCCGGTATTGGGAATGTTACCGAGAAGCGAATTATTACGCAGTGTCAGCGTGCGGGAATTAGTCCATCAGTTGAAAGCCGAAGTTCTTTGCCGCCGGGATCGGTTGGATTTGATGGTAGAGACCTTGAAAATTGGAGCAATGAATGTTAATGCGGCTCTCAGGTATTTTAGTCAGGGACGCAATATGGCAGTCGTAACAGGAGGCGATCGCCCAGACATTCAGATGGCAGCGCTAGAAACCTCGACCCACTGCTTGATTCTGACGGGTCATCTACCGCCGCAACCCTTTATTTTGGCGCGGGCTGAAGAATTAGAAATTCCCGTTCTTTCCGTTGACCTAGATACGCTCACCACCGTGGAGATTATCGATCGCGCCTTTGGTCAAGTTCGTCTCCACGAACCCGCGAAAGTCCACTGCATTCAGCAGTTGATGACTAAGCATTTTGACATCGATCGGCTGCTCAATCGGTTAGGTTTAGAACCCGCTGTACCAGCTCATTGAAGTTTTCAGCTTTGTATGGTTTCTCTAGGCGTCGAGAGACGCCTTCAGAGAAGAAATTACTTGTTTCGATGCACCCGTACCAATAGAAAAAATTGCCAATTACAAAAGGGGTAAACTCGCAACTTTACATAATTAAATAGTTGATAGTTATGGCGATCGCGCACGCGATTTTAGTAGCTCTGAGCGAACAACCCGCTAGTGGGTATGACCTAGGAAAGCAATTTGATTCTTCCCTAGGCTTTTTCTGGAAAGCTACTCACCAGCAAATTTATCGAGAGCTGACCAAATTAGAAGAGCAGGGTTGGATTACTTCAAAGGTAATCGCTCAAGAAAACCGACCCGATAAAAAGCTGTACAGAGTGACAGAACTGGGCAAGCAGGAGCTGATTGAGTGGATGGTTCAGCCGAGCGAACCAACTCCTGTAAAGGATGAGTTATTGGTCAAAATCTTTGCAGGCTATCTAGCACCTGAACAATCTGTTGTAGAAGAGTTAGAGCGTCACCGCCAACTCCATCAGGAAAAACTAAAAATTTATCAGGATATCGAACATCGCTACTTTCCCAAGCCTCGAACTCTCTCTCAACCCGCCAAGTTCCGTTACCTTACTCTCCGCAAAGGCATTGGTTATGAAACAGACTGGATTGCGTGGTGTGATGAAGCCATCTCGCTATTGAAACAGCAATAGCCGCTGGTAGCCGTTCCCCAATACTTCTACCCTCATCCCTAGCTATGAAACCGATCGTTGTTTTCGGCAGCATCAACATGGATCTGGTAACCAAAACACCTCGGTTGCCAGTTGCTGGTGAAACCATTCAAGGAGATGAATTTTTTACAGCGGCTGGTGGAAAAGGGGCCAATCAAGCCGTTGCAGCAGCCAAACTGGGCATTCGTACTCAAATGGTCGGGCGTCTAGGGAATGATGATTTTGGACGTCGGCTATTGATCCAGTTACAAGCAGCAGGCGTTGGGACTGATGGAGTTTCGGTCGATGAGGCAACGAGTTCTGGTGTTGCAGTCATTACTGTAGACGATCGCGGAGAAAACAATATTGTTATCGTAGCTGGTGCGAATGGGCGGCTGGATGAAGTAGATGTAGAACGGCTGAGAACTAACTTACCAGGGGCAGCCGCATTGCTCATGCAGTTCGAGATTCCTCTGCCAACGGTACTTTTGGCCGCTCAAGCGGCACGTCAAGTCAATGTGCCAGTTATTCTTGACCCAGCACCCGCTCGTGATATCCCTACAGAACTTTACCCCTTAGTGGATATTCTGACTCCCAATCAGTTGGAAGCCACTCAGCTCGTGGGCTTTCCTGTTGATGGACAAGAGGCAGCAGCCAAGGCAGCCACTGAGTTACGGCGACGAGGTGTTGGTACCGCGCTCGTGAAGCTCGGCGATTGGGGCGTCTTTTGTGCTACGGCAGAGGAAACGTTTTTTGTGCCAGCTTTCCCTGTCCAAGCCGTTGATACCGTGGCGGCAGGTGATGCCTTTAATGGTGGTTTAGCCGCTGCACTATCACAAGGCTTACCGTTACGGCAAGCTGTCGGATGGGGAGCAGCCGCAGGTGCGCTGGCGGCGACGAAGTCCGGAGCGCAACCTTCTTTACCCGATCGGAAGACATTTGAC
>DATNPT010000420.1:0-5531 GCA_036703075.1 Chroococcales cyanobacterium
CACATCTAAACCCCCTGGAACAATCGAGTGGGAATAAGGGACTGCTTCTAGAAAAAGCCAGCTGTAAGCGATCGTAGGGACAAGGGGATTGCCCTTGTCCCTAGACAGGTTCAAACTGCTCATCCAACCTACATATTCCTGGAGTAGGAAGGACAGGCGAAGACGCGATCGCACAAAATCCATCTCCGGAGAATTACGGAGCCGACGTTCGCAGCGCTACCCTTCTAACACAAGTGGAGCTGTTGGAGTCGGGCGATGCATATCGGATTTCTTAACCCTCAGGGCAATTTTGATTCAGGGAATAGTCACATAGCAGAACATCCGGATTTCGGAGGTCAGCTGATCTACGTCAGGGAAGTCGCCATAGCGATGGCTAAAAAGGGTCACAAGGTTGATATTCTCACCCGCCAAATTGTCGATCCGGAATGGCCTGAATTTGCCGAGCAATTTGACAGTTATTCCGACGTGGACAACGTCCGCATCATCCGCCTACCAGCAGGCCCACAAGAATTCCTGCGTAAAGAATTGCTATGGTCTCATCTGGTAACTGATTGGGTACCCAACATCCTGAAATTTTACCGAGAGGAGGGGGGTTTACCAGACGCCATGACCGCCCACTATGCTGATGGGGGACTCAGTGGCGTTCTAATTGAGGCCGAAACTGGCATACCTTTTACGTTTACGGCTCATTCTCTTGGCGCACAGAAGATGGACAAAATGGAAGTCACTCCAGAGAATTTAGCCCAAATAGACGAGCAATTCCATTTCAAATACCGCATCATAGCAGAACGCCTGAGCATGAATCGCTCGGCTATCAATATCACCAGTACTCGGCAGGAACGCTTTGAACAGTATTCTCATCCTGCCTATCATGGCGCAGTGGATGTCAACAATGACAGTCGCTTTGCCGTAATTCCACCGGGGGTAGACTTCTCTGTATTCGGTGCCGATGCCCGTTCACAAGACGAGGAAGCTATCTACGAGCATGTTCAGGACCGATTGGCACGGGATATTGCTGAGTCGCGTCGGGATTTACCGGCTATCTTGGCATCTAGTCGATTAGCTCCCAAGAAAAACATCTTGGGACTGGTGCAAGCCTTTGCCATGAGTCCAGCGCTTCAGGCACGAGCGAATCTAGTGCTGCTAACAGGTGGACTAGACGATCCATTGCGCGAAGAGGCTAATGACGACCTAGCCGAACAAGCGGTTTTATCTCCCACCCGCCAAGTGGTCGAAGAGAGCAACTTGTGGGGCAAAATCGCTGCCTTTGGCTTGTCGGACCAAGGGCAAGAGGCACTGGCTGCAACGTATCGCTGCATGGCTAAACGTCGCTCGGTGTTTGCGCTGACGGCTCTCTATGAACCCTTTGGTCTCGCTCCCCTAGAAGCCGCCGCCGCAGGTTTACCAGTGGTGGCAACCCAGAACGGTGGTCCCAGCGAGAGTTTGCGAGAGGGAGCTCGGGAATATGGGGTACTGGTTGACCCAGAAGACCCTGCTGATATTGCACAGGGTTTGGAGCGGTTGATCTGCAATGAACAAGAGTGGGAATATTTTGCCCACGCGGGTCAGCAACGGGTACAGAAGTTTTACACTTGGGAAACTACTGCTGAAAATTACCTGAATGCGATCGCGCAAATTATGTCATCACCTGAGGGACACCGTTCAACTGAAATCCTCCCCATCCCTCCCTACTTCTGCAATCCACAACCAGATACTGATATTTCTCTGGAAGAATTGAGCCGTATCTACTTCAATTCGCAAGATTTGAACCGCTCCGCCGCTTAGTTTAGGTACTGGATTACAGAAATAAATTCCCAAATTTAACACAACTATCTTGCTAGATAGAAGTGAAATAGTAGTATTCGTCCCTACGTTGGAGGGCTGCCAAACAAAGGTGATAGGCGATCGCCTTTGTTTCGAGTGCAATCAGCTTCAAGGCGCTCGTACTGCCTCAGTATCCAGTACGATTAGCTCTTAAAACAGTGACCAGTGGTCAGTGGCAATGGACATCTGACTTCCAAACCCAAGTGTCGAGCATGCTGTCTGAGATTTACAGCAGCTTATAAAAAAACTGAGCGCTGGTCACCGAGTGCTGCTAACTAAAAATGACTCATCCTGTTAACCCTGTTAAACCGATTAACCTTTTTGAGTACGAAACCCTGGCTAACCAACAACTGCCGCAGATGGCTAGGGATTATTACGCGAGTGGGGCGTGGGACGAGATAACGCTGCGGGATAATTGCGCTGCGTTCGATCGCTATAAACTTCGTCCCCGGATGCTGGTAGGTGTGAGCCAACGGGATTTAAGTACTACAGTCCTCGGCCAATCCCTACCCCTGCCAATTCTCATTGCCCCAATGGCATTTCAGCGTCTCGCTCATCCGGATGGAGAGATTGCCACGGCTAAGGCGGCGGCGAAGTTAGGCAGTGTCATGATACTGAGTACGCTCTCTACGAGAAGTATGGAAGAGGTTGCCAGTGTCCGGAAGCAGACTCCTCAATGGTTTCAACTCTACGTCCATCGCGATCGCGGTTTAACTCGTGCATTGGTCGAACGCGCCTACGCTGCTGGGTTTCAGGCGCTTTGTCTCACCGTCGATACGCCTCTAGTCGGGCGTCGGGAGAGAGATACTCGCAATCAATTCACGCTTCCACCAGAGATGGAACTGGCAAATCTATCTACCTTAAGCGACCTGGAAATTCCTGACAGAACCGGCGAATCCGGCTTATTTGCCTATTTCGCCGAGCAGATTGACCCAGGCTTAACCTGGGCAGATTTAGCCTGGTTAGAATCAATCTCGCCGCTACCCGTCGTGGTTAAAGGAATTCTACGGGGAGATGATGCAATCCGAGCAGTAGAACATGGAGCAAAAGCCATGATTGTCTCTAACCACGGTGGCCGACAATTAGATGGAGCGATCGCATCGATCGATGCGTTGGCTGAAGTTGTAGCAGCCGTTGGAAACAAAGTTGATGTGCTGGTTGATGGTGGCATTCGCCGGGGGACGGATATCCTAAAAGCTTTAGCATTAGGAGCAAAAGCCGTATTAGTGGGGCGTCCCGTATTGTGGGGATTAGCGATAGGAGGAGAGGCAGGCGTACAGCATGCGATCGAACTTTTGCGAGATGAGCTAGATTTAGCAATGGCGTTGAGTGGCTGCGCCATGTTACACGATATCGACACTAGCTTAGTCGTTGGGTTGTAGACCTTGCTGTAGCCTTTCTCAAGTTAAATTGTCTGTGCTAAGGCAATTTGCCGTTAATCTAATGTCACAGTCCAGACCAATCGGAAGTGAGGATGTATGTTTCGTCTGCCTGAGAAGCACCCAATCTTTAACCGTGCAGTGTTATGGCCAATTGGCTTGTTTTCAGTTGCCCTATTGTTGCCCTTGGCATTAGCTGAATCGATGCCACCCCAATCCCAGACTGAAACATCCTCTTCAAAACCTTCTCCCCAATTAGAGCCTTCTCCTCAACAGTCTTCCACCCAGTCTTTAGCTGAACAGGAGTGGCATAAAAATATAGCAAGCCAGAGTCTATCCTGGCAGCAAAACCCTCCCACAACGGCGAGTCAGACTGCACCGGCATCTCCTGTACCCAAAACTAATCCGCCACAACCTCAATCTTCTGTATCCAAGACACAGACATCGCCGTCTAAATCTTCTGAATCGAAGACTTCTACAGCAAAGTCAGAAACGCCCAAAGCTCAAACTCAAACGTCTAAGCCATCTCAAACTAGTAAGCAACAAAAGAGCAAGACACATCGCTCTGCTAGAGGCAAGGCGCAGACTCCACCGTCAGCTCGACATACCCCAGTCATAGAACTGCGAGTGGCTATTTCCAATGGAGAAAGTTCTCTCGCGGTTGGCACTTCAACACCTGGTGAAGTGTTGGATGCGCGTGGGAAATCTCTTGGGAAACTTTCAGCGAATGACGCCACCTATGCTCTACCGGATGGCCCCAATATTCGCCTAGGGAAGTGGCAAACTCCAGCCGGGGTTTGGATTAAGCCAACAAATGGCGGTTATGTGTTTGTTGGCGATCGCTGGTTTCGAGGCGATTTACTATTAGTATCTCAAGGAAATACCCTCCTTGCCGTCAATTATGTCGATCTTGAGGCTTACCTAGTAAGTGTTGTTGGCGCAGAGGTGTCCCCGAGTTGGCCGATGGACGCCTTGAAAGCTCAAGCCATTGCCGCTCGCTCCTATGCTCTAGTTCACTACTTACGACCCGCTAGCAAGCTGTACGATTTGGGAAACACTCAGCGCTGGCAGGTTTACAGAGGAATGAAAGATGAGTGGAATACCACTCGTCAGGCTGTCCAGGAAACGCACGGACTGTTTCTCAGCTACAAAGGTGGGGTTGTTGAATCGATGTATGCTGCCTCGGATGACATTGTGAGTAATGTCTTTGGCGGTCGGGGAATGAGTCAAAACGGAGCTTTAAGTCTCGCTCAGCAAGGTTACAACTATCAACAAATTCTCGGCAATTATTATCCCGGCACAGGCTTATCCTGGATTGATACCAAACAATCGGACACCGATTAAGCGGTTGGCATCTAAACTGCATAAAGTTACAGGTTTCACTTGAGGTCTAAATCCCTCTGTGAGAAGTGGTCACTCGTCACTGACTTAATGATAAGTTTGGAGCACTAAGCCATCAATGAAGCCAGTAATTAACGCGGGCCAATTCGCTGCCCCTACACGTAGAACGCCTGTAACTTGGTAAATTTCTTCAGGTGTTAGCCCAACGGCTGCTGGTTTAGCGATCGCTAAAGTAGGAGTGTACATCAAGATTCCAGCATAGGTATTTACTGAGGTACTGCCAAGCTCAAGTTTAGAGCCAAGACCATAGGGCTCAGCGAAAAACGTGACATTGATGGTCATGTTTAGAGGCATCATCGCGATCGCACCTGACCCTCCAAACTCAACTGTGACTCGGAGTGAAAATGATTCCTCTTGACTCAGAATCATCTCTAAACTCTCCACATTAGGGTCAGTCGTGAAAACAGCTAGGTTGAAGAGTTGACAGGTTATGGGAACGATATTAACTTTGGTACCCTTCATTCAGGTGTCCTTATGAGTAAAGATTATCGGGTAGCCAATTTAGTGTAAAAATATACTCTTTGATTGTCGCAAGCTAGTTTTTTGTGCTTGGAATCCCTCTAATGGTTGATGAGCAGTATTATTGCTTTAGCGAAACTAGTTAATAATAGTAGCTCAAATGAGCTGGAGGTCAGTAATGAGTTCTAGTCTAATTGGAAATTTTTGTTGGCGTATACTACGGGCGTATCGCCAGCATTTTCCGATTCAGGGAGGAGGAGCGTGGGTGGAGGATGAAACTCTTTTTTTCAGCTTTCATCATGCACAATGTACTCTATTTTTGCAGATAACGACCAGTAATCTAGAACTTAGAAGACGACTTACTGTTAACTTAAGTACTACTGGTAGTGAACCTTTCTTTAGTGTTGACTCAACAGGCTCCCGATGGAATTGTTCTAAACCTGACTTTTTTACTCCTGAAGAATTACA
>DATNPT010000581.1:0-4689 GCA_036703075.1 Chroococcales cyanobacterium
GCTTGACACTCAGTCCCAGCGTATAAAACCGGGCTGGTGCGAATGCAGATCGGTCATCGGAGAGGGCGTAAAATTTATTGCGCTGCCGATCGTAGGTAAGCGCTGACAATCCCCCAACCGGTGTATCCTTGTACTTCGTCTTGGGTAGCTGGTAGTCCCCTAAAAAGTCGAGGGACAGATTGAGAAACGTTCGTGCTTCTGCTGTCCTTGCCTGAACTGGAGTGCAGGCAACAGTCAGGACACTCAGCAGTGCGATCGCTAAAACGCAGAGCAGGGAAAACAACGGGCGTAAAGCCTGGAATTGCGATCGCTTGAGGTTTCTCAACGCACTCATGAGTGATAGGGGAGCAGATTGGAGCAAGCAGTAGCTGCAAAAGGGGGATTTCAAGGCGTTCAAACGGTGATAAGCAGAAACTCTGGCTTTAATTTAAGCGTCAATCGGGGTATGAATACTATGACTAAAGTGATAATAAACCCTTTACAAAGCAAATTTCTTAGGTGGGGAAAGACAGCCCTGTGGACTGTGGCGTTTCTGCTGTGCTTCAGTTCGCTGGCAGTGGCGGCAGATCAGAAGCCTAAACCAGCAAATGGTAAGCCCCAACAAAACGAGAAGCCACAACCTGAGGAATTTAGACCCAATCCTTTAGAACTCAAAATACCCGATCCCCTATTACCGAAAAAGAAGGAACCGCTGACTCCGGAAGAGCGATCGCAATTGAGAGCATCATTGGATCAGCTCAATACTCAAGCAACAGGTTTGCTTCAGGCCAATAAACCCGACGAGGCATTTGACATTTGGTACCGAGAACTGCGCTTGCGGCGAGTATTAGGGCCATTGGAGGAAGTAACAGCACTGGGGCGAGTTGGGACAATTGCTTGGGAAAACAATCGCAAGTTCGATGCCGACGTCATTTCACAACGCCTGTTGGCAATTCAGCAAGAAGCTGAACAGAAGAAGACCATGAATCTGGAGCTTCTGCAAGCTTTAGCACAAGCTTACCAGCAGGTACGATTACCAGAACCTGCCGTCAAAGCGTATCAACAAATCCTCGCCGACCAGCGTCAACGAGGCGACGCAGCCGCTCAAGAAGAGACGCTGAAAACCATTGCCCAACTGCAAATGGCCTGGTTCGACTACCCAAATGCCGCCGCAACGTATGAAGAATTATTGACATTAGCGACAGCAAAAGGCGATCGCGTCAGTGAAGTCAACTATCTGCAACAACTCGTCTACATCTACGATAAAGCGCAAAAACCTGAAAATGCCTTGCGCCAAAAGCAACGGTTAGCCGAAGCTTACCTTAATCAGAAAGATTATACGAACTTACCAGCGCTCAAGATTGCGATCGCGGGTGACTATGAAGCCCTCAAGCAACTGGACTTAGCCAGTCAAACCTACCAGGAAGCCTATTCTCTAGCTTGGTCATTACAGCAATTTGCCTACGCCAGCGAAGCCCTGGGAAAGCTAGGCGCACTGTACCGTGCTCACAACCAGCCGGAGTTTGCATTGCAGGTTTATGATGTGCTGCTCAAGTCAGCCCAGCAATCTTACGATTACTACGCCTTAATGAATACATACGACCAAATGGGTCAGATTTATCTAGAACAGAAAAAATATCCTCAAGCACTGACCGCCTTTCAAAATGGGTTAGCCTTAGCCAAATCGTTGCAATATCAAGAAAATTACTTTGCGACTCAGATCGATCGAGTGAACCAGCAAAGTTCCCAATAAGTGCAACGTTCGCAATAAGTTTTGTATACCACCAGTCATGGCACTAACTCAGGACTTACGCATGGATGCCATATATAGTAGGGGCGATTCATGAATCGCCCCTACAAATTGCGGTTCAACAGGAAATTTGCGTAAGTCCTGTAACTGTTCACTGTTCACAGCTCACTGTTCGCTGTTGAAGGAACGCCACGTCCACCACGTCTAAGGTATAGGATGAACATAGTTGCAATTCAATCGAAACATCTCCCAGGTAAACTATGTCCGAAACACTAGCACTCACTCCTGAAAACGTTGAAACAGTTTTGGATGAAATGCGCCCTTACTTGATGGCTGATGGCGGCAACGTTGAGCTAGTTGAACTAGACGGCCCTGTTGTCAAGCTGCGGCTTCAAGGTGCCTGCGGCTCTTGCCCCAGCTCGGCCATGACGCTGAGAATGGGGATTGAGCGGCGCTTGCGCGAATTCATCCCTGAAATTGCTGAAGTCGAGCAGGTTTTCTAAGAGTTTTGAGTTTTGAGTTAAGGGTTATAGAGTTTTAAGGTGGTTACCTTAAATGCGATCGCTAAACTCTTCACCCTTAACTTTTAACTCTCAACAATGTCTCATCCTTTATACGTCGCCTTTATCTGGCATCAACACCAGCCATTGTATAAATGCCGTGACAATGGCTCAGGTTCGCTGGGGCAGTATCGTCTCCCTTGGGTACGGTTACATGGCACGAAAGATTACTTGGATTTAGTGCTACTCCTAGAGCGCTATCCGAAGTTGCATCAAACCGTGAATTTAGTTCCATCACTGATTCTGCAACTGGAAGATTACATTGCAGGCAATGCCTTTGACCCATATCTCGCCGTTACGC
Organism: Chroococcales cyanobacterium; assembly: GCA_036703075.1. Taxonomy (GTDB): domain Bacteria; phylum Cyanobacteriota; class Cyanobacteriia; order Cyanobacteriales; family Coleofasciculaceae; genus DATNPC01. The sequence goes on from DATNPT010000581.1 coordinate 2,591, forward strand.
TCACCCCCACCGAACACCTGAGCAACGAACAGAGACAGTTTATCGTCGAGCATTTTTTTGATGCCAATCACCACACGCTAATTGACCCTCACCCGCGCTATGCCGAATTGTACTGGCTGCGTCAGGACAAAGGGAGACAGTGGTGTTTAGATAATTGGGCTGACCAAGATTACAGCGACTTGCTGGCATGGCACAATCTTGCCTGGATTGACCCGCTATTTTGGGATGACCCAGAAATTGCCGGATGGTTGCAGCAGGGACGGAACTTCACTTTAAGCGATCGCCAACGGATTTTCTCAAAGCAGCGAGAAATCCTCAGCCGCATTATCCCCCAGCATCGAAAGATGCAGAATACGGGTCAGTTAGAAGTGACGACATCGCCTTACACTCACCCGATTCTCCCCTTACTGGCAGATACAGACGCCGGACGGCGGGCTGTACCCCACATGAAGTTACCGCAACATCGCTTTCAGTGGGAAGAAGATATTCCCCGGCATCTGAAGAAAGCTTGGGACATGTATCAAGATCGATTTGGTCGGACGCCACGCGGCTTATGGCCCTCGGAGCAATCCGTCAGTCCTGAAATTCTCCCCCACATTGCTCAACAGGGGTTTGAGTGGATTTGCTCGGATGAAGCGGTGTTAGGGTCTACGCTCAAGTACTTGTTCCACCGAGATGAGGTGGGCAATGTCAGCGAGCCAGAGTTACTCTATCGTCCTTATCGATTGGAAACTCCTCATGGTTCTCTTGCGATCGTATTCCGAGACCATCGCTTATCTGATTTAATTGGCTTTACCTATGGAGCGATGGAGCCAAAACAGGCAGCAACCGATTTGGTCGGTCATCTAGATGCGATCGCACGTTCTCTCAAATCCCGTCAAGAAGGCGGTGGAACGTCACTCGAAGACCCGTGGCTCGTTACAATCGCGCTTGATGGAGAAAATTGCTGGGAACATTACTACCAAGATGGTATCCCCTTCTTGGAAACGCTCTATCAAACGTTTAGCGACCATCCGGACATCCAGCTAGTAACGGTTAGCGAATATGTCGAACAGTTCCCCCCAACCGAAATTATTCCTGTTAACCAGTTGCATAGTGGTTCCTGGGTCGATGGTAGCTTCACCACCTGGATTGGCGACCCTGCCAAAAATCGCGCTTGGGATTTATTGTGGCAAGCCAGAGCTGTTTTAGCCAACCATCCAGAAGCCACACCAGAGAATAACCCGGAAGTTTGGGAAGCGTTGTATGCGGCTGAAGGGTCAGACTGGTTCTGGTGGTTTGGCGAAGGTCATTCCTCTAATCAGGATGCCATATTTGACCAATTATTCCGAGAACACCTGAGTGCCATTTACACCAGCTTAAACGAACCCGTTCCTGCCAATCTCAAGCAACCTGTAGAAAGTCATGAGGCTGGGGGAGACCATCAACCACAAAGCTATATTCATCCCGTCATCAACGGTATGGGAGATGAGCAAGACTGGGATCGGGCCGGTCGCATTGAGATTGGTGGCGCACGCGGCACAATGCATAAGAGCAGCGACATCCAACGACTCTGGTATGGTGTCGATCACCTTAACTTTTACTTACGACTAGACTTCAGAAGTGGCGTGCGAGTTGGTCAGGACATTCCAGCAGAATTACACCTACTGTGGTTCTATGCTGACCGAGTCATGCACAACAGCCCTGCACCTTTGGCAGAATTACCGGATGAGTCACCCCTGAACTATCTATTCCACCATCATCTAGGGATTAACTTACTAACTGGCTCGACTTGGTTTGAGGAAGCTGGAGAGCATTTGATGTGGCATCCAAGAGTCAGTCGCGCCCAAGTTGCTCACAATCAGTGCTTGGAAGTCGCAGTGCCGTGGGCTGATTTACAAATCGAACCCGATTCTCCACTACGGCTTGTTGTCGTCTTGGCCGATAACGGGATTTACCGCAGCTACCTGCCGGAGAATACATTGGTGCCGATTACCGCTCCGTAAGAGTTCAGCCCAATATGAATGGCACTGACTTATGACCAAATTTGCAGGTAATAGAAAAAACCCGGACTTGGGGGTTTCCCCCAAACCCCATTGGGGGAGACGCTTGTCCCCCAA
>DATNPT010000429.1:0-4786 GCA_036703075.1 Chroococcales cyanobacterium
GTCAAAATAGTAGGGGCAAGGGTGTTTAACTCAGTTAATGTTGACTTACATCCTGCCACAATGCTGTCAGTCTTCGTTCACTTCTGTCTAGATCGCCTTGACCCCCTTGTAGTCCCCTCTGAGTAAGAGAGGAAGATAACAAGAGACTTTGGAACCTACCATGACTCCTCCCTTTGTCAAACGCTATCTGATCGCTCTCGATCGCCACAAATTAATCGGGCTTACCAGTTTGGTTCTAGTGATGGGGGTATCGGGTGTTGTTGCCATGCAACCCGCCCCACCGCAAACGTATAAGGCAAAAGGGGCTTTGGCTTACACGACTCCGGCAACCTCGTTTTCAGTGACGGGAGAACAAATTCAACAGCAGGGTAGACAAGTTGCGCCAGAGATGCTGCTTACCGATAATGCGATCGCATTAGTGGCCGCACAGGTGAAAACCAAGCCAAAAGAGATTGTAAGCAATTTGAAGGTCAAGTGGCCCAAGGAAGACAAGAAAAACGAGGCGACAACATCCTTAATTCAACTGGAGTACACGGAGGATAATCCAAAGAAGGCAGAGGCCATTTTAAATGTCTTGATGCAAAAGATGGTCGAGCAGAGCCGTCTTGTCAATACCACGCGACTACGAGCGGTGATTGAATCGATTGACAAGCGTTTACCGGAGGCGAAAAAGGAACTCGCAGCAGCCGAACAGCAGCTAGAGCGTTACGATCGCGTTGAGGGGCCTGCGTTACTAGCCGCTGAAGATGGTTCATTAGTCAATAGCATTACCGGGAGTCAGCAACAACAGCGTCAACTCGACCTCACACTTTCAGGCGTCGAGACTCAAATCGCGAGTTTGGTCAACAAGCTAGGCCTCACTCCCGAACAAGCCTATACCTCTTCTGCCCTAAGCGCCGATCCGATTATTGGTAACCTGCGATCGCAAATTCTCCAAACCGAGGCACAGATCGAAATTCTCAGCCGAGATTTGCGACCCGAACATCCGAGAATGATTGAGTTGCGACGACAGCAAGATGCTTATAACAAACTACTGCAAGAGCGGGCGGGTGAAGTTTTGGGCGGCAACGGTATGGCAGCACCGTTACCGGGTCAAATTCGCCAAGATAGTAGCCTCGACCCCGCACGGCAGCAACTCGCACTCACACTGGTCAATTTACAGACGCAACGAGATACCCTAAAACAGCAATTGGCAGCAACAAAGAAAACGGAGGAGGAACTGAGAAAAGAGTATCAAACACTGCCCAACAAGCAACTCGAACGAGTGCGACTCGCTCAGCAACTTCAGCTCAAACAGGATTTTTACAACAAATTACAAGCGGGATTAGCGGATGCGAAGGCAGCAGAAGCAGAAACAGTCAGCAGTCTGAGTATTGCCCAACCGTTACAAGTTCGCGCAGAGGAGACTAAAGCAACCAAACCGATGCTCGTGCTGGGAGTTGGTACCTTTGTAGCGTTCATGGTTGCCGGTGGAGTCATTCTCTTGCTCGCAACTCTAGACAATACGTTCTACACGCCCGAAGAGATGCAGCAGGCAATGCTCGCTCGGGAAGTATCGGTTTTGGCAGAATTACCGTTTGTTGTGCTACGTCCGTCCAGCCGAAGTGAGGCAGCGATTTTGACCAATCCGAATTCTCCGTATTTGGAGTTTTACGAACGGTTCCGCAGTAGCTTGCGTCGCGTAGAAAATAAATCCTTGAAGGTGGTGCTATTAACCAGTACGGTCGAGGGAGAGGGGAAGACGGTGAGTGCCTATAACTTAGCGATTGCTTCGGCACAGGCGGGCAAACGCACGCTGTTGGTGGAAGCCGATTTGCGATCGCCATCTTTTGTCAATGCCCTCAATCTCATGCCTGACCCAGATGCTAGCATTGAACCCTTGCGCTACTATAGTTCCGGGAGTGGATGCATTCATCTAGCTCCGGGTATTGAGAATCTCTACATTGTTCCCAGTCCCGGACCGCAACGACAGGCAGCGGCTATTTTGGAATCCAGCGAATTGCGGCAATTTTTGGAAGACGCTCGCGGTCGATTTGATTTTGTAGTCATCGATACTCCCGCTCTTTCGCGTTGCAACGATGCTTTATTACTCGAACCCTTATCGGATGGAATGGTACTCGTGACTCGACCGAGTTACACCCAAGAAAGTATGTTAACGGAAGCGATCGATGAATTGATCGAAGCCGAGTTACCGCTGCTAGGAGCAATTATCAACGGTGTAGATAAGCCTATTCCCATCGTTCACACCGAGGAAATTGAAATCCAGGAACGGGCAGACGAAACACAACTGTTAGAGCGCAAAGAATTGGACAGAGAAAATAGCATCCCTACAGAAGCAATTAAGTTTTAAAACAGCCATAACTCTATGTTTGGACGCTTCCCCGATTCCTCTCTCCTCCTTAAAAAGACACTCCCTTTTATCATCCTCAGCTTATGGATAGCCGTTGGATTAACGTTCTACAATGTCTTTCTCCGACCCCTGGATAGCAAGAACACTCCCAAGCGAAACTCAGTCGCTACCGTAGCGTTGGCAAAATTCTCCACGCTCTCCTGCTCCCTCCTCTCCTCATCTCCCAACCAATTCCAGGATGACTTATCAAAGATGCCGAAAGGGAACGAGCGGTTTAAAAAGCCGCTCGTCGCGAAGAGTGCAACGTCGTTTAAAGCATGCGGCGTGCAGAATCTCGGTGTGGACGAACAGCTTTGGGAGAACTTCGCTCAACCTGGAGATAAGACGGCACTGTTAACATCGATTGCTCGCAGCCTGCAATATCTACAATCTCCTGCTGCAACTAAGGCTTACCAAGGGTATCGAGTTCCGACGATTACTCGCGATCGCATTTTCCGCAGTCTTACCCGATTCCGTCAACTGGTGCAGCAGTCGCAATCATCCGCAGAACTTGAGGCAGCGGTGAAGCGGGAGTTTAGCTTTTACCAATCGGTGGGAAAAGATGGTTGGGGTAACGTTCTGTTCACCGCTTACTACGAGCCCGTCTACGCCGCTAGTCGCGTGCCAACTAAAGAGTATCGCTATCCTCTCTACCGACGCCCCGCCGATTTCTCATCTTGGTCGAAACCTCATCCCACTCGGGAACAACTGGAAGGCAAAGATGGGTTGCAGAGTTCCAAGGGAAAGCTTAAGGGGCTGGAATTATTCTGGCTGCGCGATCGCTTGGAAGCCTATATGGCTCACATTCAGGGTTCTGCCCGACTCATCCTGCCTGATGGCTCCCAAACTACTGTAGGCTATGCCGATAATACAGCTTATAACTATACCAGTATCGGGCGATCGCTGGCTGATGATGGCAAATTGCCTTTACAAGGTCTAACGATGCCGAAAATCCTAGAGTATTTTGAGAAACATCCGACCGAACTCAATATCTATATACCTCGCGACAAAAGCTTCGTGTTTTTCCGGGAAACCTACGGTGAACCGGCTACAGGCAGCATCAGCGTGCCGTTAACCGCATCGCGCTCGATTGCCACCGATAAATCGTTGATGCCACCAGGAGCTTTAGCCTTGATCCACACCTCAATTCCGTTTAAGCAGGCTAACGGCAAAATGGAGTTCCGTACCATCAGCCGCTATGTACTCGACCAAGATCGAGGAGGTGCAATTCAGGGGCCGGGTCGCGTGGACTATTTTTTAGGAACTGGAACGGAGGCAGGGGAGCGTGCTGGAGTTACAGTTAGTCATGGACAACTTTATTATTTGCTGTTGAAGAAGTAGGCAACATTTCGTCCTTTCACCTGTCACAGTTGATGCAGTGCGATCGCGAAAATTGAGAGAAATACGGGATAAGTCTTCCTAGTAATGGTTAGGGATGGAAGCTAAAGAATCTTCTAACGAGACAAGTTGATATCCCGCATCGGCAGGAGACACAACTGAAATAAAAACCAATGGCTCATCACCGTTGTTGAATACTCCGTGTATGCATCCCATATAGGCGACTACAATATCTCCTGCAACAATCGGCTTCGTAGTGCCTGCTTTATCCAGATAATATTCCCCCCTTCCGGTCAAAACAGTCCAGGTATCTTGCCCGTTCGGATGGATGTGTGCGGCGATTTCCTGTCCTGGCTTAATGTACCAGGCTACTACGACGGCATCCTCGGATTCTGTAACGACCGAACGAATGGGTTCCCCGTCCGTCGGCTGAAAAAATTTAGAACTATTGAATATCCTGGTCGTACTCATCTTTGTTCTCGATCGCGATCGGAAATGGACTACACCAGCAAAAACAGTGCCGCCTTTTAAAATTCTCCGAGATGCGATTATCTCACCCATCACCTAAAGGCATTGTCTCACCGATAACATTACAGCAACTTAACTCTGAACACTGGAAAAATAAGATTTCGACATCTCTCAGCGAACTATCAGAATTCTCAAATTCACCGCTTTAGTAAAGCTCACCGTAAAAGGGGTAAAGAATTCGTCTGGTCGATAAATGACTGACATAAGTTGAATGGCACTGACTTAACCATTAATCAACCCTTGCACGGGGGGTTTGGGGGAAACCCCCAAGTCCGGGTTTTTTCTAATACCTGCAACGTTCGCCTTAAGTCAGTGCCATTCTTTTTAAGTTCTATTCGGCAATGCCCACCCTACATACTTTCTTGTAGCCAAAAGGGTATTAAGTAGTCGCTCATGAACCGCGTACACCAAAATGCATGAAAACTATTATTCCTCCTGCCTTCTGCCCTCTACCTTGCTTCAACGACAAGTATTAATGCCGACCTACTTACCTGGCTGGAAACGCTTGTTTTAAAACATCTTCACGACGAC
>DATNPT010000450.1:0-6133 GCA_036703075.1 Chroococcales cyanobacterium
TTATTCGGTGGTTTTTCTCCCCAATATTTATCGAACACATCGAGCCGAATTGAATTGGCATTAAACTGAGCTAGCTTATAGGGCCCTGTTCCCACAAATTTAGTCGGCTGGAATTTTCCCGTGCCAATCTCATACGCTTTAGGAGAAACCGCACACATCCCGGAAAACGCTAACAGGGATGGAAATGGGGCAAAGGGGCGTTTAAGTTTAATGGTAAGTTCGTACTCCCCGGATGCTTTGGCAGAATCCACAATATCGGTCAGCAGCGAAGAGGGTTTGCCGCCGTTTTTGATAAACCGATTGAGAGAAAATGCCATGGCTTCGGCATTAAAGGGGGTTCCATCATGAAAAACAACCCCTTGTCGAACGGGAATCTTGTACGTTAAACCGTCTTGACTAATTTCTGGAAGTTTTGTCGCCAGTTGGGGTACCAATTGGTCAGTACCCAGCTTGTAAGTATAAAGGCGATCGCCCAAACTATAGAGAACGTTACTCGCTGCTAACTCATAAGCATCCGCCGGGTCAAGCGTTCTGGGTTTAAGGGTTGTCCCCACCGTTAAGCGATCGCTGCCGCTGGGCGAACCCGTTTGTTGAGTTTTGGGACGACTGCCACAACTCACAACCAATGTGCAGCAACAAACGAACAAAACCAGGAACTTTCCAATTGACCACCACTGTTTACGGGACAGGCGAAACCATTTCATAGAGCGTGCAACAATTTTTCTACTTTGGCGATTAGCCAGGAGTATCTATCTTAAGCTATAGATTAAACATGAAATTCAATCCGCCAATCATCACAGTCGAGCGCCTTGAACTGGGTACAAGCCCCCACGAAGAGAAAGTGGTCGGCGCATTGGTAGCGGGTTTAAATCCCCCACCATACGCCTTGACTGTTGCCCATTCCCCGTTCCCTGTTGCCTTTAACTCTGCTTGAGACAGTTTTTAACAAGGTTCCGGATCGAGCGCTCTTAAGACATCCCTTGCCGATTGATAGCGATAACGAACAGAAGCTTCCAGCATTTTATTCAAGACTTTGGCAAAATTGTCACTAACCTGAACGTATTTTTGCCAAACCATTTCGCAGGTTGAGCGGTTGTAAGCAAAGTTCTTCGGCGATTTACCCGTCAATAAATAAATGCAAGTGACGCCTAATGCATAAATATCACTGGCATAAACGGGTCGCATTGCTAACTGTTCTGGAGGTGCAAAGCCTTTGGTACCTATAGAGGTTTCTGTCCATGTTGTCTGCTCTGAGGCATTGTCAGGATCGTCTTGGCAGTTTTTAACAGCACCAAAGTCAATTAGGATGAGCTTGCTATCTTGCTCATCACGCATAATGTTAGCTGGTTTGATGTCCCGGTGAATTAACTGCTGGCTGTGAATGAATTCAAGCAACGGCAGGATTTCACTTAAAAATTGCTTCACCCCAGCTTGTGATAGCAGTCCAGACTGTTTTATTTCCTGATGTAAAGTTCTACCCTTGATGTGCTCCTGCACCATGTAAAACTGCTGGTTGTCTTGAAAGAAGTCCAACAACTGTGGAACTTGGGGATGATTGCCGATCTTCTGTAAAGTTTCGGCTTCTCTCTTGAACAGAATCCTTGCTATCTCTAGGATGTGTGATTCAGTCGTCGCCGGACGCAGTTGCTTTAGCACGCAGTTCGGAGTACCGAGTAGCGATTGATCTTGAGCTAAAAACGTGACTCCAAATCTCCCTCGACCCAGTACTTTTGATGCACGATAGCGATCGCATAACAGCAGCTTGGAGTGACACGTCTGACAGACACCAGCGTGCTTCGGGTTTTCGGGCTGAAGACAGGTAGGATTGAGGCAGTAGCTCATTGAGCATCACGAATGGAGTGTTGTCCTTATACGGGGACTGAGGCGTTCAATCGGAGCACCAGGCTGAACGCGCTGGCTCTGGTTGGGAACACACTGCCAGATGCACTCTTGCGGTTATAAACCTTGATAAAAAATCTGACTCACCACCAGGATATCCTATCTGTCATGCGATCGCCTTAAATTGAGTAATACAGTGGGAATGCCTTGGCGTCTTTTGGTCTGACGTAGACCTGCTGGTCGGGTTCGATCTCTAACTGGTTAAACTGCTCTCGCGTCAAGTTCGCAATTACAGTCTGTCCATCATCCAGAACTAACTCGGCCTGAACCTCCCATCCGAGATGAACGAGGCGCTTCACCCTCGCATTGACCGTAGAACCGTTTGGAGTTGTTTCCACAATCACATCGTGAGGGCGCAGGAAGATTTCGGGATGAGCAGAATCAAAGCCCCCGTTTTGGAAAATCTGCGAGCTACTCGGCAGGACATTCACCGGACCGATGAAGCTCATGACAAATGCTGAGGCAGGATTGTCATAAATGTCAGCTGGTGTTCCCACCTGTTCCACTTTCCCATGATTCATCACGACAATTTCATCTGCCACTTCCATGGCTTCTTCTTGGTCGTGAGTGACGAAAACGGTTGTAACATGGACTTCATCGTGAAGTCGTCGCAACCAAGCTCGCAAGTCTTTACGCACCTTTGCATCCAATGCCCCAAAGGGTTCATCGAGGAGCAAGACTTTGGGCTGAACGGCTAACGCCCGTGCCAAGGCTACTCGCTGCCGTTGGCCGCCGGATAGCTGAGACGGATAGCGATCGCCAAATCCCGTCAACTGGATCAATTCCAACAGTTCTTCTACCCGTGCCTTAATCTTCGCTGTCGGGGTCTTGCGAATCTCTAAGCCAAAGGCAATATTCTTACGCACGGTTAAGTGCTTGAACAGCGCGTAGTGCTGAAATACAAATCCAATATTGCGCTCTTGTACGTTCTCATAAGTAGCATCCTTACCAACTAGGTAGATTTTGCCCGTGTCGGGCAACTCTAAACCGGAGATGAGCCGCAGCAGCGTTGATTTTCCAGAACCAGATGGGCCGAGTAGGGCAACCAACGAGCCACTTTTAATCTCTAAGCTGACGTTATCGACGGCTTGGAAACTCCCGAAACGTTTGGATACATCTTCAACAATAATGCCCACGGTAATGAACCCCTTTGTGCAGCTATGGCTTTCTTGGTTTAAATGCTAAGACTTGGATTAAACTCGTCAACCGCTCAAATGATTTTATCGGCTTTCTGAGGAGGTTACTGCACTAATTATTAAGTTTCGTTAACAGAAGTTGTTAAGCAGTATTTCAACTTGACTGGATATCTCAGGTTATGGGTCAAATTCATGAAAACTCCGTGATACCATGCACTCCGTAGCTCAAGTGAAAGATTGGGAGAAATCATGCCAACACTAAGGGTTGCGGTTGTTGGGTCAGGACCAGCAGGCTCGTCTGCCGCCGAGACTTTAGCAAAAGCCGGAATCGAAACCTACTTGTTTGAGCGCAAGCTCGATAATGCTAAGCCTTGTGGTGGCGCAATTCCACTGTGCATGGTGAGTGAATTTGACTTGCCACCGGAAATTATCGACCGGCGGGTGAGAAAGATGAAGATGATCTCACCGTCTAACGTCGAAGTCGATATCAATCTTGAAAAAGAAGACGAATATATTGGGATGTGCCGTCGCGAGGTGCTCGACGGCTTCATGCGCGATCGCGCCGCCAAATTAGGTGCCAAGTTGATTAATGGAACCGTTCACAAACTTGATATTCCGACCAATACTACAGACCCCTATACCCTTCACTATGCCGACCATTCCAACGGCAGTCTAGAAGGAACGCCCAGAACGCTGAAAGTAGACCTCGTAATTGGGGCAGATGGTGCGAATTCCCGGATTGCGAAGGCGATTGATGCTGGCGATTACAATTATGCGATCGCGTTTCAAGAGCGGATTCGTCTGCCAGAAGAGCAAATGGCTTACTACCAAAACCTGGCAGAAATGTATGTCGGCAACGATGTCTCCCCCGATTTCTACGCCTGGGTCTTCCCCAAATACGACCACGTCGCTGTCGGTACCGGCACGATGAAGGTGAACAAACTCATGATCAAAAAGCTGCAAGCCGGAATTCGCGCTCGTGCGGCTAAGCGATTGGTGGGTGGTGAAATCATTAAGGTAGAAGCTCACCCCATTCCAGAACATCCCAGACCACGTCGGGTCGTCGGTCGGGTTGCCTTAGTGGGTGATGCGGCTGGTACCGTCACCAAATCTTCTGGAGAAGGCATTTACTTCGCGGCTAAATCAGCTCGCATGTGTGCCGAAACCATTGTCGAAACCTCTAATGGTGGGACTCGCATCCCGACAGAAGCCGACCTCAAACTCTACCTGAAGCGTTGGGATAAGAAGTACGGCATAACCTATAAGGTCTTGGATATTTTGCAAACCGTCTTCTACCGCTCCGATGCTACCCGCGAAGCGTTTGTAGAAATGTGTGCTGACAAGGATGTCCAACGGCTTACCTTCGACAGCTATCTTTACAAAACGGTCGTCCCCGCCAATCCCCTGATTCAAATGAAGATTACTGCCAAAACGATTGGTAGCCTTCTGCGAGGAAGTGCGTTAGCTCCCTAGCCATCATTTATTTCATCTATTTCTTTAGGGGTGAAGCATTAGTGCAATCAGCTTGAGCGATCGCTCAGGCATTTGCAGGACTGCTTCACCCCTCCTGTTTTGAGTTGAGATTGAATCGCTCCTAGGAGTTGCGATACCGTACAAGGCTTGGCAAGAAAATCATTCGCGCCCAGACTCAGTGCATAATTGCGATCGCTATCTACCTGTTCGGCCGCCAGAAAAATAAAAGGAATCTTTTTCGTCACTCGATCTTGACGTAGCGTTTTTAAAACCTCATAACCGTCTAGGTGAGGCATTTTTATATCGCAAATAATCAGATCGTGCCTTTGGGCTTTTGCCAACTCTAAACCTAAAAGACCGTTGCCAGCCCCATTAGCTTGAAATCCGTTTCTCTCAAGCAAGTCTAAAACAGTTTCAAGAAATAGAGAATCATCGTCAATAGTAAGGATTTTAGGCATCTTTTTGGCGTTATTAAGAATGTACATTCATGGGAACTACAAAATACATTCTTGGCATCAAATCTCTCATTTACAGAGAAAATCTACACTTGTTTTAATCTTTCATTCACGCACTTCCTAATGTTTAATTTAACGAATAACAATTAATCGGAACTTACTGAACTATTAATGTTTTATTGCTGTAACTAAGACTTTTTTGTATGAAATTTTGTTTATGGGTTTGCTTGTCTGAAGTTTTTGGTGAAGATTGGTTCTGAGGGACTCCATCACTGGCATCTCCTGCCTGCATCGCGAGCAAAACCAATAAATACTCTTATAGCGAACATGCCGGAGTAACTGAGCAGAGCAACATGGACAAGCGTTCATGGCATTTCTCAAACTCGATGACTTTGAGCTTACACTTGTGAGGTAAATTTTTTGGGGAGGAATGGGGAAGAAATCGGGGAGAAGGTTATTAAGATACTTGTAGCACCTGATCTCAATAGAATCGGTCTTATTCCCGGAGCAAAAACGGTTTTCGTGCGAATTTGCCAGTTTTTCCAAATTCTTTAATGGACATCCGACAAAGAGCATGCATAAACTGTAATCCATCAGCAGTAGCAACAAGCACATTTATAAGCAACAAGCTGAATTGGCAATAAATTGATCGAGTGGTAATTGTGCTGACGCGAGCTGAGCGATCGCGATTTGGGACATAGTCCAGATACTCCTTTAGCTTGAAGGTCGAAACGATAGGCAATTTGGCAACTTGCGGAAACCTATCTGCAACCTTGTAGTACTAGAGAGGCTAGTACCAGATTAGCTGGAGATTTAAGCGCTCAAGAGCGAACATTACTGCCCTTTTGACAATCTCGTGTGAAATTCTAAACTATGGCTCAAACTCTCTACGTCAATCCAGGAACCGGCAATGATAGTGCTGCTGGCAGCCAATCTACCCCGTTTAAAACGATTACAAAAGCACTCAAGTCAGCTCAATCTGGAACTACGATTCAACTTGCTACAGGAAATTACAATGCAGCGAGTGGTGAAGTCTTTCCCTTAGATGTTCCCTCTGGGGTCAAGATTGTGGGTAATGAAGACAGTAAGGGTAACGGTATTCTCATCGAGGGTAGCGGGCAATACCTTAGCCGCACTCAAGCCGGTCAAAACGTGACCATCTTGCTCGCC
>DATNPT010000470.1:0-4780 GCA_036703075.1 Chroococcales cyanobacterium
CCCAGCTCGGCATTACCTTCCGTAGGGCCACCAATAGCTTTCCAAGCTGCAAGTCCGCCTTTTAGCTCAGATATGGCTGTAAATCCAGCCTGACGCAATACCGAAGCTCCTTGTGCCGTTTGTTCATCGCTGTCACCGTAAACATAGATTTCGCGCTTAGGCTCAAGGCTATCTAATGCTCGCTGTGGCAAGTCTTCCATTGTCATGGACATTGCACCTAAAATCCGAGATCCATTGAAGGCGTCGCGATCGCGTACATCTAAGATCGTAAAAGCAGGTTCGCCCCATTCCAAACGCTGTTTGAGAGCTTGAGCGCTCGATTGCGGTGTTTCTTGTGAGGGTGGAGTAGGAGTAACGTTTGGCAGTTTATCTTTGGCGTTAAGGATTCCCTTTTCGACGTTTGGCATATTTGGCATAATTATTTCCGAATTCCATCAATTGCAATTTATCAAGCCTTTCATACATAACCGTCCGTCTCAAGAAAGAGGATGTTCAATCTCATCCTTAAGACAGAATTGCTCACTTCAATCTCAACTCTTGTGATTTTTGTTAAACCACCTTATCCGCCCGGAGTTTCAACAGCAAGCTTTAAGCATGTATCACACCTTCGATCCCCCCTAGCCCCCTTCTTAAGGGGGAAACCGGAATCTTAGCCTCTCTTAAAAAGGGGGATGTGAGGGGGATTGCGCTACACCTACCCTACGCGAACCATGCAGGGAGCAAAGCATTCCTAGAATCGAAAAACTGTTCTCACAACGCCTTCAAAAATGTCGTCATTATCTTCATTGTGATTCGGAGCGGTAAGCCAAATTAAACCGGGTGTAACCTCGATATTGTCATTTAAATGATATTTGTAGAATGCCTCAAGATGTAGGGATGTATCCTTGTCAGCTACACCATTTCCCGAACCTAAATTGACTCCACTACTGAGGCTAGTTAGCTTAGGTTCCATCCCAACTACAAATCCTGCAATGCTACCTTCCTTACCCACATCAGGAAACGTCAATCCAACAGCCCAGTTCCAAACCTCACCATCACCTTCACCTATATAGCGATGATGGGAGTATCCAACCCATCCATCGATCGCAAAATTCGGGGTAACGGTATAAGTCGTCGTTACACCGTAGGAATTAACCGCAACGGCTGTACCTCCATTACTATTCGCCAGATTGCTACCCGTCGCTAAACCAAAATTGGTAGTGAACGGAGAATAGGAATTAATGTAGGTCAACCCGATCCTGAATTGCTTACTTGGACTAATAATCAGTTGAGCTAAAGCCGCATACTTACCGTCAAACAAGCCTCGCTCAGCGGATGGATCTGACCCGTTTGACGTTAAATAGCCTAAATTGAGTTCAAAGTTGTCATTAAATAGGTGTCTGAGTCCGAAGCCCGTACCGCCATCGTAGTTGTAAATTGGGTTGCGTAGAGCAAAAAGCGAAACAGCCGTCCCATCCAGGTGGGGAGTTAATTGAGCGGAGGCATCTAAGTCAACAAATCCATTACCAGCAGCAGCGAGGTAAACATAGGTGCGAGCACTTACAGGAAAGCGGTATTGCAGAAGCCCGATGCCCACAGAATTACTAGTGTCACCATCAAACTCAAGCCGCCCTTCATTCGTGAGGGTGGGGCCTGCATTAGTGGTGCCAAACGGTACTACATTACCCGCTTGCAAACGAGTCAGCAAGCGGTCTTTGCCTGTAAAACTTGTACTTAAATTGAACCGCACGCGATCGCTTGCTGTCGGGATGCGAGGAATCTCTCGATCTCTCGCATTATGTCCACCTAGAATACTACTGACTGCAAAAATGACTTCTCCATCCAACTTGGTAGTCGTCGAAAACTGAGTCAGTTCCAGTTCAGCCGTTCGCGCTTCTAGCCCATCAACACGACCTCGCAACACAGCCAGTTCTGTGGCAAATTCTTCTTGTAGCTTATTGAGGGTAGCTAAGTCTTCTCTTCTAACTGCATTCTCCGTTCCTCTACTAATTATCTCGGTAATTCGAGTTAGAGCTGCGTTTAAGCCCGCTGCAAACTCGTAACGAGTCATAGCTCGATTGCCCCGGAACGTACCATCCGGATAACCTGCAATTACCCCATAGCGCTCAACTAGCGATCGCAATGCCTCATATGCCCAATCCGTAGGTCGTACATCAGATAGCTGAGTGACAGACGTTACTTGATTCATTGGGTCGTCATTTTCATCATTTTCAGGGATAGAGTCATCCGCTAATTGAGCAACTTCTCGCACATCGGAACGATTACTCTTTAAACCTTCATTCCCGTTTGACCAGTCTGTTTCGAGTGGAGAATAACTTTCTGCTGGCTTGCCAACTGCTCTATCAACTTCATCGCCGATCGCTTTTACCGCAATTGTTTGATTAAAAGGAGCGTGAAGTGATAAGGTGTTTGCTGTTACAGAGGTATCGAACTCACTCAGTTTTTCCTCTCGAACTCGCTTTGGTTGAGTAGGAACCGAGTAATTAACTTGAAGTGAGTTCGCTCCTGTGGCATCAGTTAATGATAAGAGTTCGTCTATAGTCTGTGTTCTATTGACCACCTCAGCCGCTCTTACCGCTGGAGATATTCCTATAAAAATGGTTATAATTCCTGGAGCAAGTAAAAACAGTCTCGAAAAATTTTTCGGCATTTTTTGTCATCACAGCCACTAATTGATAGCTTAGGCTATCTTTTGGAATCTCTTGAATCAACTACTCTTGTCAAGATAATTTAACAAAACTTGAATTTGGAAGTTGATTGATGCTAAAAATTTACTGATAAAAGTGTTAGATTAGACCCGTTATTCAAAATTACTAGCACTCTTAAGACAGACAAAAGCCTGCCTGTTTTTTAACGTCTATCGTTACAAAGCTTATGCTTTCTCGCTCCAAAAGTTAGCTCTAACAGGTTAAATTTCACTCTAATGCTGGTGTTGGATTCATTCTTTAGATAGATGCAAGCCTAAATCCGTTGGCAGGTACTTTGGTTCCGAATTTATCCGTAGTTAGGAAATATTGTTAAATAAATTGAAGTTAAATTTAATTTATTTTCAATTTCCCTGTTTAATGATTGACTAATTATAAAACGAGATATCAGTAGGACATGAAGCTGCAAGCGCGATCGCAGAGTATGCCTATAAGGATTAGGTCTTTAACTTAAGGTTAAGGCGAAGTTTTCGTATTAATTTCTGTAACTGAAATGAACACTCTACCTCTCTTAGGCGGACTGCAACGACGCCTAAAAAGACTTGTGAGAAAACTTGGAATTCCTCGTCTTTTAGGAATTCTTGTTGCTTGGATTTTGATCTTTCAAGTTTGGATTTTACCAGCACTCACTCAGCAGCCCGTCGTCATCACGATGCTGATGCAAGGTCAAGACCGGGCTAACTGGGAACCGTTCCTGAAGGAATTCGATCAAAAAACCCCAGATATTCAGCTCAATCTTGTTGAAGGTCCATTCGATACCAACCTACAAGAGAATCTCCTGACCTCTGCCTTCCTCCTAGGAGATTCGCCCTACGACATCCTCAACATGGATATTGTCTGGGTACCTAAGTTTGCTGCTGCCGGTTGGCTCAGACCTCTCGATAACTTGGTTTCCCAAGAACAAATCGCCGAAATGGTTGAGAACAATATCGAAGGAGGGCGATACCAAGGCAAACTCTATCGGATGCCGACCACCTCTGATGCTGGCGTACTTTACTACCGCACAGACATTTTGCAGCAAGCTGGAGCCAATCCTCCCGAAACGTTTCAGGACATGATCGGTATTCTAGACAAAGTGCAGCAACCGGGAGATAACAAATCTGGAAAGCAATGGGGTTACCTCTGGCAAGGCAAGCAGTACGAAGGCGTATCTGCCATGTTTATCGAGGTACTCGAAGGCTTCGGTGGCTTCTGGGTAAACCCGGATACGCTTGAGGTTGGTCTCGATACACAGCAGGGGATTCAAGCGATCGAGTTTTTGCGTAACACCATCGCCAAAGGCATTTCTCCTTCTGGTGTTAGCACTTATGGGGAAGAAGAAACTCGCCTTTTATTTCAGAATGGCGGTGCAGTTTTCCTACGTAACTGGCCCTATGTCTGGAAATTGGCGAATCAGGAAGACTCAAAAGTCAAAGGCAAAGTTGGCATCAAACCAATGCTTCAAGGCGTGGGCCAACGAGGTGGTTCCTGTTTAGGTGGCTGGGGTTTAGGAATATCCACAACCACACCACACCCGAAAGAAGCGTGGCGAGTGATTCAGTTCATGACTAGCAAAGACACGATGCGTCGGTTTGTTCTAGAAACTGGATTGATTTCTAGCTACAAGTCTCTGTTTACAGAGCCGGAAATTGTGGCGAAATACCCCCATTTCCCACAACTTTTAGAAGCCGTTCAACAATCAGTGTTACGTCCGCCCGTTGCACAATACGCTCAAGCATCGGATATTTTGCAGCGCTATCTCAGCGCCGCCTTCACCGGCGGGATGAACCCAAAAGAGGCGATGCAAGCGGCGGCCAGGGAAACCCGCAACTTACTAGATCGATCGCAACCAACTCGCACTTCACAAAACCCAGGAGCTACCCAGGTGGTAGCAATGAGTTCTTAAGTCGCTACAACTACAGCGACTAATCACTGGTGACAATGATTCATAACAAATAACTCATGACTACTGCACAGGTAAAAGACGTAATTCGGGAACGAGAACAACGGACGGGCTGGTTTCTAGTATTACCAGCCATCATCGTGCTGTTGCTGGTATTTGCTTATCCAATTGGACGCGCCTTCTGGTTAAGTTT
>DATNPT010000488.1:0-2444 GCA_036703075.1 Chroococcales cyanobacterium
CATACTAATAATTAACCACAAGCCAATTAGACTAGCGACCACAAAGAGACTACCACTTACCCAATAAAAAATTGGATTACTGGGGGCTTGGGCAAAAATCATGGCAGCACCAATCAGGATAGCGGCTGTGACAATCCCAAACGTTAGGCGATTGCCTATACTATCTAGACTGCGGCGAAACGGGTCAAGCCCTCGCACGGCTACATTCCATTGCAATGTTTCAGACGTTACCCGATCTAATAACATCTCTAATTGACGAGGAGCATCTAAAGATAACGTTTTAATATCAAGTGCCGCCCTTAAAATATCTTGCAAGGGAGCATGTCCAACTAATCGTTGCCGGAATAAATCAGCCATCAACGGTTGAATTTGCTCGACTAAATTGAAATCGGGATTAAGTTGGCGAGTTACTCCTTCTAGATTGGCGAGAGTTTTGGCATACAAGCCCATGTTGCTGGGAAGGCGAATTTGATGCTTCTGGGCAATTTGCATCATTTGGTAAATTAACTGGCTAAAGTTAATTTCCGCTAAGTTGAGGTTGTAGTAGCGTCGCAGCAATCGATCGAAATCATTTTGCAACAGAGCAAGATTTACAGGGGTAGTAGACTCTGCCAACTCTAAAGTTAATTGACTACATCGCTTGCCATCTAAATTAGCGATCGCCAAAATTAATTCGATCAAAATCTGTTGCGTGCGCGGATCTAAACGACCCATCAGACCAAAATCAATCAGAGCAATCCGCCCATCTAGAAAATAGAATAAATTACCAGGATGAGGGTCAGCATGAAAAACCCCATCGATATAAAACTGTTGAAAATAAGCTCGAATTAGTAAATCGGCAAGCGCTCGGCGTTCGGCATTGGCATCCCCACCATAGTTTGTTCCCCTCATGTCAGCGAGTAAAAGAGGAACTCCATTCAGCCACTCCATCACCAGTAACTTTTCACTAGTTAAGTCCCAGTGAATCTCTGGCAGCACGAGCTTTTGTGGATCGAACCAGAAACTCTTGGAGAGATTGCGCCGGAGTAGATCGGTGTAACTGGCTTCTTGGGTAAAATTTAGCTCAGCCCGCAGCGCACTCGCGAATTCCTCAACCACAGAGACTAGATTGTAATACCGTCCCACCTGAGTGCGGCTGACTAATCGCGCCAAACCACGCAACAACCGAATATCCTGCTCGACAACGCGATCGATCCCTGGTCGTTGAATTTTGACAGCAACCTCACGCCCATCAATTAGCGTAGCGTGATGAGTTTGCGCGATCGAACCCGCTGCAACTGGTTGGTGATGAAAAGTGGCAAAGGTTTCTTCTAGGGGTTGTTGAAGCTGCTTGCGAATAACCGTTTCTACTGCCTCCCAAGCAACTGGCGGGACTTCCGCTTGCAGAGATGTTAAAGCTTCAATATAGGGTGGAGGTAACAAATCGGGTCGCGTACTGAGTAGTTGTCCGAGCTTCACGTAGACAGGCCCTAGCTCCACCAAAATATTGCATAGCACCTGAGGGGGTGGCAATGACGGTTCTTCAGCTTTCCCTCCCAGGAGAAGTACTCGCATATAACCCCAACCGTGCCGGAGAACTACATTAACAATTTTTCGTTGACGAGAGCTGGTTTTGGCAAGACCTGAAAACACACGCGCCTCTACCTAAATACGGCTTTGATCGGAACAAACGGGTAACTGATAACTGTTCGCTGTGAATCGTTCAACTTTCAAGTTATGCCTTTGAGGCGGAATAACAGAAACTGCGTAAGCTGCGTATCGCTAAAGTTATCATCGCTGACTAAAACTAAACTGCGGCTACCATCCGGTAAGCGCGGCCCAAGGCTCATGCCCTCCAGGTTATCCAAATAAATACCCAACGAACTCAAATCCAAGAGCAATTTCTTCTTGACTGGTTTGATGCGGGAGATATCGCCCTTGAGTGTCACGATGCCGGATGTATCTGTAGCTGCACTAGTGGCTATCTGATAAATCTTGGCATTCAGGCCAAACAGACCATAAGTGCGCTCCAGCGATAGAAAGTGTCCCCCCGTATCCACCGTGATTAATTCGGTTAAACCATTTTCAATCGCCCCTGGGGGAGCCGGGTCAAGTAAGTAAACATGCTCGGCAACTACCATTGGTCGAGCAATACTACCAATTAAATATTGCATCAGGCGAATCCGAGTTGGCTCTTTGGACTCGGGGGGTAGACTGTCTTGGAAAAGAGCCGATTCAGTTGCCGTAAATAGGCGAAACGGGTCGCCACTCGCAGCGGCTAAACTTCCAGGTTCGAGGGTTAAGGCCTCAAACCCTCTGTTCTCTTGAATCCCGCGAGGAGATGGCTCTTCTTCTTTTGTGTTGTCATTGGGGAGGTAGCGATCGGGAATGAGTAGGCTTTGCTTCTGCTTCCCGGTTGCTAAATCGAATTCTCGAATAAACGGAGCAAGTCCTGAAGAGGGAAC
>DATNPT010000497.1:0-4271 GCA_036703075.1 Chroococcales cyanobacterium
CTATGCCCATCTGGAAGACGCTAATTTATGTTGCGCCACACTTGAACTTACACAATTGGCTTTTGCTAATCTGATTGCTGCTGACTTATTGGGGGCTAATCTGGAGGGGGCGAATTTAAGTGGCGCTAATTTAGGCGCAAATATAGCGAAGCTGACACCAGCCGCAAAGTACCCCTTCAAAACTTTGCCTGACAAGGGATTGAGTGTTTGTTTCTTTCCGACTGCCTCCAGTTTTTCAAGAAGCCTCTTGGTCAATCAACAGCCGCTCATCCATATCCAAGCGGAAAGTCCCGTAAGGGTTGATGTGCCCCCAAATTAGCGGTGTCAGAGCACGGAAATCATCTTTTTGCATCAGCTTCAACCACTGCCTCTCTGACAAAATCTGTTGCATCATCAACGTGTTTATATACACCAAACAGATTTGCAACAAATGTAATGACAATACAGCTATTTCTTGGTCTTCTAATCGATTGGTAGCAATCTCACTATTTTTTCCATAAAAAATAAAACTATTAGCACTATTCCATTGTTCCACCACATTCAGTCCTTCATGAATCTCTTGACGGAGTTCCTCTTTTTGTAGATATTCACACAGGAAAATGGTCTTCACTGCCTTACCTAACTCAGCGAGCGCTTGGTAAGTAGGATGTATAAGGTTAGAACGATTAAATCGTTTAAGAATTACCTCAGTCTCTGCCGTTCCTAGCCTCAAAGCCGTGGCATACTTAATCATCTGATCGTACTGCTGGCGAATCAAATCCCAGTTAATGGGTCTCGATAGCACAGGTTGTAAATTAGAATAGGCGCTGCTTTGGCCAGTAATTGGTCGATACAATTTCTGTTTATGAATGCGTTTGAGGCGAGGCAATAACTGAAAACCCAACAGATGGCAGAAGGCGAAAGCTACTTCACTTTGACCGTGAGTATCAACATAATTCTTCTCCACCTTCATATCCGTGCAGTGGCGTAGCAATCCCTCAATCATGGCTGCCACTTCACTAGAAGAACAAGTTTTCAATTGGGAATAGATGCAGGCAGATTTCTTCTCGACGTGCCAGTAAATCATCACTCCTCGTCCCCCGTAGCGAATGTGCCACTCAGTCATCAGATTTTGGTCCCAAGAGCCAAATTTCTTGGAATCCGAAGCGCAAGCGGTCGTTCCTTCACCCCAAATGTGCGGCGCTCTCATCTGAAAAATGGCATTCACAACCATTCCAATCGCATTCCGTAAGTTCTCTTTGTGGATATAACGTCGTTTGATATAGAGCAGATCAGGGTAATTTTCTCCGGTTCCTCCGGTACTAATCCGCTTGAGTCCGGTGTTAGTTCCTAAACCAAACAAACAGAGTAATAGTCGTCTTTGTAGAGTTTTTCTATCCAAATTCTCGCGGGACGAGATGCTGTGAAACTGCTCTGTAAACCCTACTCGTAAATCAGTTTCTTTGAGAACATCTAATAAACTGGTCATAGGCCAGCGAGAAATTAACTCCGCTTTGAGCCGCTGTAAATTTAACGGTTCTGGTTGAGCTTCTAGAGGAGACACTAAAATCCAGCCATTGTCTTTTGTGAGAATCTTTACTTGGGAATTCTTGGACAACTGGAGGTCTAACTCCTCTAAGGCTTTTGTCATCTTTTGCTGTAAGCTGGCAATGAAAGCTTCCCCATCGGTGGGTTGAGACAGGGCTTGATAGTAAACCTGTCGCTGTGCCTCGAAGTCTTTTGGGAGGTCTTCTTCTGGATTTCCATAACGTTTAGCGCCAACGACCCAGATTTCCTTGGAACGCAGTTGGTCTCTCAATGCCTGAAGCACGCTAATTTCATAATTGACGCGGTTAATTCTTTCAGCTCCATCCGCATCTACTTCAACAACAATGTCACGCCCAGTATTTTTTAGCACCCCATCAATCAGGACTTCATCTTCTTGGGAGTAGTAATGTTGGGTACTGCCCGTATATTTCTTAATTAATTCCAATGCTCCGATGACGGGTTGATAGAGTTCGTTATTCGAGCGAAACTCCAAGACATCGAGAATTTGCGGCACCATTCGACGGTAATGGTGCAGGTAGGAAGCCCGCATGACCGTATAAACTAGCTCTCGATAGGTGGGTCCGCTAGATTTGAATTCTTTTACCAAGTTTTGTAAGGTAGACGGGCTAACTACGGGATAAATGACATCCTTAACACACTCTTCTGGATGGTCTAACGAGGCGGTTGCCATGCGAAACAGGATATTATTTTTTCCACTGACTCGCTTGAAATCAGCAATCAGTTCCTTCTCAACCTTTCGTTCAGCCCGGATGCTAATTCGATGCACAATTTGAATCAGTAATTCAACTAAACTGTCTGTAATCTCTTGACTCCTGAGCCAACAGAAAACTGATACAAGCGTGTAACGAATCGGGTCGGGATGGCGACGTAACTCCCTTGGGGGTTCAGTGGAAGCACGTTGTCGATAATGATGCAGAATCTTGGGGGAGATGTTAGCGAATAAGTTTTCTGGTAATTCTAGTTGCCGAATGGTTTGTAACTTGTCAATCTCTTTAAGTAGGCTATCAAGACCGACGCGACCTGGGTCGGCTTTCAAGTTGTTGAAGTCAGATGGCTGAGGTACAGCTTGTTCTTCTAGTGCCTTGGAGGTACTCACAAGGGCATCAATTCGAGCTAAAGTTTCTGTTGAAAGCTGAGAAGAAATCGCCGCACAAAAATTTTGTTCGTAGGTATGCAGCGCTGAACGAATTAACCGTTCAATTCGTTCAGGTGTTGGAGGTTCAATTTTCAACTCTCGCAGTCGTTGATAAACTGTTGCTTCTAAATGCTGTTCGTTGCGGTGATAAATTAGCACTTTCTGGAGCAGCCATTCACTCAAGGCTTGGAAATCCGCGACTGTGGCTTCTCGAAATCCAAAAAAGACACGGATTTGGGCGCGATGATATTCAATTGTGCGTCCAGTCCACTTATACTGACGCCACTGAGGCGGCGGGACTTCTACCTGTGTGGCAATATAGGATACGACTGACTTGGAAATTTCTTGCTTTTTAGCCGGAAACCGAGCTTCAAGGCTAAAACACTTGAGTAAGACGGCAAAACCGAGCCGACTCGCGCCTGTTTTATTCGCCAGCAGTACCCTTTCCGACTCAACAAGCGTAAAATGCTCTATTAATTCTTCTGGCTCCCACTGGCGTTTCATCTAGACTCCCCCTCACGGTGACAGAATTCTAGTTCTACGACAAAACTGACCCCAGTGGGGAGCTCGGTGGTTTAATTAATGAGCGGAACATTTTTGACTTGAACTTGAGGAGCGTGGGAAAATTTCCCTCGCTCACTTTCAGGACTTATATTACTCATCCCACAATCCCCTGAATCGTTCTGGAGCCAGATCAGTATAGTGAACTGTGTGCTGAATATTGTTGTGTCCTAGATAGCCTTGGATAGTGCGGGTATCAGTTCCTCTGGCAGCCAGAGCATAGCCACAGGCATGACGCAACATATGGGCATGGACGGGAAATGGTAGAAGAGCTAGCTCTCCGGCTCGTTCGATAATTCCACTGACTGTATCTTTAGCCAATGGGCCATGACGAGTTGACTGGAAAATATAGGGAGAAGCGGGATAGTCTCGTTGAAGCTTGCGTAGGGAGCGCAGTTCCTCACCGTAGAGAGGTTGGGTGGAGGGCGTACCTTGCTTGACCCGTTTGACGTGGAGATTGCTGCTACTCCAGTCTATCTGTTCCCATCGCAGTGCCACGGCTTCTGCTACCCGTAGTCCGTGACGGTACATCAACAAAATTAACGTTGAGTCTCGATGAGCGTGGCGACCCCCTGCTTTCTTTAGTGCGTCTCGCATGGACTCAACTTCTATTGGCAGCAGGTATTCCCGCACTCTCACTTGAGCATACTTGTGGGAGTTTGGCGAAGGGCGAGGTGGATTGGAGATTTTACCAACTTTCGATTGTTGAGTAGCTTTCGGAGTCATACTCAGACCCCCTGAAAAATCAATCAACTTTAGGGCTGTTCTCCCTACTTTCGCCCTAAAGTCGGCATTTGAGTTAATGTTGTAGCAATTAGTAACTTTGTACTAACTCGACCCGTTTTGTCGCTTCACCGTATTGGGACTAACTAGAACGGACAGTGGTGACTATACTCTGCCATAGCTGACGAATTGTTGGTTGCGTTCGGAGAACCAATCGAAGGAGCAACAAAAGGCTGAAGCCTTTATCCGACAAGCATTTCAATCCCTACTTTGCGGCTGGTGTCAGCTTCGCTATATTTGCGCC
>DATNPT010000098.1:0-6921 GCA_036703075.1 Chroococcales cyanobacterium
GAGCAAGACTTTTACAGTTGGAAAGGTGTACCGCGAATTCTCAATCACTTGAACCAACATCGAGAGCGGTTTAGAGACACCTTTAAAATTTGCTTTGTTTTTCTCTTACGTCCATTCTCACTGAAGTATTTCATCCATCGCGCCCCTGACTTCTTTGACTGGCGCTCTAGCGTATTTGAATTTCCCACAACCCCGGAAATTTTAGAGCAAGAATCTTCTCGCCTCCTTCAGGAAGGAGACTATGAGGAATACCTCACGCTAACTCCCGAAGAACGGATTAAAAAAGTTCTGGACATTCAAGAACTAGTGGAAGAAAATCATCAGGCTCCTAGTTCTAAAGCTAGTTTGCTGTTGGAACTAGGAAATTTGCTTTATTCTGGCAAAGAATACGAAGCTGCAATCGCCTCCTACAACCAATCCCTCACATTTAAACCCGATGACCATTTAGCCTGGTGTTTCCGGGGCAATGCGCTGGAGGATTTAGGACGACTAGAAGAGGCGATCGCCTCTTACGACCAAGCCTTAAAAATTAAACCCAACGACCACTATGCCTGGTACTTCCGGGGCATTGCGCTGTTGAATTTAGGACGAATGGAAGAAGCGGTATCCTCTTACGACCAAGCCGTAAAAATTAAACCTGACGATCACCAAGCCTGGAGCAACCGGGGCAATGCGCTGAAGAATCTAGGACGAATAGAAGAAGCGATATTCTCTTACGACCAAGCCGTAAAAATTAAACCTGACTACCACGATTCCTGGTACAACCGGGGCAATGCGCTTTCTGATTTAGGACGAATAGAAGAAGCGATATCCTCTTACGACCAAGCCGTGAAAATTAAACCTGACGACCACCAAGCCTGGAACAACTGGGGCAATGCGCTGAAGAATCTAGGACGAATAGAAGAAGCGATATCCTCTTACTACCAAGCCGTGAAAATTAAACCTGACTACCACCAAGCTTGGTACAACCGAGGTGTTGCGCTTTCTGATTTAGGACGAATAGAAGAAGCAATATCCTCTTACGACCAAGCCTTAAAAATTAAACCTGACTCCCCCAATGCTTTCTATAACAAAGCTTGCTGTTATGCTTTGCAAGGCAATGTCGATCAGGCAATGGAAAACCTGCAACAGGCAATGAATTTGTACCCTGAAAAATATCGAGAGATGGCAAAAACTGATTCAGATTTTGACAGTATTCGAGAAGACAAGCGGTTTCAGGCGTTGATTGTGTAGGGACGAAGCATTTGGGCGACTACGTATTTGGGAATCCTAGATTTGTGTTTCCAAATGCTTCGCCCTGGCTACCCTGGTGAAGGGCGAAGCATTCGGATAGAAAAATCTTGGTTGAATGCGAATATTATCGCCCGAATGCTTCGCCCCTACAAAAATCTTGATTCTTACCCATAAATCACGGAAGAGGGATTAACAGGGCATTAACAAATAATCCAACGAGCGCACCTCTACATTTCGAGACGCGATCGCTTTTTAATTGAATTGATATCAATGAACTTCTACTCAGATGTTCCCCCGATCTTTTCAATCCTTATTTGCCCCCGACAAGGGGGTTAGGGGGTAAAGTTTTAAATTAACTCAAGCCTATTCGGCATCATGTCGAGGTTTGAGATAGCTCCTTTGCAGATTTATCGTATCCGACAAATCGTTGAGGCTGTAAATCACCTCAGCAATGGACTGTCTGAATCGTTCATCCTCAGTTATTTCTGAGAGTTCGGACAGGAAATTTAGCTCGGCTTGGACGCTTTGGGAAATACGGGTGTAGTTAAATCGAATCACTTGATGTAATGCTTCCATATCTGAGTAGAAGTAATTGACATTTTCGATAGTATTTATATTGCAAATATTTGTCAATAAAAATTTAAAAAGATGGAAAATATTGTAAAGATAACGGTTAATTTTTTGGTTGATTTAAAAGGTTGAATATTGAATTTTGGGTAGGGGCGCAAGGCTCTGCGCCCTTATATAGGGGTTATTTCATCAACTTGCAAATTGCTTTAGATCTTGCACTACCCCCCCTAGCTCTTCTTGGTAAGGCTACCGCATATACACATCTCAACGTCTCTAGCTAAAAATCCTGCATTTTGCCCCCCTAGCCCCCTAATTCTGGGGGGAACCAGAAATCCGAAAGTCCCCTAGTATTGGGGGATTTAGGGGGCTAAAACATCTCAGGCTAAACCAGAGAGATTTGTGTGTAAAGAATTAAATTATTGGTATTGGTTCTGTCCTAGACAGTAATCACTAGTAAAGTCATATCGCGATCGCATTTGCACTCGCCGCAAAAAAAGCGATCGCTTTTCTTCTGAAGTTTGACAAAATTCATTAAGCCTACCGAAAACACCAGTACAGTAAATAGCGCTTAGACTTAAATCTTTCATTCGTCCTAACTCTTTCACTCTTACTGGCGCGATCGGTAGGCTTATTCTTAGAGCCTCACTGGCGTAAAGTTGCTGTTTCTTCTCCAACATTAAGGAGAAACATTCAGTTGCTTGACAACACCGAGTAACGGTTTGGGTTCAACTTTTGGTAACTGTGGTGCCGTAAACAGTCCAGAGTAAATGCGAGAACGCTCTTGTGCAATTACTGGCAACGCCTGACGAACCTGGCTGGTTACTGCCACTGTCGTCACATCATAAGTCTGCATCGCAATCTTGGGATACAAACCAATTCCTACAATGGGCACCAAGAGACAGGCTGTAATAAAGATTTCGCGAGGATTGGCATCACTCAGGTACTTATCCAGATTCAACTCAGCATTGTCTTTGCCGTAGAAGACTCGGCGCAGCATGGAGAGGAGATAAATCGGTGTCAGAATTAATCCTACCGCTGTCAAGAAAACGACAACTAACTTAAACGCTGAGCTATAAGCATCACTGGTGGTAACGCCCAGGAAGATTGACAATTCACCGACAAATCCGCTCATCCCTGGCAACGCAAGAGACGCCATCGAACCAACGGTGAACAGAGCAAATGTCTTGGGCATTGCCTTGGCCATACCCCCCATTTCATCCATCCACAGGGTATGTGTGCGATCGTATGTCACACCAGACAAGAAGAACAGGGCGGCAGCAATCAATCCATGAGACAGCATCTGAAGTACTGCACCGTTCAGTCCCAAATCAGTAAACGAGGAAATACCAATCAAGACAAAGCCCATGTGGGAGATTGAAGAATAGGCCAGCCGACGCTTGAGGTTTTCCTGAGCAAAAGCGGTGAATGCTCCATAAACAATGTTCACAGCACCTAAAATCACTAGTACTGGAGCAAAGTGAATGTGAGCATTGGGCAGCATTTCCAAGTTCATGCGAATCAGCCCATAGCCTCCCATCTTCAGCAAGACGCCAGCCAAAATCATTGAGACAGCAGCCGGTGCTTCGCTGTGGGCATCGGGTAGCCAGGTGTGCAAGGGGAAAATCGGCAGCTTGACGGCGAAGGCAATTAAGAAGCCTGCATACGCCAAGAGTTCAAGGGCGATGGGGTAATGTTTGTGTGCCAGTTGCTGCATGTCGAAGGTAACGGTGTCGCCATAAAATGCCATGGCGAGCGTCGCTAACAGGATAAAGACAGAACCGGCTGCGGTATAAAGAATAAACTTGGTTGCTGCGTAGAGGCGCTTTTGTCCACCCCAAATAGAAATGAGCAGGTAAACCGGAACCAGTTCCAGCTCCCACATGAAGAAGAATAAAAGTAAATCCTGAGCGGCAAAAACTCCGATCTGAGCGCTATACATGATCAAGATCAGAGCAAAGAATAAGCGAGGCTTACGCTTAATCCGCCAAGCGGCTAAGGTGGCTAGCGTAGTCACTAAGCCAGTCAGGACAATCAACGGCATTGACAGGCCATCAACAGCCAATGACCAATTCAGACCGATCTGCGGTATCCAAGGATACTTCTCAACGAGCTGAAATGTGGAGTTGTGTAAATCGTAGTGATGCCAAAAGGCATACATCGTCAAAGCAAAATCGACTAACCCGACCCCAAGAGCATACAGGCGAACGGTTCGGCCTTCCTTGTCGGGTAGCACGGGAATCGCCAAGGCTGCCACTAAGGGCAACAGCACGATCGTCGTTAACCAGGGCAATTGAATACTCAGCATTATTGACGAAATATACCTATCATTGCCTACGGTTACATTTTATTAAGTTCAGTGAAGGACTGAGAAGGGTACGACGGTAGTTATATCAAATCTTCATCATTGTTAAGAATATATACTTATTCCGCTAATGGAATTCCTAATGGAAGCTATTTAGGAGTTTTATAATACTTTGTGCTTTTAATTAGGGTGCTATGTTTTGATTGAAGTTTTTTAGGGTTAGGGTGGTTCTCAATCCGATGAAATACACCAGGGCACGATATGTCGTGCCCCTACTGTGTGGTATACGCAACGGAGAACTGCGCTCGTTCAACCGATATCTTGCATCATCGGTAATAACCCGCCAGTGGTTTTAACTACTGTCTGATAGCTAAAGTCGTCTGGATCGGAGTTTTAGTCCACTTTAGTGGACTTAAGCTGTTAGCCCGGAGTTTTAACTCTGGGCGGGTTGAGAGCAGCTTCTTGAGAATGGTGCATGCTCTCAGTCACTCGATCGCGGCATGCGCTCCTTGACCATCTATTTTTAGGACATGTTCCTGGGCGCTGGTTCCTTGAGCTTTCCAGGCATCCACCATGGCAGCGGCAACAGTGGTAGCGCTCGCTGTATTCACCAGTGCAATTAAGGTAGGGCCAGCACCACTAATTGCCATACCATAAGCTCCAGTTGCCAAAGCTGCCGATCGCACGGCATCATACCCAGGAATCAAAGCCTGTCGATAAGGCTGATGCAACTTATCTTGTAAGGCCGTTTGCAACCAGTCTCCCCGCCCCATTTCCAAGCCGCGCACGAGCAAACCCAAATGAGCGATGTTAAAAATGGCATCAGCACGACTGATCTGAGCGGGTAAAACGCTCCGCGCCTGCTGGGTAGATAGTTCAAAATCAGGAATCACGACAACTGGCACAATCTCGCTATGCCAGGGAATTTCGCAGATTTCCCATGCTTTGAGAACATCCTCACCTGTCGCTGCCAGACGACAACCCCCTACCAGTGCGGGAACTACATTATCAGGATGTCCTTCCATTGCGATCGCTAATTTCATCACCGCTTCTGTGTCTAGAGGTTTCCCGGCGAGTTCATTAGCGCCAACTAACCCGCCGACAATCGCCGTTGCCGAACTGCCCAGCCCTCTGGCTAAAGGTACGCCTAGCTCGATTTCGATCTGCACGGGTGGGGGTGTCTGGCTCAAGTGCTGATAAAACGTCGAGAAGGCTTTGTAAACCAGATTATCTGCACTGGTATCAACGCGATCGGCTTCTGCACCTGTAACCGCAATCCTCACTACCTCGGTTTCCTTCTCCTGGCCAGAGGAGGATAAATCCAGACGAGTGAACTTGAACTGGTTGTACAGGGTTAACGCTGCCCCAATGCAATCAAAACCTGGCCCCAAATTAGCGGTTGTAGCAGGCACAGTGACAGTAACGGTGGAAACAACAGACAT
Source organism: Chroococcales cyanobacterium (assembly GCA_036703075.1). Classification (GTDB taxonomy): domain Bacteria; phylum Cyanobacteriota; class Cyanobacteriia; order Cyanobacteriales; family Coleofasciculaceae; genus DATNPC01. The sequence continues at coordinate 5,548 of DATNPT010000098.1, forward strand.
CTGCAATCCCTAAAAATCAATAATTTTCCCTTTTTCTCCAAGCCTCATTATGGTTGATTTCGGTGCAGCCATTCGATTAACGCATCAAATAAATTCAGTGAATATCGATGCTCAATAGGCTGGGAAATACCAGATGAATGACGGATAATGTTCTCGACATTCTGCTCGACACTTTTCGCTTCGATGAGATGAGCAAAACCTGGAACGGTAGTATTTAGGGCTTGAAAGTATCGCTGCTGAGGTTCAATCAGTTGCAGATGTTTTTCAAAACCTTTTCTTTTTCGAGTTAAGTCATTTTCCTTTTGTCGCCGTAGCTCAATTTCGTTCTTGCACAAAATAATATAGCGATCGGGGAATCCAATTTTTTGAGCAATCATCTGCTGGCGATAAAAATCACGCAGTACGGAAAGAGGTTGCCACCCCTCGAAGTTAAAACACCAGTTGTACCATAGCGGTTGAAATGGATCGCCGTCGAAGACGACTAACTCATGAGTCTGGAGCTTCTCCTGAGCGATGCTCCAACGCTCGACTTGGCGTTCGAGATACCAATTGGGAGGTTCAGGAGTCGGGCGCTCGAACATTTTATTGACTTCCGGTACAATATATGCACTATGCCGATCGACCAAGGCTTGGCTCGTCGTCGTTTTGCCGACAGCACTCGGTCCCTCTAGGCAAATTACACCATTCGCGATCGCTCTCAACTCCCTCTATTTTGCCAATTACAGCAATTTTGCCGTGCTGTTACTGATATTACTAAGAATTCTAATTCTCTTAAATATCTAGCCCCGGCTTTCCAGATGTATCAGTGGCTGTTAGCTCCGTTAGAACAGGATTTACAGCAACTGGGTATCAAGAATCTGGTTTACATCGCGAAAACTGAATTACGCAGCATTTGCCACAGCTTAGCAGGACGACCGATCGCACGAGGTTATTCCTAGCTGTTCCTCCTTATTTACAACGTCAACTAAGAGGCTTTTCATACTTTATAAAAACTTTTGTTTACAAAGTAGAGAATTACTTACGAAGAGTTGTAAATTGGAATTTCCTTTTTTGATGTTTGATTTTTGACTTTCTTATGACTCAAGCGACTAAAAATTTATTGATGACAAACCGCTACATTCGCGCTGCAAGCCTTGGGGATGTTCAAGCAAAAGGTAGTCTGTTGGTGCATTTAGAGAAGCAAGCGATCGCACTTTTTTATTCAGGCGATCGGGTGTATGCGATCGACAACCGCTGTCCTCACATGGGCTTCCCCCTCCACGGCAGTACTTGCAAAGACGGGATCGTGACTTGCCCTTGGCACTACGCTCGTTTCGACCTGAATAGTGGCGGAACGTTTGACTCTTGGGCAGATGATGTGCGATCGTTCCCCGT
>DATNPT010000506.1:0-9877 GCA_036703075.1 Chroococcales cyanobacterium
GAAACGATCGATCGCACCCGTGAGTGATGCTATACCCACAATGGCGGCTAATAATCCGAAGATAGCAACCAATTGCGATCGCTCTTGGGGAGATAGCACTTGATTCACGTATCGTTGCAAGGGAGGCCAAACCACGGGCAACGATACGAGTAGACTAGCGATTGCTCCCGCCCACCCAATCCAGGGATTATTGAGTGTCAACCCTAACATCAAGATAGCGATCGTACTGAGAGTAACCAGGGCAGCCGACGAGTGAACGGTATTCGGTTGGTTAACGCTCACTCGACCATCGCGACTCGACAGCGGCAGCGTAGACAGATGCATCTCTCGCTCCCGCTTCAATTCTTCTAAAGTCCGCTCATTAGCCGCCTTGTCTGAAGTGGCACCATAGTCTGTAGCGCCGTTGGGGCTCTCTGTCGGGGGACTGGACTGACGAGGATCGGACTGGGGGGTTGTCATCGGTCTCCAAATCGAGCAAGGGGGGAATACATACCCTTATTTGTATTTCTACTTAGACGATTCTACCCAAGCCTCGATTAAGCTGTTCAGTTCGCGAAGACAGTAGTTTATCTGGTCGGTTTGGTATGATGTAAGTTTTGTCAAGCCAAGAACGTAAATTTTTGTGTAATTAGTACCAAATGCTCTTCATTGCTTATATTTTAAGTATCCTTAGATGCAAGAGTTGGCAATACTTCCGGCTCGTCATCTAATGAGAGAAGGAATTGAATCAAGTTGCTCTGGTCTTGGGTTGTAAAGCCAGCCTGGGCGTCTACCCAGTAAGCATGTCCGCTACCGTCTACATTCGATCGCGTTAAATCGGGATTAGCACGGTTAGCAGCTATTGTTGGTTCGCGCAACGTGCGATCGAGCAGTACTCGCAAACTAGCATTGGGGTCAGGTTGAATGTTTTTGAGTAGTGTACCTGCCATGCCTAGTCGCTCCGGATTGGCGATACTAAAACTACCATCCTCATCTTGCTTCAGTGCTTCCGAACTGGCTGCTACCCCTCCATCATGGAGATAAGGCGCGGTAACGCGAAGTCCAATCAAGCTAGGTACTTTATATCCACCGGCGGGATTGTTGACGGCAAAGGCTAATTCTAGCGATCGCATCGGTGTAATATCAGTCGGCACACTCAGCAGGGGTGGATTGGGCGGTAAGGGTACAGAGATGCTACTGGGATAAGTCTGTGGTGTTCCCAAAATGCGGGCAAAGGGGGCCTGCGCCGGTGCGCGTGAGGGCTGGGTACCAATCTCCTCTTCTGGAATCACCTCATGGTTGGTGAAGTAGCGCCCGCTATGGCACTCAACACAACCCGCACGGGTAAAAATTGCTGCCCCTTGCCGGATGCTTTCTGTATTAGTAGTTGGACTAGGCGGTGGTGCCAAGGTGTTCTGCCAAGCAGACATGCCGTTGAGTTGTTCGCCTACTAGAAATCCTGGTGAATTCGCCATTAACCCATCCAGGATAAAGGGTGAACCGTTTGGGTATCCCGGCATCCGAATCACTTCGTTCATTCCCGGCTGACCTGGTGTAGGGTCAATTTTGTCAAAAAATTCTGAGGGTTTTGCCCCCTCTGGCAACCGGAAAGCTGGGTTGGCTGAATTTTGCAAGATAACGCCCAAATACGTTTCTTTATCAATACCCAACAGCGGTAGGCTGCTATCAGCCCCGACTGTGGCGTCTGAATTGGTGCCATGAACATTGCTATTGAGAGTAGTCAATCCGTGAAACCAGCCAATCGCCGCGTTGCCACTCCAGCCATAAGGCCAGGCTTTGTAGGTATAAGAGGGGGGATTCTGGGAGGGATTGTTGACCATGTTGCCGGTTGAATCAAAGTTGCCTGGAGCCCAAGATAGTAAATCGGCATCTACAGCATCTTCTACGGCTTTTGCATCGGGCAGACGTACTTCCTCGCCGTTGGAATTAATATAGGTGTGTTCGCCTGGTGGCAGTTGGGTTGGATTCACACCCGTCTGGCGGAACATGGCAGCGGAATTGCTCGCCATAGCCAAAACTAAGCCCGTATTGAGATCGTTATTCGGCGCACCCTCAAGAATACGCCCACTTACACCATCGATCGCAGAATGGCACAAAGCACAGGTGATGCCGACGCGCAGTTTACCTTTCTCAAGGCTAGGACGCATTCCCAAGGGAAGGATAGAGCCTGCTGGCACGTCCATTCCCGTATTCAGCAACGTGCCTGCTTTAAAGGTTCTACCACCGACGGTGACATCTTCGTCAATGGGAATTTGGAAGTTAGTGGTAGGCTTGCCTCCAAGACGCGCGATCGCTTTTGTCATTGTCACAAGGTTAATCGGTCCATTGAGCGCACCAACCACATCTGTCTGAAACACCTGATCGTTAAAGGTTTCTGAGTAAAATGCCTTGCGACCCAGATCGATGAGTTCCTCTGTGACAGCAACCGCCCCATTTTCCGGAGAAAGTTGCTGGCGTCCTTCTTCTGTCTCCAGCAAATTTGCTGCCTTCTCTTTGTCTACGACGTAGCCCAACACATCATAGGAACCAATCTCTGAGGGTGCTGGTTGGGTAAGAGGTGTAAATGTGTTGTAGACGCTGGGTGTTGCGGAAAAAGCGATTTTCAGTTGGAAGGCTAAAAAGCCCACTGCGACGAAAACTAAAATTAGGATGAGAATTGGGCTTAATCCCTTGGGCAACAACTTCTGCCAATGCATGATATTTCAATATTCTTGTTCCGTTATCCCGAGCGAAGGAGCAACAGGGTCATTGTGCGGCCTGAAGCGCTAATGCTGTTTGAAACAGCTTCAAAGGGAAAAAGGTAGGGGCAACAGTTTTTTCTTCCATTCCTGTTGCCTGTTATCCATTTCCTTCTCTTGCCTACAGCAGTTTGCGAGTCGGTGTCATACAGTTCCCCCCTTATTAAGGGGGGTTAGGGGGGTCAAAATGTACTTCCGAAGAGTTGTAGAGAACACGCGAATCTCGCCTGTTGGAGGTCAGCGTGTCCTTAAGGTACAGCTCGTCTCTTATACTTTCGGGGATGTCGTAAAGTCTGCGGACTGTGTCGGTTGGGCAAAGCCAAAGTAAGCAGCAACGGCAGCTGTTAGAGTGTTGAACCAAACATTGTTTCCGAAGATCGGCATTAAGCCGAATGTTGTCTTGGTTATGGGCAGTAGTCCCATGATTGCGATTAAGGCATAAGCGATCGCAAAACCACGATTGTATAGACGTGCGCTGCTGGAGCTGGTATACGAGACAATTCCCAACAAACCAACAGCACAGTGGACTAGATTATGCAAGAGATTGGTTGGGAATAGCCCAAATACATAGCTATATCCCGCCGAATAAGCACTAGGAGCGACATCAACCGGGACGCTAGATGTAGCCCCTCCAGGTAGTGAAACAAGATCTGGTATAAATCCAGCTACACCTACAAGCAAAAAGAGAACTCCCAGGGCAAGCGCACAGTAACGCTCTGCCATATTTTCCCTGTTTATATTATCCATTTTTAGTTATTCTCTCCATGTTTCAACTCTTCTCGTTTAGTGTCCTCCCGGTAGAAATAATCTTGGCTTCAAAGGAGTTTCCTAAGCCTTAGAAATAAATACTTTTGGGAGGTTGACGACGAGAGATATGCCCTTCCTATCACCAGATTATTTACCAGTCTTAATCTCTTCCTCTCACACCCCACTTAATAAGCTTTTAACAGGAAAGGAATAATACTTTCTATTCAACTCACATTCCCTTGCGTTAACTCTATCCAAAGGAAGTACTTCGTTTGGAAAAATTAGGTATTTATGGATACGATACAACTAAAATTAATCTTACCGATTGAAAGGTAAGACATTGAATAATCGCTCCTTCTCTTACCCACCGAGAGCCGAGTATCTGCTCTAAGCCATTGTCAACAACTAAATTAAATTAGAGTATTTTCAATAGTGTGAGCGTGAACTCCTGACCAACGATTACTTGGCTAGGAGTTCAATCAACGGTGGTCAGTAGCAACGGACAACTGACTACTGACCGCGCTGGTAACCGATCGCTGGTCACTGCTTGGAGGCAACTTCCTCTCGTGATTCTTTCTTTGTAAATGCAGCTGCCCTCTTCATGTCTGAGGTCATATAAGCGACTGCCATGTCCTGGGAGTTATACGCCCATCCAATCCGTGCTTGACGGTCTAGGAGGATGCATCCAGCCTCTCCTTCAACCTTAGAGATAAGAACATCGATCGCCATCTGTGCTGCCTCTTCTGGATGTCGCTCTCCGGCGAGCAAATCAATCGCCGTCTTAGCCAGAACCACCGGGATAATTGACTCACCATCACCCGTCGTTGAGCAACCGCCCAAGTTGTTATCGGCATACAAGCCAGAGCCAACGACCACGCTATCGCCAACACGACCAGGTGGCTGATTCATTACGCCCCCAGTTGAGGTGCCAGCGACTAAGACGCCATTGGCATCCAAAGCCACACAGCCAACCGTGTTGGGACGATCGATAACTTCCTGCTCCTCCTTCCACTCCTGCAACATCTCATCGGTTATCAAATCTTCTTTTGCACACATCTCGGCTCCGTTGTCGGCAGCAAAGCGTTCTGCGCTGTCCGCTACTAGCAGCCGGGGCTTTTCATCCATAATCATCCGTGCCACCGAGATCGGATGACGCACGCCCTGAACGCCTGCCACCCCTCCCCAACCTAACTTATCGCCCTCCATGATCGCCGCGTCTAGCTCCACTTCTCCTTCGGTGTTGAGCACTGCGCCAAACCCGGCGTTAAATGTCGGGTCAGCTTCGAGAATACGGATGGCTACCTCAACGGCTTCCCCGGCACTGCCTCCGGCAGTCAGCACTGCCCAACCTGCCTCTACTGCTGCCAAGCAACCAGCCTGGTTGGCCTTAACCTTGTCCTCTGTGATGGTTTTTGCCCCACCATGAACAATGATGGCTAGTGTCATCTGTGGCTCCTTAGATCCTTGTTAAATTTCTGTAACTGTTAGAGGTAAAACGGCGAGAGTCAATCAGTTGCACCCATCGCTCTGGGGTAGCGTCTGTAAACCCAATCGCTCTGTGATGCAATAAATCCAGCGAGAGAGAAAATTTTAGTAAGCTAAAACCAGGGTTTTGTTATCTCCCCCAATTGACTATCGCCATGCAAAGCAAATGAAAGAGTTCTCGATATCTGAACTCCCCCACTTAGCGGGTCTTTGATACTTCTTTTACATTCAAGCGCAGCCGAAACGATTAAAAATTCCTCCTTAGAGGGGTCTTACCTACACTGAAGAAAGGTTCTATATTAAGTGACTTTGTTATTTCCAATACTTACCTTGTTATTGAATAAGCTGCTATGCATCTAAACTTCACAAGATAAAAATCCAGTTTTAAACGCCATAAATTAAGGTACGAATGCTTTGCTCCTACAGGCGCATTTCAACTTTTGCAAGAGGTCTATTGTTCATTGCAATGAATCATGAACTATGAAAAAAAAACAGAGACTTGTACCTCACCAAAGTGAGAACCGCTATAAATTTGCGATCGCTAAAAATCTTCCAATAGCCATTCAGACGCTCGCTCGCCTAGTTCAATCGGAATACTCACCGCTTTACCGAGGCGGGGACGTTCGCGGGTTTGCTGAATGTAGTCTCGTACTTGACTGGTTCCACCCCAAGCATTGAGATAGGTGGCAACTGTGTTGAGACGATCCAAGTACTCAACTTCAGAGAGGGGAAAAGACACCTGCTCCTGGTACTTCCACATGACCTGAACGAAGATTTTGCCCTGAGTCCGTCGGATCTGGATGTCGTAGGAGTATCCCCACTTATTGAGCAGGAGTTGGCGCAAGTCCTGTCCTGTCATAGCCCTCTCTAACCTGAGTTGATGTTTACATTTCGTCACAAATAAGACGCTTCTTTACTTTATGATACGGTGTAAAAGAATGTAATAATACCTATATCAGAAGCCGTAAGTCCTTTGATATAAAGGGTTTCGGCAACCCTGTTATCCATAGAATCGCCCTACATTCGACGAACAGGGTTTAAGAAATTCTGGGGATTTTTCCAGAGCAGTTAAGAAAAATATACCTTAGGCGTTTAGTTATGGCTCAAGCTTCTCGCTCTGCAGATGTTCCCGATATGGGGCGTCGCCAATTTATGAACCTCTTGGCGTTCGGTGCCGTGACGGGCACATTTGTCGGAGCACTCTATCCATTCATCAAGTACTTCATTCCCCCTGCCAGTGGTGGCGTTGGGGGCGGTGTCACGGCTAAAGATGCCTTAGGTAATGACGTGATCGTCAGCGACTTTTTAAGCAGTCATGCACCAGGCGATCGCACTTTAGCTCAAGGTCTCAAAGGCGACCCGACCTACATTGTGGTCACGGAAGACAAGAGCCTTGCCAGCTATGGCATCAACGCGGTCTGCACCCACTTGGGATGTGTTGTTCCCTGGAATCCCAATGAGAACAAGTTCATGTGTCCCTGCCATGGTTCTCAGTACAACAATGAGGGTAAAGTAGTGCGCGGACCAGCGCCTCTATCGTTGGCGCTGGTTCACGCGACCGTCACAGAAGATGACAAACTTTCCTTGACACAGTGGACAGAAACCGACTTCCGTACCGGCGAAGAACCCTGGTGGACTTAATTGATTAGAGGGACTAGGGACTGGGGACTGGGGATTAGGTGAAGACAAGGGAAGGAGGACAAGTAAAGATAAGGGAAATTTTCAGTAACTGCTCCCTGGTCTTGAGCCTTCTTCCCTCAATTACTAGCTCTCAGCCTCTAGCCTCTAGTTCGTCTTTGCCCAATCCCTAATATCCTGTTTGATTTTTTCTTATCAAGATGAGAACACCTTCTTTATCGGCGATCTGCAACGTCTTCAATCAGAGGGCGATCGCCAGAACCCTCCTGCTGTCTCTGGCAACCTTGGCATTTTTCTTTGTTAGCGATATCTCACTTCCCCAATCTGCGGCGGCTTATCCCTTTTGGGCGCAGCAAACGGCACCTGAAACGCCTCGCGAACCCACGGGACGGATTGTTTGTGCCAACTGTCACCTAGCCGCTAAACCGACAGAAGTAGAAGTCCCCCAGTCGGTTAAACCGGATTCGGTATTTGAGGCTGTGGTGAAGATTCCCTACGACCTCAGCTCGCAACAAGTCTTGGGTGATGGGTCTAAAGGTGGCTTGAATGTGGGTGCCGTAATCATGTTGCCCGAAGGATTCAAGATTGCCCCAGACGATCGCATTCCTGAAGAGCTCAAGGAAAAGGTAGGAGGAGTTTACTTCCAGCCTTACAAGGACGGTGAGGATAATGTGGTGATTGTCGGGCCCCTACCAGGCGAACAGTACCAAGAGATTGTTTTACCTGTCCTTTCTCCCAATCCCAAAACTGATAAAGGCATTCACTTCGGGAAGTACCCGGTTCACGTCGGTGCTAACCGAGGACGGGGTCAGGTTTACCCCACAGGCGACAAGAGCAATAATACTGTCTACGGCGCTCCTAAAGCCGGTACGATTGCTCAAATCGCCAAGCCAGAAGGCGGTGGCTACGAAGTGACGATTCAGACGGAAGATGGCGCGACAGTAGTTGAAACCATCCCAGCCGGCCCAGAGTTAATCGTCTCTGAAGGGCAACAAGTTGCAGCCAACGAAGCTTTGACCAGCAATCCTAATGTGGGTGGCTTTGGTCAGGCAGATAAAGAAATCGTTTTACAAGACCCCACTCGTATTAAGTGGTTGATGGTCTTCATCGGCGGAATTATGCTGTCTCAAACCATGTTGGTTCTGAAGAAGAAGCAAATTGAAAAGGTACAAGCTGCCGAAATGAACTTTTAAGTTTCTCAGATCGTATCGTTAGTTTGTAGGATAGGCACTTAGCCTATCCTTTTTTTGTTAGCGTGATATCAAATCCGGTCAATTAGCCACACTGGTAACCAAACCCCCGTCCCCATCGCGTAAGCTCAACCAAGGCGAACCTCCTATTCCGTCAGCATCGGTAGTTAAAAGTAGGAAACAACAAAACTTAGGAGATGCATATGCAGCCGAATGAACCTGAAGCCGATGCACTTGTCTTAGGTAGTCTTCCCAATGCCCGTGCTTGGGACGCCGTTTTAGGAGGAACTCAGGGCGCGAAACGACGCCTGTTACGCTGGCAAGTGAAAGACCGCATTACCGTATTTGAATTTGAAACAGTGACGGTCAATGCTCAGGGTCAAGAACAAACTCGTTGTTGTCAGCAAGCATCCAGTTACAGGGAATACCTGAACCAGCAAGTGTCCTTAGAAATGGTGGCAATTCCCGGTGGCACTTTTTTGATGGGGGCAGCAGAAAGTTGCGAAGAAGGATTCTGGCCCTATTTGCAGCATCGTGCAACCGTTGCTCCATTTTTTATCAGCAAATATCCTGTCACTCAAGCTCAATGGATAGCGCTCGCCAGACTAGCTCCGATCGAGCGTGAATTGCCCTTAAATCCCTCCTACTTCCGAGGTAGCAATCACCCTGTTGAGCAAGTTTCCTGGTACGAGGCGAGGGAATTTTGTGCGCGGCTTTCTCGCCAAAGTGCTCTCCCTTACCGCTTGCCCAACGAAATTGAATGGGAATATGCTTGTCGGGGTCGAACTCTTACTGCGTTTCATTTCGGTCCAACAATTACGACGGCTTTAGCCAACTACAATGGCACTCATGCTTACCAAGAGGGCAGTCCACGCGGTCTGTTCCGTCGAGAAACCACGCCGGTTGGTAGTTACAATATGGCGAATCCGTTTGGGCTTTTCGATATGCACGGGTTAGTTTGGGAGTGGTGCAACGATGAGGACGATGAGCCTTTTTTGCCTATTGTGCTACGAGGGGGTTCGTGGCGCAGCCATCCGAGACAATGTCATTCATCGTTTCGGTGTTCGATGGATGCGAGCGCTCTAGCCAACGATGTTGGCTTTCGGGTTGTCTGCACCCCGTTTCAGGTAGAAGGTGCGACAGAATAGATCGACTATTGATGCGATCGCGAGTATTACCCCCTGGTTGCACTAGCCACTGCTAGTTGAGGTTTTTTTGACTTGCGTTCAAACGTCTGGATAATTGTCTGGTCAAGCACAAAGCTTCCCTCTATCGGCTCTCCCATCTTGCCAGCGATCGCTTAACATCTCTATAAGAAAAATTTAATCTAGCAGAGCGATCGCGTCAATAACGGGCACAGCTACTTCGATTGTTGTTCCCCTCTCTCGCTCAAGGTCTTTTGCGACATGAATGGCGATGACCTGACTACTAGCATTAAAGACAGGAGCACCACTCATCCCACCCCCTATTGGAGCGCTATAGTACAGGAGTTTTCTAGTGGGACGGTCAATAATCATTCCATTGGTAAACTCAAATTCCTCTGTTCGAGTACCCATCGATTGAGGATAGCCAGCAACATAGATTTCTGCGCCGAGTCCAGCATGATCGGAGCTTCCTAGAGGGCCAACTAAATAGGTATTAGGGCTAGAGAATTGGACAAGAGCTAAATCGGGTTCATTGTGACGTTGTTGAAAATTTATCGCTTTCGTCACTGCATAGTTGTTACCGTTGTAGGTGCCAATCGTGTATTGAATACCAGTTTGCTCAACTACGCGATGAGCGGTTAGAACCGTGTAGACATTTCCTTGTCTATTGATAATAACTCCAGACCCATGAGTCCCAAAGGCGCTTTCAATTTTTACCGTCACCAAACGTGCGATTTTGGCAACAGTCATGACAGCAGCAACTTGTTGAATTCTTGCAATTCTCTCCGTTAAGACGTTGGAACGCGAACTCAGGCTCATCGCTAACTCGATTGGGGTGGCATTGGTTTCCATAAGGGTTGAGGTGCTATCGAAGTTTTTCATAAGGTTGTATTGAGACGCTATAACTCATGAAACCTTACTGATAGCTGGATTC
>DATNPT010000509.1:0-18962 GCA_036703075.1 Chroococcales cyanobacterium
GTCTCCTTGCGCTTCTGGTCCCCACAGCAGCAACAGCGCGTGTCCCATACTGTCGGCTGGGGTACTCACGGCTACCGTGAGGAAGTTGCAGCCTTCTAAGTACGACGAGGCTAGTCCGTGGGTGTACCACGAGGTAACAAATGTTGTGCCAGTTAGCCACCCCCCCAGTGCCATGTAGGCGCAGGGGAATAGTAACAGTCCCGACCAGCCGATGAATACGAAGCGATCGCGCTTTAGCCAGTCGTCTAGGGCGTCAAACCACCCTCTTTCGCTTGGCGCGCGTCCTACTGCTATTGTCATAGTTTCAAATCCTCTTACATAAATGTTTTGAAGGATTCCAGGGGTGACGCTTGCGCGTCTTTATTAGATGACAGTTCCACCGCAACAGGCGTGGATTCTCTACGACAGGTCAGTTAACTTAGCTAACTTGTCTACGGAGGGGATGTGTCATTCACCCCTACCACTAACTAGAACACTAGCTAGAGGTTCCTTAATTTTTCTTAACTTATCACATCTTTTAGCCGGTTTCCCGATCCTGTATATAAGAGAATCAGGCTTTCAGCTTACATATTCAATAATAATGAATATCAGAGATTTTACAAATTGACACATATTTCCTCAGAATCTTTTTAGATCGGTTCTCCCTAAACCAGAAATGTCATAGTAATGGCAGAGTGTATTATTCAAAAGTCTAGAGATTGAGTGGGCAGGATGGTTTCATGACAGCACCGACAACCCAACGAGAGAATCGTGTAATTCGTCAGTCGGTTTTAGGCTCTCGCCGATTCAGTAACTACTGGTGGGCAGCCGTGGTTTCTGTGGGAGGCACAGGCTTTTTGCTGGCGGCGATTTCTAGCTACACCAAAGTCAATCTACTTCCCGTCGGCGATACAACTGGGCTAGTGTTTATCCCTCAAGGCGTAGCGATGGGCTTCTATGGTGTTGCTGCTGTGGCAATGGCACTTTACTTGTGGCTAGTCATCCTCTTGGATGTTGGGGGTGGGTACAACGAGTTCAACAAAGAAACGGGTAGGGTACAGATTTTTCGCTGGGGCTTCCCCGGTAAAAATCGTAAAATCGAATTCGGTTGCCGGACTCAGGATGTTCAGTCAATTCGAGTAGAAATCAAAGAAGGTCTTAACCCTCGGCGTGCTCTCTATCTTCGCGTTAAAGACCGCCAGGACGTTCCGCTAACTCGGGTAGGGCAGCCCTTATCCCTGACAGAACTCGAAAATCAAGGGGCAGAACTCGCTCGTTTTTTAGGAGTACCTCTTGAAGGCTTGTAAGCAAATTCTGCACGGGTAGTCGCATATCTGCTTATGATGATTCAGTAGCTATGGCTACAAGAGCGGTGAATTCAATATGCAGATAAAAGTCCGGCGCTGGTTATCATCAATTTTGGTTGTTGTGGCTCTGGTTGTTGTAGGATGCGGTACGCCTGAGGCGGCGTCTCTCGACTCTGGTAGCCCCTCAACCGCTAAAACAACCTCTACTCCTGCAGCTCAAGCTAGCAGTCCCGAAGTGAAAAATTTACCAAGACTAGAAGGCAAAGCGACGGTTGTCCTGAAGGTGAAAGGCTCACCGATCAAAATAGAAGTGGATGGCAACGACGCTCCCGTGACGGCAGGAAACTTTGTTGACCTAGTCCAGCAGGGCATCTACAACGGATTGGTGTTTCATCGAGTCGTGCGGGAACCACAACCGTTTGTGGTTCAAGGCGGCGATCCTCAAGGAAAAGACCCGAATTTTCCTGTAGAGCGTCTTGGAACGGGAGGGTTTATCGATCCCCAAACCAAGCAAGAGCGTTACATCCCTCTAGAAATTAAGCCCAAGGGCGCAGACGCCCCAGTGTATAGCAAAACCTTTGATAAAGCAGGAATCTCTGCTGCCCCCGTGTTACGCCATACTCGCGGCGCTGTGGCAATGGCTCGCTCAACACCACCTGATTCTGCGTCTTCACAGTTCTACATTGCTCTGGCAGAACTACCGTTTTTGGATGGTAGTTATGCCGTCTTTGGTTACGTCACCGAAGGAATGGATGTCGTAGACAAAATTCAGCAAGGCGATCGCATCGAGTCAGCCGAAGTGACTCAGGGCATTGAAAACCTCAAGAAGTAGCGGAGTTGCTGTCAAAGATTCTAGAAATTAGCTGGGCAAACAGTGGAGGTCGTTGTCACTGGGATCGGTCTTATTTCAGCTCTTGGTAACCTGGAAACTAGCTGGCGGCGTCTTCTGAATGGAGAGTCTAGCATCCAACAGCATCAACCCTTTCCCGATTTACCACCTCGACCCCTCGCGCCGATCGGTTTGAATCTAGCGTCCTTAGAACAGCTCACTCAAGTTGTTGTAAGAGATGCCCTGGAAGATGCAGAGCTAGAAGTGCCACTATCCGAGTGCGGTATTGTCATTGGTTCAAGTCGTAGCTGTCAGGCCTCGTGGGAGCAGTTGGCAAAGGGTCTAGGGACGAGAAAAGAGGAACGTGGGGCTATCTTTACAAAATTCTCCGCGTCTCCGTCTTTTCCACCCTCCGCATCTTCCCCACTCCCCGGCTTACAGTATTGGCTGGATATGCTTCCCCATCGAGCGGCGATGGTGGCTGCTCGTCAGGTAGGGTCAACTGGACCAGTACTCGCACCGATGGCAGCTTGTGCGACAGGAATTTGGGCGATCGCTCAAGGTTATGAGCTGATTCACACAGGTCACTGTCAGCGAGTCATTGCCGGTGCTGTAGAAACCCCCATTACCCCACTGACCTTAGCTGGATTTGATAAAATGGGCGCTCTAGCTCGCACGGGTTCCTATCCATTTGACCGATATCGGGAGGGATTCGTCTTAGGAGAAGGAGGGGCAGTCTTGGTATTGGAGTCGGCACAATTGGCAAAGCAACGGATGGCACCCGTTTACGGTCAAGTGCTGGGATTTGGATTGACAAGTGATGCTTATCACATCAGTGCGCCAAATCCTAATGCACACAGCGCGATCGTTGCTGTCAAACAATGTTTAGATCGCAGTCATATTTTCCCAAGTGAAATTAACTATATTCACGCTCACGGCACAGGCACCCAACTCAATGACCAAAACGAAGCTCGATTAATTCAGTCGCTCGTCGAGCGAAATGTGCCAGTGAGTTCCACCAAAGGAGCAACTGGTCATACCCTAGGAGCCTCTGGAGCATTGGGAGCGGCTTTCTGCCTCATGGCTTTGAAGCATCAGCTCTTACCTCCATGTGTAGGACTCAAAGAACCAGCGTTTGAGTTGGATTTCGCGACTGAACCCCGCTCAGATAAACTACGTTCAGTACTTTGTTTGAGTTTTGGGTTTGGCGGTCAGAATGCAGCGCTAGCCTTGGCTAGGATATCAAATACCTAGATAACACCAGGCATAGCACTAGCAAAAGACGATGGTTCTTCCGTAGTTGTGGTTAAAACCCCTGGTTGCAAGAGAATCGGGAACTGGGAATTGGAGACCCTTGCTACATAATCATTTGGGCGAAATCATCGGTTTGAGCGATCGCTGTAAGTACGAGGAAAACTCCTTCGCCCACTGAGGTAACGAGCTAAGAACTCCTGCTTCCTCGATCTATTCCCTCTAGAGGATGTCAGGATAAAATCAAGCCACTCCTGAGATTAACGATGCAGGTTACTCTCCAATGGATCTGGAATCGCATAAATTCATATCATTTTTTGAACCAGAGCAGGCAACACAGCTATGCCGAGTAGCTATTGTTGAACAATTTCCCAATCAAACAGTTATTTTTGAAGAAGGCGCTCTATCCGATTTTTTATACTTAGTTTTAGAAGGTCAAGTAGAGTTTAGGAAGCATATTGGTTCCAATCAATATCAAACCCTAACCAAAGCTTTGCCCAATAGTTTCTTTGGAGAACTTGGTGTTCTTGACGGACAGCCGCGTAGTACCCAGGCTATTGCCTGTGAGGAAGCAATCTTAGCCAAAATTCCAGGTGACAGCCTCATGCAAATCTTGGAAAAGACTAAAGGTAGCGTTGCCATCAAACTATTTAGTTACATGATTCAGCGGTTGAGGGAATCGACGGATGAACATGTTAAACAGATAGTTCACAAAGAAAAAATGGTCTTGATTGGGGAAATGCTCAATACGGTCATTCACGATTTCAAAAGTCCTTTAAGTAGCATTCATCTGGCTAGTGGCATGATCGAGGAACTGCACCCGGATGCCGAAACAGTTGAATGGTGCAGTTTGATTAAAGCCCAAGCGCAACGAATGTCGGCAATGGCCGAAGAATTTTTAGAATTTGTGAGGGGTAATTCTGTACTAAATAAACAACCGATTAATCTTGCTCAGGCATTGAAGCGTTTTGAAAAGCTCAACCGGGTTTATTTCCAAGAGGCGGGCGTTGAATTTGTGATGCAGGCAGCCGATGTAGTCGTGAATGCTGATGAAAACAAGTTTCTGCGTGTCGTACAAAATTTGGTAGGGAATGCAGTTGAGTCGTTCACAGGTTGTGGAGGTCGTGTCGAACTAACGGCTTGGGTCAGCAATGAAGGAACCCATATTAAAATCCACGACAATGGGCCTGGGATTCCGGAAGTGATTAAAGATCGGTTATTTGAAGCCTTTGTGACGTATGGAAAACACAGTGGCACAGGACTAGGAACGGCGATCGCAAAATCGATTATCGATGCCCATGGAGGGCAGATTTCTTTTGAGTCCAATCATCAAGACGGTACAACTTTTTATATCCGTCTGCCTCTCGAATGAACATGGAGAGTAGGGAGTAGGGGAGAAATAGTTTCCTTCCTCGTGGCAAAACCCGTGGTATCTCATACCCAGTACGATTGAGAGGGAGCATCGCCGCCAACTAGAGATATTCATGACACTAACTGAACAAATACTTTCCCAGTTACCTGGAGATGTCCTGGGCCGTCTTCGGAGTGCCGATCGCTTTTGGCAATTGCTACGAGAAGACACCTCACTCATCCCTCAACCGATTAAACAGAGCGAAGAACCGTTGGGAACACCGGATTGGGATGTCGTTGTCTGTGGCGGTACATTGGGAATTTTAATCAGCACTGCCTTACAAAAGCGAGGCTGGCGAGTCGCCTTAATCGAGCGGGGAATTTTGCGAGGTAGAGAGCAGGAGTGGAATATTTCCCGCAAAGAACTAGAGGTATTTTTAGAACTCGATCTCCTTGGGGAAACAGAACTAAAACAAGCGATCGCGACTGAATATAATCCAGCTCGCATCACTTTTGCTGAGGGACCAGATTTTTGGATACGAGATGTACTCAACATCGGTGTTGACCCTGTTTTTCTGCTCGATACCCTAAAATCCAAATTTCTAGAGGCAGGGGGTCAGCTGTACGAGCAAACAGCCTTTGAGGGGGCAGTCGTTCATCCTAATGGAGTTTTAGTGGATGCTGCTGGTGGATTGAAGACACGATTGCTTGTCGATGCCATGGGGCATTTCTCTCCCATTGTCCAGCAAGTACGGCAAGGAGAAAAACCAGAAGGAGTTTGCTTAGTCGTGGGCAGTTGCGCTCAAGGCTTTCCTAACAACGATACCGGCGACCTGCTCGCCTCGTTCACGCCAATCCAAAACCAATGCCAATACTTCTGGGAAGCCTTTCCCGCACGAGATGGTAGAACGACTTACTTATTTACCTACCTGGATGCTCATCCAGAACGCCCCAGTTTGGAGTTTTTGTTTGAGGAGTATCTGCGCCTCCTGCCGGAATACCAAGGCGTCGAATTGTCCCAACTTGAATGGAAACGAGTGCTGTTTGGCTTCTTTCCTGCCTACCGAAATAGCCCTGTCAGAATGCCTTGGAGTCGAATTTTGCCAGTCGGTGATAGCAGTGGGGGTCAATCGCCGGTGAGCTTTGGCGGATTCGGGTCAATGGTACGACACCTGAAGCGTCTGACCCAAGGCATTCATGAAGCCCTGCAATGTGATGCTCTCACACAAAACGCTTTGGCTGAGCTTCAACCCTACCAGCCTAACATTGCCGTTACCTGGCTGTTCCAACGGGCGATGAGCGTCGGCATGGATCAACACCTGTCTCCAAATCAAATCAATCAGCTCCTGACGGGTGTCTTTCAGGCAATGGAACAACTGGGAGACGACGTTCTGCGACCATTTTTACAAGACGTTGTACAGTTTCCAGGACTATCAAAAACGCTTTTGTTGACCTCCGTAACTAAACCTGGGCTAATTTTGCCGGTAATTCCCCAAGTTGGGCTAACAACGCTATTGAATTGGATAGTCCATTACATTAATTTGGGGCTGTACTCTGGCTTATCTCCCTTGGGACAGCTCATGAGTGCATCGGTGAAAATGTTGCCGCCTGTACCGCAATATTACTGCCATCGTTGGGCTGACGCATGGCGTTATGGTTCTGGGGGCGACTATTGAGATGTGGATTATTTAGCTGGTAGTGCTTTTAAGTTTTGTATACTAGCTCTAATATTATTCGAGCTTTAACATGACTGCCCCAAAACCCTCGATTCAGTTTTTTGAAGGAATTTATGAGGAACTAAGTAACGTCAGCTTACGGCGAAATCGAAACACTGGAGTCCGTTCGGTAATGATGACGTTCAATTCCTTAAAAGCGTTAGAAAAATTCAATAGCTTTACAAAACGTTCTTGCAATTCCATGGTTTTAACAGATGAAGAAGGTGTAATTACGGTTGAGCCGTCTTCAGTGCAATTTGTGTTCGGGGGGCCAGAAGGGGATGAACTGCAACGAGTGGAATGTAAGTTTGACATTGAGCCGGAAAACCACTGGGAGCGCTTTATGCGCTTTATGCAGCGCTATGCTGAGGTCAACGATATGGCCTACAGCGAAACGGGTAAATCTACAGGAAGTAACAGTAACTAGCTTATGAAAGTCGCCATCACTGGAGCAACCGGATTTGTTGGCTCTCGCCTCGTAGAGCGGCTCCAAGCTCAAGGTCATCAGCCGATTGTCCTAACTCGGAATCCATCGGGAGCCAAGCGCGTGTTCCCCACGTTAGAAATCGTTGAATATACGCCTACAGAATCAGGTTCTTGGCAAAAAGCGATCGCGGGCTGTGACGCCGTCGTTAATTTGGCAGGAGAACCCATTGCCGAGAGTCGTTGGACTCCACAACAAAAGCAGGAGATTCTTAACAGCCGCCAGCTAGGTACGCAAAAAATTGTAGAAGCAATTGCCCAAGCCAACCCTAAGCCTTCTGTATTAATTAACACGTCCGCGATCGGGTACTACGGCACGAGCGAAACTGCTCTTTTTGATGAAACTAGCTCTGCGGGTAACGATTTTCTCGCTGAAGTTTGTCAAGAGTGGGAAGGTGAAGCGCAAAAAGTCAAGGCGGCGGATGTCCGATTGGTCATCTTGCGGTTTGGCATTGTCCTAGGTAATGGAGGCGCGCTGGCGAAAATGATACCTGCCTTCAAACTGTTTGCGGGTGGACCGCTCGGTACTGGTCGTCAATGGTTTTCCTGGATTCATCGAGACGATTTGGTAGATTTAATCCTCTTTGCTTTGAATCGACCAGATGTTGAGGGTGTTCTCAACGCTACGGCACCGAATCCCGTTCGGATGTCGGAACTGAGTCAGATTATTGGGGAAACTCTCGGTCGTCCCTCCTGGTTGCCAGTTCCCAGTTTTGTCCCAGAACTGCTTTTGGGAGAAGGGTCTAAGGTTGTCCTGGAAGGTCAGCAGGTACTACCTAAAAGAACGACTAGCTATGGCTTTGAGTATCACTATCCGACTGTAAAACAAGCTTTAGCAGAGATTTTAGCTTCTAGCCAGGGATAATCCAGACGGAACCAGAAAACTAGGGATTAGTCAGTGCTGAGTTTAGAGTGCCGATAGAGTAAACTACCCCACTTCTATTGCTTTGCAATAGAAGTGGGGCGTCCTGGAGGTTCCTGGTGAAAAATTAATTGCTGGAGCGCAATCGAAGTTGAACCCTATCGATTAGTGGGGAACTTCAGTCGTTTGACTTTGCACCTCGGGAGCTTTTTCTGTTTCCGTCTCAGATTCGTCCTTCACCCGTTGGAGTTTTGCTCCTAGCTGTCGTAGCTTCTCTTCGAGATTGTCATAGCCTCGGTCTAAATGATGCAAGCCTTGAATCGTCGTTTTCCCCTCTGCTGCAAGTCCAGCCAGAACCAACGCCGCAGATGCTCGTAAATCTGTGGCTACTACGGGAGCTCCCGATAGTAGTGATACCCCCCGTATAATCGCATTGTTCCCTTTGACCCGAATATCTGCGCCCATGCGATTCAATTCCGGAACGTGACCTAATCGATTTTCAAATACGGTTTCAGTGATTACGCTGTCTCCTTCACTCAGGGTCAGCAAGGCCATAAACGGCGCTTGCATGTCAGTGGGAAATCCTGGATAAGGTAGAGTCTCAATATCCGTTGCCCGTAATTGACCAGGAACGATTCGCAAGCAGTTTGGTTCTTCTGCAATCACCTTGATACCAATGTCTCGCAGCTTAGCAATCACAGCCGTGAGATGCTCTGGGACTACGGACGATAAGACGATCTCAGAATGAGTAATCGCCCCAGCCACTAAAAACGTTCCTGCTTCAATGCGATCGGGGATGATTGAGTAGTCTACCGAGTGCAGACTAGGAACACCAGAAATCACAATTGTGTTTGTACCAGCCCCCCGAATTTTGGCTCCCATCGCGCAGCAAAAGTTTGCCAAATCGATAACTTCTGGCTCTTGAGCAGCATTTTCAATGGTTGTTTCTCCCTCGGCCAGCGTTGCTGCCATCATGAGAGTTTCCGTCGCACCCACACTCGGGTAGTCTAGATAAATCTTTGCGCCTTTTAACTTGCGATTCCGGCCGGTCACATAGGCGTGGACAGTGCCATGCTCGATCTGTACCTCAGCTCCCATTTGTCGTAGACCCCTGACATGAAGGTCTACTGGTCTTGCTCCAATCGCGCAGCCACCAGGTAGAGGAACCCGAGCGACTCCTAACCGTGCCAGCAGGGGACCGATAACAAAAAAACTAGCTCGTAACTGGCTGACTAACTCATAGGGAGCTTTCGACTGTCCGATGTCGCGAGCATTGATGTCCAGAACATCACCGTGGCGTTCCAACTGCACGCCCAACGCGGAGAGAATCTGGCTCATCCGCATGATATCTACGAGGGAGGGCACGTTTTGCAGTCGGCAATCTTGGGGACACAGTAAGGCTCCCGCCATGATTGCTAAGGCCGAATTTTTAGCTCCACTAATTTTGACCTGTCCTTGTAGGGACGCTCTGCCCCAAATCTGCAGGACAGATTTGTCTTTTGCGGGCAGAGAGTTGTTATCTGTCAGGCTTAGAGAGTGATTGATGGGTCTATCCTCCAGAATCTGCGGAATTCTTTGCATTTTTTAAAATTTGGTTTCGATTCTACCTGAAAGATGGGAAATGTCCAGTTTGATAATCAAGTTTGATGTCTAATGGCAGTCTTGAATTGTACATTGTCTCGGTTCCGGTCTTCTGACCTAACTGAACTCTACTGCTCAATCAAACTACCAATTTTGATTTTTTGCCAAGGACATTGATAAAATTCATCACTTGCTGCATAATTAGAGACCGGCGAGAAAAACTCTCCCACCAGCGGAACTGGCGGAATTGGTAGACGCGCTAGATTCAGGTTCTAGTGTCTGCAAAGACTTCCGGGTTCAAGTCCCGGGTTCCGCATACTGGCTTTGGATTTCAGATTTTGGATTCATCACCCATCTAAAATTCAAAATCTAAAATTCAAAATCTAAAATCATGATGCTCACAAGCACTCAGAATCCCCTTGTCAAGGAAATTAAAAAGCTACACAAAGCTAAGGGACGGAGAGAACAGCAACTATTTCTGCTGGAGGGAACTCATCTGTTGGAGGAAGCTTGTGCGGTCGATTACCCACTTGTAGCGGTTTGTTGTACGCCAGAATGGCAAGAGCGCCATCCGCAGTTGTGGCAAGAGGCTGTGCAAAAATGTCAACGAGCAGAACTGGTCAGTTCGCAGGTGATGGAAGCGATCGCAACTACTGTTCAGCCGGATGGGGTGGTAGCGACAGCAGAGCGACGCCTTGCCCCTGAAGTCGATCGCTCACAAGGGTTACCCATCGTGAGTTCTTTAGGTTTAGCTCTGGAGACGGTACAAGACCCTGGCAATCTGGGAACCATCATCAGAACGGCGGCGGCGGCGGGTGCCGAGCGTTTGTGGCTGACGACAGACAGTGTGGATATCGATAACCCGAAGGTACTGCGCTCGTCAGCAGGTCAGTGGTTCCGTCTTCCTATGACCGTTTGCCCCGATTTACGAGACATTGTTAGTCAATGTCAAGCTCAAGGAGTACAGGTTGTTGCCACGGTACCTGATGCCACTCTAAGTTACTGGGATATCGACTTGCGGTGTCCAACGTTGATTCTATTGGGCAATGAGGCAGCAGGACTGAGAGAAGACTTACTGTCACTGGCCTCTCGACAAGTGACAATTCCTCTCTTGTCAGGAGTAGAGTCATTGAATGTGGCGATCGCAGCGGCTTTAATGCTGTACGAAGCCAAACGCCAGCGAAAAAACTTGAGCTGAACGTTGAACAGTTAAAAATCTGCTACCCTGTAACCTGACTAACCTTCAACTTTCCTCATCTAACCCTTCTCCGGCTTGAATGTCTTGCTCGCTAAAAAAAGCGTCAAGGTCAGCGGCGGCTTCTTCTAGCAGATTTATGTTGGACAACAGCGACTCAGATTCAGGTGTTTGACGCTCCTGTGCCAAGATATTCTGTAGTTGGTCAAGCGACTCTATAAAAGCTCTATTCGCAGCAATCCGCCGATCGTGTTGATGCTCGTGCATAATATCTGTTCCCTTGCATATGGCTTTTAGTGGGAGAGCACCGGGTTAAAACTTTCACCACAATACAACACTGACTAGGATGAATTCTGAATGACAAATGACGTAACGAAAATCCAAAATTAGAATGTATAAATTTACACTACACATGTTGTAGGTGTTCCCTAATGAGTGGCAGATGAACGAGCAAATTGACCTCGTATACTTGCGATCGTTCATGGGTCAAGTTGAGAATAAGGAGGGCGACGTGCATGGTTGAAATGGATGTGAGTCAAGGATTTGATTACGATTTGGTGATTATAGGAGCCGGTGTAGGCGGACATGGTGCTGCCTTACATGCGGTGAGTTGTGGCTTAAAAACCGCAATTATTGAAGCTAGTGACATGGGTGGAACTTGTGTCAATCGAGGCTGCATCCCCTCAAAAGCGCTACTCGCCGCATCGGGACGAGTGCGGGAGTTACGGAACGCCCACCACCTCAAGTCGCTAGGGATTCAGGTTGAAGGCGTAGAGTTTGACCGACAAGCAATCGCCAACCACGCCAACAATCTGGTCAGCAAGATTCGTGGCGATCTAACCAACAGTCTCAAACGCCTGGGAGTAGATATTATTCAGGGTTGGGGCAGGGTAGCTGGACAGCAAAAAGTAACCATCGCTACCGAAAAAGGGGAAAAAACAATTACAGCCAAGGATATTATCCTGTCCACTGGCTCTGTTCCCTTTGTTCCTCCAGGCATTACGCTGGATGGCAAAACAGTCTTCACCAGCGACGATGCGTTGAAGCTAGACTGGTTGCCAAATTGGGTAGCAGTTATTGGTAGCGGCTACATAGGACTGGAGTTTGCCGATATCTACACGGCACTGGGTAGCGAAATTACCATGATTGAAGCTCTAGACCAGTTGATGCCAACCTTTGACCCAGATATTGCTAAGCTAGCAACGCGAGTTTTAATTACTCCTCGCGATATTGAAACCTATGCGGGTGTACTTGCAACAAAAGTGACTCCCGGTTCCCCTGTTGTCATTGAATTGACGGACGTCAAAACGAAAGAAGTCGTAGATATCCTGGAAGTCGATGCTTGTCTGGTGGCAACCGGTCGGATTCCTGCGACCAAAGACTTAGGATTGGATGCTATCGGGGTTGAAACCGATCGGCGAGGCTTTATTCCAGTCGATGACACAATGGCAGTGCTGTCAGCGGGCGAACCCGTTCCACATCTGTGGGCGATTGGTGATGCCACAGGTCAATTAATGTTGGCTCATGTTGCCTCGGCACAAGGAATTGCCACAGTGGAGAATATCTGCGGGCGTCACCGTACAGTAGACTATCGCAGCATCCCAGCCGCCGCCTTCACTCATCCGGAAATTAGCTATGTTGGATTGACAGAACCAGCGGCGAAAGAACTGGGTGAAAAAGAAGGGTTTGAAGTGGCAGTAACTCGGTCATACTTTAAGGGCAATTCTAAAGCGATCGCAGAAGGCGAGGCAGACGGAATTGCCAAGGTCATCTATCGAAAAGATACAGGTGAAGTTCTCGGCGTTCATATCCTAGGCATTCACGCATCGGATTTGATTCACGAGGCATCGAACGCGATCGCATTAAGGCAGTCTGTCAACACCCTGGCCTATTTAGTCCACGCTCACCCCACGTTGTCGGAAGTGCTGGACGAAGCCTACAAGCGAGCTGTTGTTAGTCATTAGTAGGAGTTATAACGACGATTAACTATTACTCAACAACCAGTAACCCAATAATCCATTAATGCAAATTCGTAGACGTCCTCCCAATCGGGCTATTGACCTCGACATCATTCGCTATCAAGTTGCTCTTCCAGACGCCGAACCCCGCCATATCTTAGAAGAGATCGTCTGGCAAAAAGAGATAGAAGTTGACCAGATGCGGGAACGTCTTCCTTTAATCGAGTTACGAAAGAAGGTGCAGATATCACCCCCCCCTCGTGACTTTCTTAACGCTCTACGTTCAAGTCAGACTCGTCCTGCTCTGATTGCAGAAGTCAAAAAGGCATCGCCCAGTAAGGGGGTTATCTGTCCCAATTTCGATCCAGTCGCGATCGCTAAAGCATACGACCAAGGTGGCGCTAGCGCTATATCAGTTCTAACGGATCGAAAATTCTTTCAAGGTAGCTGGGACAACTTAGCCAACGTTCGCGCTGCGGTTGATAACCCCCTATTATGTAAGGATTTCATCATCTACCCTTACCAGATCTATCTCGCCCGCAGCTACGGAGCCGACGCCGTTCTGCTAATTGCTGCAATTCTGTCAGATCAAGACCTCCACTACTTTGTGAAGATTGCTAATGCTCTGTCAATGACACCCTTGATCGAAGTTCATACTCTGGAAGAATTAGACCGCGTATTACCACTAGATGGCGTTACGCTAGTGGGTATCAATAATCGTAACTTAGAAGATTTTTCGGTC
This sequence comes from Chroococcales cyanobacterium, assembly GCA_036703075.1. Classification (GTDB taxonomy): domain Bacteria; phylum Cyanobacteriota; class Cyanobacteriia; order Cyanobacteriales; family Coleofasciculaceae; genus DATNPC01. Next base: position 13,253 of record DATNPT010000509.1, read on the forward strand.
GATCTGCAAACGACCTACCAACTCTTGGCAGCGCGGGGTAACCAACTCCAAGAGCGTGGCATTATGGTCGTCAGCGAATCAGGACTGAATACGAGCGCCGATCTAGCTGGCGTGGCATCCGCAGGTGCCAGTGCCGTTCTCATTGGTGAGTCACTCGTAAAACAGCCTGACCCTGCTGGAGCAATCGCCGGTCTGTTCCCTAGCCCGTGACTCGCAAGCCCAACTCACTTAGCAGTTGCGATCGTCAAGAGCGGGATGCAACGCTTGTGCAGATTCGTCCTTTTGAGGTAAACCAGGTTTCATGGAGCCAATCCCCCTTCCTTCTTATATCCACTATGAACTGCTCCTTCAACTTCTAGAACGTCAAACGTCGTTTGCTGTTAATCAAAAACCAGCAGTTAGAGAGCAGGTTCATCAATTGATTGCCACTCTTCGTAAAGCCCTAGCTCAGCAGAAGCAACTCGAACAAACTTGTCAGCGAGCTAACTTACCGGTTGAGTACCGTTGGTCTCTCAACAGCGTTAGTCTTGAGTCCGCCCCCTCCTCAGATGTTTTTCCCTTAGGACAGAAGCCCGAAGTCAGTAAGTAAGAGCTAATCGATCTCGGTGCGATTGCTCCAATCGATCAAGAATGTCTGAGGTGCGGTGCAATTGTAGGAGTATACAAATTGAGAAGATAGAGGAAATACAATGGACGACAAGCTAATGCTGATGATTCCCGGACCTACTCCGGTACCGGAACAAGTGCTACATGCCCTAGCTAAGCACCCAATTGGGCACCGTAGCGGTGATTTTAGCCAAATTATGGCAGAGGTAACTGAAAACCTCAAATGGTTACACCAGACTCAGAATGATGTCTTGGTTTTAACGGTGAGTGGCACGGGCGCAATGGAAGCAGGAATTATCAACTGCTTGAGTCCGGGCGATCGCGTCTTAGTGGGATGTAATGGCAAATTTGGCGAACGCTGGGCGGATATGAGTGCCGCTTTCGGTCTAGACGTTGAGAGAATTACAGCTGATTGGGGTAAACCTCTCGACACCGAGCAGTTTAGAGAAAAGCTGGAAGCTGACACCGACAAGAAGATTAAAGCTGTTATTATCACTCACTCTGAGACTTCTACGGCTGTTCTGAACGACCTAGAAACGATCAATCGTCACGTTAAAGCCCACGGTGAAGCGTTGACGATCGTTGATGCGGTAACCAGCTTAGGAGCGGTTAATCTACCCATTGATGATTGGGGGATTGATGTGGTAGCGTCTGGTTCTCAAAAGGGCTACATGATTCCTCCAGGCCTAGGGTTTGTATCCGTCAGCCCCAAGGCTTGGGAAGCCTATAAAACTGCAAAACTGCCACGCTTCTACCTGGATTTAGGCAAGTACAGCAAAGCAGCGGCGAAAAATAGTAATCCCTTTACTCCACCGGTTAACTTAGTCATCGCGCTACAAGTCGCTTTACGCATGATGAAAGCCGAAGGATTAGAGTCTATCTTCGCCCGTCACCAGCGTCTCATGACGGCAACTCGCGAGGCTGTCAAAGCACTATCACTACCTCTGTTTGCCCCGGATGAAGCGGCTAGTCCTGCGGTGACTGCTGTCGCTCCCGTATCTGTGGAGGCTGAACAAATTCGTGCTGTGATGAAAAAGCGCTTTGATATTGCTCTGGCTGGAGGGCAAGACCATTATAAAGGAAAAATTTTCCGCATCGGTCACCTTGGCTTTGTGAGCGATCGCGACATTCTTGCTGCTATTGGAGCGCTAGAAGCGACTCTCGGTGAATTAGGTCATGACGCCGTGACACCAGGAGCTGGTATTGCGGCAGCAGCGAGAGTGTTAACTCAATCCTAGTCCTTGGATAGTTAGAAGGTATCAACTTAGCTTAAAAAAGAGCGAGTCGCTCATTGACTCGCTCTTTTTTATATCGAGATTGGTTGTTAATGAAAAGACAATCTTGTCAATAATGGGATGTACCTGGGGGTCAAGATTAACCCAAAGGCGTAAGCATTTGGACATTACTTCCCTGCTCCTGTTCCTTAGCTGATTGCGTCTAGCCTTAGACTGTTTCTAGCCAATCGTAAATCCGATCTAGTTGCTTAAGCGTGACCAAACCGTACTGCCAGAGAATCATCGGCAAAGGACCTGGATCGTGTTCTCGATAACGTTGCGCGATCGCAAGGGAATCTGTGGAAATTGCTAATTCTTCTTGAAGAAAGCGAAGAAATCGATTATAAGTTGCAGGTGCCATCACGGCTTTTACCTCCTCTTGTCTGCTCCATTTTGTATTGATCAAACTGCGTCCTTGTGTTCTTAGTAGCCAGTCTTCGATCTGTCTACAAGTTGTCGATTCTTTTACCTATCTTCAGGCTTAGAACCATCCTGACTTGTGTTTCAGATCACTGACTAGCAGAGATTTTTATCATCTGAGTTTGCTCTGAATATCCACCGCTATTACGAGTTTTTCGCCCGATGCGTCGCAGCAGAGCTTCTCTAAAGGGTAGGACAAGAAGCTCACCTTGACTCCCTCGTTACTAAAACCGAAACTCGGTGATGCCAAGCAAACACTATGCTTAGTTGCTTTTACTTCAGTGCTTTTTGCAAAAGCCGTCTGTAAAATCAAAGATTCGCTCGCCAGGTACACGCTGTCACTGACACTAATCCTCACACCTCACTCAGCAGCGTACCGCTAGAGTTAAATCGCGTGAAACCCTCGCATCGCCCAGTACTTAAACTCAAATACAGGCAAGCAGCTATTGGTCAAGAATATCGGAATATTTAACCGTTCAAATCTGCCTTATGAAAGAGTAGCTCACATTTTCTGTAAAATCGTAATATGTCGAGTGAAATTTTTAATAGATTTAATAATAATTTAAAAATTTCACCGCGCAGGCGGGGATGTGTCCTTGTCGAGAACCTTAATACTCACCCGATCGCCGACTTTGAGACCGATCTCGGCAGCGCGTCCTCCTCGCAGTTCGATCACTCGATCGATGAGTACGCCCGGTCCATAGGTGGGGCAGGGAGTCGTGGTACAAGGGGGAACGTTCTGTGCGATCGCTTTGACTTCCCCATTATGTAGAAACACCATATCCAACGGGATGAGGGTATTCTTCATCCAAAAGCTGACCGGCTGTGGTGGATCGAAAGGAAACAACATCCCTCTGTCATCTGCCAACGATGTCCGATACATTAATCCCATCGCTTGCTGCTGAGGAGTTTGTGCCACTTCCAGCATAATCCGCTGACCTGCCATCTCAGCCTGAGCAGAAATTGGTAGCATTTGACCTGAGTTTGTGGGCGATGAGGAGACTACTGGGGGAGGTGACAGACGCAGATCGGATTTCAACAGCGTCCCATTTGATACCTTAGCAGGTACCGACGTTGCACAGCCCAACAGCAGAACACTAAGAGTAATTCCTAATAAACTAATTTGAGACTTCATAACTGATGCTTGATTCCTGCGAAGCTAGACTACGGTGGTGTGGCAAAAGGTTCCCACCAGTTTATCAGCCAGGACTGTTTTCAATCTGTTGAGGTGAAAGTAGACCCGAGTTTTAGCCAGATGCACTCGATGATTCACCAACAGTCTACGATTCCCGCAAGACGTAACCGACACCGCGCACGGTTTGTATTAAACGCTTTTCGCCTTCGTCTTCTATCTTGAGGCGTAAATAACGAATATACACTTCTATAACATTGGATTCTCCCAAAAAGTCATAACCCCAAACATTTTCTAGAATTTGTTCGCGAGTCAGGACTTCGCGCGGATGGGTCATCAAGTACTTGAGCAGTTCAAACTCTTTCATGGTCAAATCGATAGTTCGACCATTCCGCATAGCACGGCGCGTCGTCAGATCTAAAATCAGTTCCCCAAACCTCAGTTGTTCGGTGACACCCGCTTCTGGCTCTAAATAAAGGCGTACCATCTGTAGAAATGGTTCTGTCCGATAAGGCTTGAGGAAATAATCATCCGCCCCAGCTTCTAAACAAGCTACTCGATCTTCAACCGTATCGCGAGCCATGAGTAGAAGCAGAGGAACGCGAGAACCCGCTTTTCTCAGTTGAGTACACAACTTTAGCCCCGATTCTCCTGGAAGTGCTCTATCCACAACCACCATTGCAGGTTGGAGTTCGCAGGCTTGATGCCAGCCACTGTTGGCATCATGCACAATAACAGTAGAATAGCCAGCTTCTCTTAAATCCAGGCTGAGTCGTTCAGCCAAGGTTTCGTCTGTTTCTACAAGTAAGACACAGGGATTACGGTCAAAGGTAACAGATTGCATAGTGCGGTGCTTGTAATTACAGGCGCGGTATTATACCTGAATACTCTTCCTTTTGTAGCATGTCTTGAGAGCGAGTAGTTTGCTATCAGTTGAGCGAACTAACGACTTGGGTGATTCGACAACCTACGATAGACCAAGATAAAAAATCCCAGCCTAAGCTGGGAACTTGAAAAAAACTCTACAATTGGGCTACGCCTCAATCCCCTTCGATTGTTGTAGGAGCTTCTTCCTGTTCGGCAATCAAGTCAACATCGCAGCCGACACAGTACCACCCTACCTCTGAATCCTCTGTGAGTTTTATTTGAACTAGATCTGCTCCGCATCTGTGACATTTTGGTGTGGTCATAACTTTCTCCAGGCTATTGCCTTTGTCCTCACCTTATTTTTCCCTATACAGAGCAATATGGGTTTAATCTTGCATAATTTTGCTGAAACGCGATCGCAAAACTGACGTACCCATGAATCTGGATACGTCAACTGTCTGTTAGGAAACCGCAACACCCTATACTAGCCACTTTAAGACTTAGAGGCTTCGCGATCGAGATTTCCTTGAGCACCTAAAAAAAAAGCCTATTAGGAATAGGCTTTCTCAAAAACTTTAGAGTTTGATGCAATCAGCCGTCGGTCTATACAGATTTGAGCGTAACGTAGTGCTTCAGAAGGGTTTTGAAAACAGAAGGGTTCGCTGTAGTGATTTCCTTCGGGATCGGTATAATCAACCGCAATACCGTTCAATTCTTTCTTGGTGACAATAGTCCACTGTTTGTAAGTCATCATCCTAGCCTCTGTGTAGTTGTAACAGTTAATGAAATAGGTCGAGAAATGGAAGCTTTCACTACCACTGTTCACAGCAAAACAACTTAGAAGACCCTTAGGACAACGGCTCTATTAAGCTGATGTCAAAGGCACTCTTCCCATTGCCTACGGAGTTAGCTGACGGACTCAGACTGGAAGATGTCTGTCTCACATCAAGTAAGATTCGCCCCAAACATTGGTTCCTCCGCTCTTCTCTAGGCTAAAGACCTTTTGTGTAAGTCAATAGCTGGAGGAGATTAGGCTACCCACTGAACTAAGACTAATTATCTGTGCAACTTCGGGCTAACGAAGTTAGATTATTAGTCTTTAGTACTATAGCTTAACAATTCTTTAATCGCAATCATTAGCCTGCAAAGAAACATTACTTTAGATAGACAAATAGAATTGAGGTGAGTAATACTTTTTCTGATTAGTGGGTAGCCTAATCTTCGCTTAATCATAACGCTCAAAGGTGTTACGAGCAGGCGAAGAACGGAGGAACCAATATTTGGGGCGAATCTTACCTTGATGTGAGACAGACACCTTCCAGTCTGAGTCCGTCAGCTAACTCCGTAGGCAATGGGAGGAGCACCTTTGGCATCAGCTTAATGTGTAAGCCGTCGTCTTAGGGGTCTCCTA